>NZ_JAILXP010000441.1 GCF_020740895.1 Streptomyces sp. UNOB3_S3 | reverse complement strand
GTGGTGGGCGGGTACCCGGAGCCGGGGCCCTGCGCTGTCCACCAGCCCGGCAGCGTACGGCCGCCGGGCAGCCGGACGGGCACGGTCAGCGCCACCAGGGCGGTGAGGACGTCGGCGAGGGCGTCCCGCCCGGCGGCGTCGTCCAGCAGGTGGGCGCCGAGGCCGGTGAGCCCCGAAATGACGTCGTAGGCGGCCATCGTCACGCACTCGCCGTTCCCGGGCCGGCGCCGCAGCTCCCGGGTGGCCGCGTCGCGGGCGTAGCGGCGGACCTGGGCGCCGAGGTGTCCGGCGGCCCGCAGGGGGCGGCCGACGGCCGCCTCCGCGCGGGTCAGCGCGAAGGCCAGCGCGGGCACCCCGTAGTAGAGGCCGGGCCTCGGGGCGGCGGCGGGTGCCGCCGCGGCGCGTGCCGTCGCCTCGGCCAGCCACTGGTGGGCGGTCCGCAGTGCCGCGCCGTCGGTGTGCCCGGCCTCCAGGTGGAGGAGGGCGGTCCCGGGCAGTCCCTCGCTGAGGGTCAGGTCCTGCCAGATGGGCCGGGAGGCGGGGTGGTGCGCCCGGACCCGCCCCGGGTCGGCGAGCCGGTCCGCGATGCCGGCGGCCAGGTCCGCCGCCGCGTCGCGCGGGTTCACGCGCCGGCCCGGAGGCGGCCGAGGTGGGCGCGCAGGGCGGCGCGGGCCAGGGCCAGCGACTGCCGTTCGGCGGTGCGGTCGATGCCCGCCAGCCGGTTGTGGTGCATGTGCAGGAGGGAGGCCAGCGTGCGGTCCTCGCCGCCCCACCGTTCCTCCGGGGGCAGGTCGCGCAGCCGCAGCCCGTACGCGGCGACGGCTGCGGCGCGCCGTTCCCAGACGTCCAGCAGCTCGGCTCCCCCGGGGTGCCGGGCCAGGGCCTCCCAGCGGCCGTCGGCGTCGATGAGCCGGCGGGCCGGTTCCCGCAGGCCGGTGGGGGCGTCGTCGTGGCCGCGCGTGGCGCCGTCGCCGAGGAGGCTGAGTACGCCGTCGGGCCGGCCGAGGAACCGGTGGTGGAGGTCGACGTAATTGGCGGCCGTCAGCAGCCGGACGTCGAGCGAGAGGGTGCCCGCGCGCAGCAGGGCGAGCTGTTCCAGGCAGGCCCGGCTGTCGGCGGCGAAGGCGGCCTCGGCCGCCTCGATGGCCGAGGGGCCGCCGTAGCGCTCGAGTTCGGGGTCGTACGTGTCGAGGGCGAGCCGCCCGCACAGCCCCTGGTCCGCGAGGCGCGCGGCCCATTCCCCCAGGCGCGGCAGGAGGCGTCCGCCGAGGTCGGCGGGGTCCCCGTGGAAGCGCAGCCGCAGATGGGGGTCGGGATCGGCGTAGCGGAGGTAGAACCACCGGGCGCCGGATCCGGCCGGCAGACCGTCCAGCAGGCGGGGCAGGTGGACGGCGAGGAGTTCGTCGTGGCGCTCCGGCGAGCAGTGGAGCTTGGCGTACAGCCAGCCGGAGCCGGGGTGGTGGACGGCGGCGGCGCGGCGGCGCGGCGGGGCCGCGAGCGGCTCCCCGGCCGGTCCGGGGGCGGTGGCGCGCACCAAGGGGAAGGCGATCTCGGTGCGGTGCCCGGCCGACCAGCCGCTGCCGTACTCCTCGTCGTCGGGGGCCTCGTGGAGCTGTGCCGCCGGCCGGCGCCGCCACTCGTCCCGGAGCAGTTCCAGGTCCGCGGCGGAGGTCAGGTCGAGGGCGATGCGCCGGTCGCGGTGGGCCGCCGCGACCCGGTCGGGCACGCCCGCGTGCTCGCGCCAGGCGGTGAACAGCCGCCGCCACTCGGCCGGGCCGGTGCCCGGGTCGCCCGCGGCGGCGCGCAGGTCGGGGTCGGCCGGGTACCAGCGGGCGGGGGCCAGGACGGAGCGGCCGCTGCGCACGCGGGGCAGGTACGGCAGGGCGGCCGCGGCTCCCCAGTCCCAGGCGGGCAGCGCCGACTCCCCGCTGCGGGGCAGCTCGGCCAGGAAGCGGGCCGTCCCGGGGGCATTGCCGCGCAGGCTGAGCATGCTGGGGACGGTGGGGACGACCTCGGTGCCCAGCACCGTGGAGACCAGGGCGAGCCGGTCCGTCGTCGCCGTCACGGCCAGGTCGTCGAGGCCGAGGGCGTGCCGGGACGCCCGGTCGGTGAACGCGGCCACGGTGATGGTGTGGTCCGTCCAGCGGGGTACGCGGGCCACGTTGGCGGCCCGGCCGCCGAGGGTGCGGAAGGACAGCTGGGCGCGGACGGCGCGCGGGTCGCGCGTGGGGACGGAGCGCAGTACGTCCCCGAAGCGGTGGCCGTCCTCGCCGAGCACGTGCGCGAAGCGCCCGGCGACGGCGCCCGCGACGGCCGAGACCGCGCCGACCAGCAGCCGGAACCGGCCCCGGTCCATGGCCTCCAGGGACGCGGCGCGGACCTCGGCCAGCAGGTCGAAGGAGGCCGGCACCACCACCGGCCGCGCCCCGCCGGCGCCCTCGCCCGGTCGTGGGCGGCCCGCCCTGGTCAGGCGGGCCAGGCGGGCGTCGTCCAGGACGAGTTCGCGCTCCCCGCTCATCGCCGCCTCCTGGGCCCAGGCCAGCAGCAGCCGGTCGCGGTCGTCGAGGCCGTCCGTGCCGGGGAGGAGCCGGGACGCCGTCGGCGCGCGGTACTCCTCGGGGAGGCCCAGGCCCCGTTCGGCGTCGAGGAGTTCGGTCAGGGGCACGGCCCGCCCGGTGCCGTAGCGTTCGAGGAACCGGGCGTGGTACTCCCGCAGGTGCCGCGGCCCGGGCCGCGCGGCGGCCAGGTCCGCCAGCACCCCGGCGGCGCGTTCCGCCTCGGCCCGTACGGTCTCGGGCAGCCGGGCCGTGACGTCCAGCCGCAGATCGGTCTGGAGCAGCCGCTCGGCCGGGTGGATCCGGCACATCCGCGCCTCGGCGGCGGCGAGGGCCGCCCGGCCCCGGCCCGGGGCCCGCTCCGCGTAGTCGGCCAGCTCCCGCTGGAGGAGGGCCAGTTCCCGCAGGACGTCCCGGCTCCGCTCGGACACTCCCGCGCCGGCGGGCGCCGCCAGGGCGAGGACGTGGGCCAGCGGGTCGCCGTCGTCCATGGGCGGGTGGAGCTCCGTGAGCAGCACCCCGCGCCGGACCAGTTCGGTGAGCATCGCCCGGACGGTGTCCCCTGCCGCCTCCGGGAAGGCGCCGGTCATCCGCCGGACCAGCTCGGGCCAGGGCACGGGGGTACGGGCGAACTCCAGCGCCCGCCGTACGGCCTCGGTGCGGCGCACGGTGATCTCCCGTACCGGCGGCCGCCCGTGGAGGGCGTCCACCGGCCGGGGGACGAAGGCCAGGACGAGCCGGTCGCCGCGGACGGCGCACAGGTCGTTGGCCGTGACCCGCAGGACGGCCAGGACGCCCGGATCCTCCTCCAGGCGGGTGACGACGTCGGTGAGCCAGCCCATGTCCGGCCGTACGGACTTGGTGTGCCGCTCGCCCCGGCGGAACTCCGGGCGCGGCGCGAAGCCCGCGGTCGCCACGCCGGCCATGAGGCCGAAGGGGGTGGCCCGTTCACTCATCCTCAGCGCGTAGCGCGTCACGGTCCGCTCGGCGCGGCGCTCCTCCTTGGCAGTCAGGGGCGTGCCGGCCGCCGCCTTGTCCAGGACCGCGGACAGGGACGGGCTGGCCAGGGCGACGGCCTCGCGCAGCAACTCGTCCCCGGCGGCCCGGCGCAGCCGCGCCCCCGGCGCCGGGTCCACCGGGATCGGGTCCACCGGGGGCGGCTCCACCGGCCGTATCGCCGCCCTCAGGAGCACCACATCGGCACAGACGTAACCCTCGTCCGCCTTCTCCGCCGCCATCACCACCGACACCCTTCCTCTGTTCCCCACCGGCCGCCGTTCCCGCGCCAGGCCGTGCGGGCGGGTCGGCGCCCCGCCCGCACGACGCCGGCTCGGGTCAGCAGATGCAGCCCGTGATCTCGCACTCATGGCTGGTGTGCAGGAACACCTCGGCCTCGCCGGGCGCACCCTGGGCCGACATCGCGATCTCTTCCACGTCCAGCTCGAACAGGTCGTTCACGGGGATCTCCTCTTCTCGTCTCTCGAGTCGTGCCACGCCCCGGCGGGGCATCGCCCAGCCCGCACGGCGCCGGCCCGGATCAGCAGATGCAGCCCGTGCCGTGGTGGCACTCGTTGCTGGTGACCAGGGCCGTCTCGGCCTCGCCGGGCGCGCCCTGGGACGGCATCGCGATCTCTTCGACATCCAGCTCGAACAGGTCGTTCATGGGAATCTCCTCTTCTCGTCTCTTGCGTCATGCCACGCCCCGGTGGGGCGGTTGGGGAGCATGCTGTGCCGGGGCGTTCAACAAACGGTCAACGGATGATGAGAGACGAATGAGGGCGGCGCCCCGGGGCGCGCAAGAAGCCGGAAGCCGGGCTTGAACCTGCCGCAGCGGAAGCCTCTACCGTCGTGAGCAGGGCCGGGGATTCCGGCCCGGTGAAGCACGTGTGAGGGAGGCGGCGATGGCCTGGCCGATCGCGGAGGTCGCCCGGATGTCGGGTGTGACGGCCCGGACGCTACGGCACTACGACGACATCAACCTGCTGCCGCCGGCCTGGATCGGGGGCAACGGCCACCGTTACTACGAGGAGCGCCAACTGCTGCGGCTCCAGCAGGTTCTCGTGCTGCGGGCGCTGGGCCTGGGACTGCCTGAGATCGGCCGGATCCTGGCCGCGCAGGTCGACGAGCTGGAGGCCCTGCGGGGCCATCACCGTCGGCTGCTCGCCGAGCGCGACCGGCTGGATGCCCTGGCCGGCACCGTCGCCCGCACGATCACCGAACTGGAGCAGTCCAGGAAGGACGGCACAGACATGATCACCATCAGCCGGCCGGAGAACCTGTTCGAGGGCATCCGGCCTGCCCATTGCATGAAGGCCCTGCACGGTTTCCCGGAACTGGTCGAGGCCGTCGAGCGGCGTACCGCGGCGTTGAGCAGGGCCGAGATCGAGGCCGACGAGCGCGAGCGCACGGCGCAGATGATCCGGCTGGCGGAACTGCTGGCCACCGGCCTGCCCGCTGACGCCGACGCGGTGCAGGTCGAGATCGGCACCCAGTACCGGACGTTGTCCCGGAGCCGGGCAGCCACCGCCGAGGAGTACCGCGCGATCGGGCGTTGCTGTGTGGAGAACGAGCACTGGCGCGCGGTGTACGAGTCGATCACGCCGGGCCTGGCCGCGTACCAGCGGGCCGCCATCGAGGCGTACGCCGCGACTCGGCTGCGCTGAGCCGGGACCGGGCCGCCGCCACGGGGGTGCGGCGGCCCGGTCGGGTCGGGCCACTTGTCAGTCTGGACGCGTACGCCGTCCTGGCCGACTCCCCCCGGGCGCACGATGAAGATCGAGAACGAGTCTTTTAGTACGCGGAGTTGACGTTGTCCATGGAGCCGTACTTGTCGGCGGCGTAGGCGCAGGAGGCGGTGATGTTGGCGACCGGGTCGTAGATGTTCCAGGAGGTGCCTTCGACGTGATACGCCTTGAAG
>NZ_JAILXP010000440.1 GCF_020740895.1 Streptomyces sp. UNOB3_S3 | reverse complement strand
GGGTAGGGGCCGCTGTCGGGAGGCTGGGGGCTCCACTGCGGCGGCGGCTGCGTGCTCAACGGGTCTCCTAGGGATCAATGCTGACAAGACATCATCCGGCCCACGGCAGGACACCCCATGGGCAGATCGCGCAGCTTGTCACAAGATCACATTCCGTGGCCAGGTCTGCACGGTTCTCGCCCGGGTCACCGTGGCCGCCCTCACACCACATTGCGTCAGTCAGACGATTACACTGGGCGCGTGGCTCAACTTCGTCTCGCCCTGAACCAGATCGACTCCCGCGTCGGCGACATCGCCGGGAACGCCGAGCGGATCGTCCACTGGACCCGGCGCTCCGCCGAACAGGGCGCCCACCTGGTGGCGTTTCCCGAGATGGCGCTGACGGGGTACCCCGTCGAGGACCTCGCCCTGCGCTCCTCCTTCGTCGCGGCGAGCCGGGACGCGCTGCGCGCGCTGGCCGCCCGCCTCCAGGCCGAGGGCCTGGGCGAGCTCCCCGTGGTCGTCGGCTACCTCGACCGCAGCGACGAGGCCCGCCCGCGCCTGGGCCGCCCCGCCGGGGCCCCGCGCAACGCCGGCGCCGTGCTCCACCGGGGCGAGGCCGTGCTGGCCTACGCCAAGCACCACCTGCCGAACTACGGCGTCTTCGACGAGTTCCGCTACTTCGTGCCCGGCGAGACGATGCCCGTGCTGCGCGTCCACGGCGTGGACGTGGCGCTGGCCATCTGCGAGGACCTCTGGCAGGACGGCGGCCGCGTGCCCGCCGCCCGCTCCGCCGGGGCCGGGCTGCTGCTCTCCATCAACGCCTCCCCCTACGAGCGCGAGAAGGACGACACCCGTCTGGAGCTGGTGCGCAAGCGCGCCCAGGAGGCCGGCTGCGTCACCGCCTACCTCGCGACCACCGGTGGCCAGGACGAGCTGGTCTTCGACGGCGACTCGATCGTCGTCGACAGCGCCGGCGAGGTCATCGCCCGCGCCCCGCAGTTCGAGGAGACCTGCCTCGTCCTCGACCTGGACCTGCCGGCCGCCCCGGCGGCGGCCCCCTCGGGCGTCGTCGACGACGGCCTGCGCATCGAGCACGTCACCGTCTCCGCCGACCCCCTCCCCGCCTACGAGCCGGAGTTCACCGGCAGCCTCGCCCCCCACCTGGGCGACGACGAGGAGGTCTACCGGGCGCTGGTCGCGGGCCTGCGGGCGTACGTCGAGAAGAACGGCTTCCGGAGCGTCCTCATCGGCCTGTCCGGCGGCATCGACTCGGCGCTGGTCGCCGCCATCGCCTGCGACGCGGTCGGCGCGGACCACGTGTACGGCGTGGCCATGCCCTCCCGCTACTCCTCCGACCACTCGATCGCCGACGCCGAGGAGCTCGCCCGCCGCACGGGCCTCCACTTCCGGACCGTGCCGATCGCCCCGATGTTCGACGCGTACATGGGGTCGCTGGGCCTGACCGGCCTCGCCGAGGAGAACCTCCAGTCCCGGCTGCGCGGCACGATGCTGATGGCGATCTCCAACCAGGAGGGCCACATCGTCCTGGCGCCGGGCAACAAGTCCGAGCTGGCCTGCGGCTACTCCACGCTCTACGGCGACTCGGTCGGCGCGTACGGCCCGATCAAGGACGTCTACAAGACCGGCATCTTCCGCCTCGCCAACTGGCGCAACCGGGCGGCGGCCGAGCGCGGCGAGACCCCGCCGATCCCGGAGAACTCCATCACCAAGCCCCCGAGCGCCGAGCTGCGCCCCGGGCAGGTGGACACGGACTCCCTCCCGGACTACGACGTCCTCGACCGCATCCTGGAGCTCTACGTCGACCGCGACCGGGGCCGCGCCGACATCGTCGCGGCGGGCTTCGACCCGGAGCTCGTCACCCGCATCCTGCGCCTGGTCGACACGGCGGAGTACAAGCGCCGCCAGTACCCGCCGGGCACGAAGATCTCCGCGAAGGGCTTCGGCAAGGACCGCCGCCTGCCGATCACGAACGGCTGGCGCGAGGTCTGATCCCGCCCCGGGCCCCCGCCGTCGAGGGGCCCGGCGCTGCCGTCGAGGGGCCCGGCGTTCACTTCGCGCCGCGCACCACCAGCCCGTCCATCAGCCGTGCCGTGGCCTCGGCCACGGCGTCGACGGCCGCGTCGAAGACGGCCCGGTTGTGCGCGGCCGGGGCGTGGAACCCCGACACCTTCCGTACGTACTGGAGGGCGGCGGCGCGGACGTCGTCCTCAGTGGCCTCCGGTGTGACCGGCGGTCTGAGCGTCTTGATGCTGCGGCACATGCTCCAAGTGTGCCCCCGCGACCACGCGCGAGCCCTCGCCCCGGTCCAGGGCGCCCGCGACGACCGCGACGGCCAGGCCCACCACGGCCAGGGCCGCGCCCACCAGCGTGGGCGAGGTCCAGCCCCAGCCCGCCGCGATGGCGGCGCCGCCGAGCCAGGCGCCGCCCGCGTTGGCGAGGTTGAAGGCCGAGTGGTTGGAGGCGGCGGCCAGGGTGGGGGCGGCCTTGGCCTTGTTCATGATGAGCATCTGGAGGGGGGTGCTGGTCATGGAACCGGCGGCGCCGAGCAGGACGACCGTCACCAGCGCGGCCCACTTCACGTGCACGGTGAAGTCGAAGACGACGAGGACCGCCGCGAGACCGGCCAGGGCTCCGTAGAGCGTGGGGCGCAGGGCGCGGTCGGTGAGGGGGCCGGCCGCGAGGACGCCGAGGGTCATGCCGGTGCCGAAGAGTGCCAGCACGAACGTGACCGAGGTTTCGGAGAAGCCGGTGACCTCCACCGCCATCGCGGACAGATAGCTGTAGACGGCGAAGACTCCCGCGAAGCCGAAGACCGTGGCCAGCAGGCCCAGCAGTACCTGGCGACCGCCCAGGGCGCGCAGCTCCCTGCCCAGGCCCGCGCCCTGCTCGGGCGGCAGCTGGGGGATCAGGCGGGCGAGGGTGGCCATCGCCGCGAGGCCGATCGCGGCCACGACGAGGAACGTGGCGCGCCAGCCCAGGTGCTGTCCCAGGAGGGTGGCCGCCGGGACGCCGACGATGTTGGCGACCGTCAGGCCGAGGAACATCATGGCGACGGCCCGGGCCTGCCGTCCCTCGCCCGCGAGGCGGGCGGCGACCACGGAGCCCACACCGAAGAACGCGCCGTGCGGCAGCCCCGCCAGCACCCGGCCGGCGACGAGCAGCCCGAAGTTGGGGGCCAGGGCCGAGGCGAGGTTGCCGACCGTGAAGACCGCCATGAGCAGGATCAGCATCCGCTTGCGCGGGATCCGCGCGCCGAGCGCGGTGAGCAGCGGGGCGCCGAAGACGACGCCGAGGGCGTAGGCGGAGACCAGGTAGCCGGCGGTGGGGACGGAGGTGCCGAGGTCGTCCGCGACATTGGGCAGCAGGCCCATCATCACGAACTCGGTCGTTCCGATGCCGAAGGCGGAGACGGCGAGCGCCAGCAGCGCCAGGGGCATGAGAGGCCTTTCGAAAAGACAGAAGGGGGTCCGAAGCAGCCTTCCAGCCTACGGGGATACGGCTACGGGCCCGTACCCGGGAGGTGAACTCGCGAGTACGGGCCCGTGCGGGCAGGTGCCGTCAGATCTTGACGCGGGCCGCCACCGGCAGGTGGTCGCTGGGCGTCGCGGGGAGGGTCCACGCGGAGACGGGGTCCATGCCGCGGACCATGATCTGGTCGATGCGGGCCATGGGGAAGCTCGCGGGCCAGCTGAAGCCGAAGCCGTCGCCGGCCGCGCCCTGGGCCGAGCGGAGCTGGGAGGTGACGGGGGCGAGGGAGCGGTCGTTCATGGTGCCGTTGAGGTCGCCGAGGAGGACGACCTTGCGCACCGGCTCGTGGGCGATGGCCTGGCCGAGCGCCTGGGCGCTGTTGTCGCGCTGCCCGGCGGTGAAGCCGGCGTTGAACTTGACCCGCACCGAGGGCAGGTGGGCGACGTAGACGGCCACCGGGCCCTGCGGCGTCTGCACGGTGGCGCGCAGCGCGCGGGTCCAGCCCATCTTGATGTCGACCGGCCCGGCGTCGGTCAGCGGGTACTTGCTCCACACGCCGACCGTGCCCTGCACCGAGTGGTACTTGTACGCGCCCGCCATCGCCTTCTCGTAGCGCGAGGCGTCGCTGAGCTCCTCCAGGGCCACGACGTCGGCGCCGGAGGCGGCGACGGCCCGGGCGGTGCGGACGGGGTCGGGGTTCTCGGCGTTGACGTTGTGGGTGGCGACGGTGAAGTTGCCGCCCTTGCCGGACTTGTCGGTCAGCAGCCCGCCGAAGAGGTTGACCCAGGCGACGGCGGGCAGCAGCAGGGCGATCAGGGCGGTGGCCGAGCGGCGCAGCAGCGCCAGGACCAGCAGCACCGGGACGAACAGGCCCAGCCACGGGAGGAACGTCTCGGTGAGGCTGCCGAGGTTGCCGACCTTGTTGGGCAGGTCGGCGTGGATCAGCATCAGCAGGCCGAGCAGGACGGCGAGCACGGCGAGGACGACGCCGCGCCGCCAGATGTCCGGGCCCCGCCACTGGCCGCGCCAGCGGTCCAGCCGGCCCTGGAGCGCCGGGGCCCCGGAGTCGGTCCGCACGGGGCCCGCTCCCTCAAGGCCCGTCTCCTCCATGTGCGCCTGCGGCATCGGCTGTCCTCACTGCTCCATCTGCTGCTCGTCCCCGGGACCGGACCATAGGTGATCATGGCACGCGGGGCTGACCGGAACGCTCCTGGCCGGGGCGTCGGGTGGGAGGACGACCGTCCGGTCCCACCGGGTTCCTCGATGCGGGCCCGGCACGGGATGCTGTGACAGAACGGGCACATGAGGACGTCCCAGGCCGCCGGGGACCTTCCGGAATCAGGACTTCCGGCCCGGGACGGCGGGGTCGGACGGCCCCGGCGGCCCCTCCGGGGCGGGAGCGTCCGGCCCGGGCGTCTGCGGGCGCACCCCCTCCAGCACCGTGTCGACGATCCGCTCGGCCAGCCCCTCCGGCAGCTCCTGCCAGTCGTGGAGGATCGCGCGGGAGAGCATGGGGCTGACGAAGAGGTCGGTGAGGAGGTCGACGTCGAGGTCGGCCCGGATCTCCCCCGCCGCCATGCCGCGCCGCAGCACCTCGTGGAAGGCGCGGCGCCGGGCCGCGACGACCGTGTCGTGGTACTCCTGCCACAGCCGGGGGTGGACGCGGACCTGCGCGATGGCCGTCCGGAGCACGGCCGAGGAGCGTTTGGCCAGGCCGCGCCGGCGCAGGTGCTCCAGCAGGGCGACGAGGTCGTCGCGGGCGGGGCCGCCGGCGAGCTCAGGGGCGCTGTCGTCGAGGGAGCGCAGCACATCGAGCATCAGCGCCTCCTTGCCCGCCCAGCGCCGGTAGACGGTGGCCTTGCCGACGCCCGCCTCGCGGGCTATCCGCTCCATGGACAGCTCGGCGACCGTCATGCCGTCCTCCAGGAGCCGCAGCACGGTCTCGACGACGGCCCGGTCGACGGCCGCGCTGCGCGGCCGCCCGCGCCGCTCCCCCGGGACCGGGACGGGGGCCGGGAC
>NZ_JAILXP010000044.1 GCF_020740895.1 Streptomyces sp. UNOB3_S3 | reverse complement strand
CCGAGGTCCCCGCCCCCGGCGAACACGGCCTGGGCCTGGAGTGCGCGGGCGTCGTCACCGCCGTCGGCGAGGGAACGGAAGCGAAGGCGGGGGACCGGGTCTTCGCCTGCGCGCCCGGCGCCCTGGCCTCGCACGTCGTCGTCCCCGCCGCCAGCACCGGACGGATCCCGGACCGGATGTCGTTCGCCGAGGCGGCGACCCTGCCGGTCGCCTTCTTCACCGTGCACCACTCCCTGGAGCACCTGGCCCGCCTCGGGGAAGGCGAGACGCTCCTCGTGCACGGCGCCGCCGGCGGAGTGGGCCTCGCCGCCCTCCAGTACGGCCGGCACGTCGGCGCCCGGATCATCGCCACCGCCGGCAGCCCCGCCAAGCGCGCGCTGCTGTCCCTGCTGGGCGCCGACCACGTCCTGGACTCCCGCACGCTCGCCTTCGCCGACCAGGTGCTCGAACTGACCGGGGGAGAGGGCGTCGATGTCGTCCTCAACTCCCTCGCGGGCGAGGCCATCGCCCGCAACCTCGACATCCTGCGGCCCGGCGGCCGCTGCGTCGAACTCGGCAAGCGCGACATCCACACCGGCGGCCGCCTGCCCCTGCGGGCCTTCCGCAACAACCTGTCCTTCCACGCCGTCGACGCCCTCCAGATGTTCAGCCGGCAGCCGGCCCTGTCGGCACGGCACTTCGCCGAACTCACCCGCCGCGTCCAGCAGGGGATCTACCGGCCGCTCCCACACCACCTCCACCCGGCCGACGAGGTCATGGACGCGTTCGCGCTGCTGCGCCGCTCCCACCACATCGGCAAAGTGGTCATCGGCCTCACCCCCGCGCCGCGCCTCACCGAAGTGCCCCGGCGTCTCGTCTGCGACCCAGGTGCCACCTACCTCATCACCGGGGGCCTCACCGGACTGGGCGCCGCCACCGCGGGTTTCCTCGCCGACCGGGGAGCCCGCCACCTCGCCCTCGTCTCCCGCCGTGGCCCCGCCACGCCGGGCGCCGAAGACCTGGTCGCCGACCTGGCCCGACGGGGCGCCACCGTTACGGTCCACGCCGCCGACGTGGCCGACCCGGCCGCCATGACCGCCGTCCTCGACGGCATCGCCGTCACCGGGCGACCCCTGCGGGGTGTCGTTCACTCGGCGATGGTGGTGAGGGACGCGCTGCTGGCCGAGCTGAGCGACGAGGCCGTCGAAGCGGTCCTCGCGCCGAAGCTGAGCGGCACCGTGCTCCTGGACCGCCTGACCCGCGACGCGCCCCTGGACTTCTTCGTCGTCCACTCCTCCGCCTCCGCCACCGTCGGCCTCCGCGCCCAGGCCGCCTACGCCGCGGGCAACCTCGTCCTGGAGGGGGTCGCCCGCGCGCGCCGGGCGGCCGGGCTCCCCGGACTGGCCGTCGGCTGGGGGCTCTCCGGAGAGGTCGGAATGGCGGCCGTGGACGAGGTCGTCGAGGTGCTGGACCGCATGGGGCTCGCCCCCATGACCACCAGCCAGATCCTTGCCGCCCTCGAGGACCTCCTGACCCGCCCCGAGGGCGGCCCCGGCGTCGCGCAGGTGGCCCACTTCGACTTCGGGCGCATGGCCGCGATCCTGCCGGGCCTGCGCACACCGCGGTTCGGCGGACTCCTGCCCGAGCGGCCAACCGGCGGTCAGGGCGGCGAAGCCCGCCGGCTCCTGGCCGACGGCGGCCGGGACCTCACCAAGGACGCGCTCGCCGACCTGCTCGTCACCCTCGTCGCCCGCGTCACCCAGCGCGCCCCCGAACGCGTCGACCGCACACGCGGCCTGGACGCGCTCGGCATGGACTCCCTCATGGCCACCGAACTGGTTGTCAGCCTCCAGAGCGAACTGGCCCACGAGATCCCCACCATGGAGGTCGTCAACGCCGACAGCATCGACGACCTCGCCTCCCGCGTCCTCGCCCTCCTCGGCACGACCGCCCGCCCATGACCACGCCCGGCACGTCCCCGATGGAGGCATCGCCTCCCGCACGGCGGGCCGTGCCGCTCCCGCTCGGCCGTCGCTGGGCGGCCACGCTCGTGGTCTGCCTGGGGCTGTTCCTGCTGGGCCTCGACCTGACCGTCCTCAACGTCGCGCTGCCCAGCCTGGAGGACGACCTCGAGCCCGGCGTCACCGCACTGCACTGGATCGTCGACGGATACGCGCTGGTCCTGGGCGGTACCGTGCTGACGACGGGAGCCATCACCGACCGTGTCGGCCGCAGACGCTCCTTCGTCACCGGCCTCGCGGTCTGCGGCATCGCGTCCGCCCTCGGCGCCCTCGCCCCGGCCCCCTGGCAGGTCATCGTCTCGCGCTGCGTCACAGGCGCCGGAGCCTCCTTTCTCATGCCCGCCACCCTCGCCCTGATCTGCCATCTCTTCCCCGAACCACCGCTCCGGCGCCGGGCCATCGCCGTGTGGACGGCCGTCGGCGGGGCCGGCGGCCTGACCGGCCCGGTCGTAGGCGGCTGGCTGGTCGAACAGTTCTCCTGGCGCGCCGCCTTCTGGCTCAACATCCCCCTCGCCGCCACGGCCATCGCCCTGGCCCTGTGGCTCGTGCCCGAATCCCACGGCGAACGGACCGACCCGCTCGACATACCCGGCGCGCTGCTGGCCGCCACCGGCCTGCTGGCCCTGGTCGCGGCCATCATCGAAAGCCCCCAGCTCGGCTGGGGCAGCCCGCCCGTCCTCACCGGCTACGGCCTCGCCGCCGCCCTGCTCCTCGCCTTCCTTCTGCACGAACATCGCGCCCGCCACCCGCTGCTGCCGCTCGCCCTGCTGCGCGACCCACGCGTCGGCCTGAACGCCGCCACACTCGCGCTGATGTCCTTCAGCCTCCTGGGCGCCCTGTTCGTGATGACCCTCTATCTGCAAGGCGTCCTCGGCCACACCCCCTGGCAGGCCGGACTGCACACGCTCCCCCTTCCGGCCGCGCTGGCCGCCGGTGCCGCGGTGTCCCAGCCCGTGACCGCCCGCGCCGACGAGAAGACGGCCGTGCTGCTGGGGCTGGTCCTGGTCACCTCCGCCTTCACCGTGCTGGCCACGACCGGCACCACGTCCGGCTACGGCCATCTCGTCGTCTTCCAGGCCCTGGCGGGGCTGGGCGCGGGAGTGGCACTCTCCCCGGCGACCGCGGCCGTCATGGGGGCCGTTCCCCACCACAGCTCGGGCCTGGGTTCCGCGATCAACGACGCCACCCGGCAGGTCGGGGCGGCACTGGGAGTCGCCGTCCAGGGCTCCGTCCTGGCCACCACCTACACCACCCACGCCCGGAACAACCTCATCGGCAGCGGGCTCCCGCCCCCCGTCCGCGACGCGGCCGCCGACAACATCCTCATCGCGGCGGCCACCCTGCCCCGGCTCCCCGCCGCCCAGCGGCCCGGTCTGGCCGACGCCGTCACGGACGCCTTCATCACCGGCCTGACCCGCACCGCCGCCATCGCCGGCGCGGTCGTCCTGGCCACCGCGGTGGCCGTGTCGTGGCGGTACCCCGCCCACAGGGCCGGTACCTGAGCCGGGTGCGGCACGGGCGCCGGCCACCGGGCCGGGTCAGCGCGCCTCCTGCGCGAGCGGCAGGTGGCGCGGGCCGCGCAGGACGGGGCTGCTGCGGTACTCCGGCGGATCCTCCAGCAGCCGCGGGCTCTCCAGGCGGTCGATCAGCGTGGTGAGGGCGATCTGTGTCTCCAGGCGGGCCAGGGGCGCGCCGAAGCAGTTGTGGATGCCGCTGCCGAAACCGAAGTGCACATTGTCCTCGCGGTCGGGGACGAACCGGTCGGCGTCCGCGAAGCGCAGCGGGTCACGGCTGCCGGAGGCCAGGACGAGGACCAGCGGGACGCCCTTGGGGATGGTGATGCCCGCGACCTCGACGTCGGCCAGCGGGGTGCGCTGCGGCAGGAACTGCACGGGGGGTTCGAAGCGCAGCAGCTCCTCCACGGCGCTGGGCATCAGCTCGGGCTCGGCGCGCAGCCGTTTGAGGGCCTCGGGGTTGCGGAGGAGGGTGAGCATGCCGTTGGTGATGAGGTTGACGGTGGTCTCGTGTCCGGCGATCAGGAGCAGGACGGTGGTGACCATCAGCTCCTCCTGGGTGAGCCGCCCGTCGGGGCCGCTCTCGTTGGCCAGGGCGGAGAGCATGTCGTCGGTGGGATGACGGCGTCGCTGCTCGGCGAGCCCGCCGAGGTACAGGCCCATCGCCGTCCGCGCCTCCTGCGCGGCGCGCCGGCGCGGCCCGGGGTCCTCCCCGGGAGTGAAGTCGAGTCCGGAGACGACGGTGTCCGCCCAGGTGTGGACCTGGGGGATGTCCTCGGACGGCACGCCGAGCAGGTCGCAGATGACGGTGACGGGCAGCGGGAAGGCGAAGTCCTCGACAAGGTCGAAGCGCTCCTTGCCCCGGAGTTCGTCCGCCAGTTCCCCGGCGATACGGGTGATGTCGCCGCGCAGCGCGTCGATCCGGCCGGGGGTGTGGGGCGGGCCGAAGGGCCGCATGGCCAGGCGGCGGAGGCGGTCGTGCTCGGGGTCGTCACGGCCGATGAAGGCGGGAGGCAGCCCCTCCGGCGGCAGGAGGTCCGGGTCGGGCTCGGTCCGGTTGCGCACGTCGGAGCTGACGCGCGGGTCGTGGAGCAGCGCGGCGATCTCGTGGTAGGTGCCCACCAGGTACTTGCCGTCCTCCTGCCGCGCCACCTTGTGCTCGCGGAGCTCGGCGTAAAGGGGGTAAGGGTCGTGGCGGTTGGCGTAGTCGGTGATCCGGCGGAAGAGGGTCTCGGAGGGCATGGGCGGGCTCCTGGTGTCAGCCGGCGGGCCGGATCAGGGTCAGGCGGCGGTCCGGCAGGTGCCCGGTGAGGGCGACCGTCGGACCGTGGGTGAGCACCCGGGGGTCGGGCACGTCGGAGGGGACGGGTTCGTGGTCCAGGACGTGGTCGGCGGCGCCGGGGCCGGGCGGGAACGGCGCGGCGGTCTCGATCAGCCGCTGGTAGTGCTCCAGCCACTTGGCCCGGTTGATGGTCACGGCGGCGGTGATGCGCCCGCGATAGCCGTAGACGGCGACCAGACGGCGTTCGTCCGGCGAGCCCTGGGCGAGGACCACCTGGTCGGAGAAGGTCGGCACGCCCACCGACTTGATGTTGAGGCCGAACTGGCTGGACCAGAACGTCGGCACGGCCAGATGGGGCCGGCGCAGCGGCCCCGGGTTGATCATGTTGTTGGCCGCCACCTCGGCCTGGGCGACGGCGTTGCCCCAGTGCTCCAGGGCGATCAACTGGTATTCGAAGAGCGGATGGGGGAAACGCGCCACGTCGCCCGCGACGAAGATGTCGTCCGTGACGATGCCGTACATGTTGAAGACGCGGCAGCCCGCGTCGCAGGCCACGCCGCGGGGGCCCGCCGCGAGGCCGGATTCGGCCAGCCACTCGGTATTGCGGACCGCGCCCAGGCAGACCACCGCGACATCGGCCTCGATCCGGCTGCCGTCGGAGAACTCGGCGCCCGTGAGCCGCCCGCCCGCGCTGGTGAGGGCGGTGACCGTGACGCCGCAGCGCAGGTCCACGCCGTGCGCGCGCTGGAGCTTCGTCGCCCAGTCGCCGACCGTGCCGCCCAGCGCGCCGATCAGGGGCGCCCGGCCGCGCTCGGCGACGGTCACCTCCAGACCGCGTTCCCGGCAGGCGGAGGCGACCTCCGAGCCGGTGAACCCGGCGCCGATGACCAGGACCCGGCCCGGCCCGGCGTCCAGGGCCGCGGCGAGGCGCTCCGAGTCGTCGCTGGTACGGACCGTGAAGACCCCCTCCAGGGCGGCCTCGTCGGGGTTGGGCCACGGCCGGGCGCGGGTCCCGGTGGCGATCAGCAACCGGTCGAAGGGCAGCCGCTCACCGTCGGCGAGCAGCACGCTCTTGCTGGTGGAATCGAGCCCGGTGGCGGCCACGCCGAGCTTCCACCGCGCGTCCAGCTCACGACGGCCCGGCAGCCCGCACTCCTGGGCACCCGCCTTCCCGAGCAGCACCTGCTTGGACAGCGGCGGCCGGTCGTAGGGCCGCCGCGGCTCGTCCCCGACCAGGGTCAGCTCGCCCACGAACCCCCCGTCACGCAGCGCCTCGGCCGCGCGCAGCCCGGCCAGCGAAGCCCCGACGACGACGATCCGCCCCTCCTTCAGCTCACCGGACACCGGCGTCGCCACCCGCCTGCTCACCGACCGCGATGGCCTGCACCGGGCAGGCCGCCGCGGCCCGCCGTACGTGCTCGTCCTGACCCTCCGGCACGGTGGGCACGTAGAGCAGGGCCTCCTCGCCGTGCAGCTCGAACACCTCCGGAGCGAGGAACACGCACTGGGCGTACCCCTGGCAGCGATTGAGATCGACCACGATCTGCATCCCGGACAGCTCCTCCCGGCAGGCCGAACACCTCCTACTTCCTACCCCGGCCCGGCCCGGGACGCGGGCGGTGCTGCTCCATCCGGGGGAACCGCGGCTCTTCTCAGCTCCTCAGTTCCTCAGCTCAGTTCCTCAGCTCCTCAGCGCCTCGTGCAGGTGGCCGGCCAGCTCCCGCGCGGTGGGCCGGTCGAAGATGACGGCCGGGGCGAGGGGCAGGCCCGTGCACGCGCTCAGGCGGTTGCGCAGCAGGACCCCCGTGAGGGAGTCGAAGCCCAGTTCGGGGAAGGGGCGGTCGGATGCCACGGCCGACGCGTCCGGATGGGCGAGCACCTCGGCGATCTCCTCACGGACCAGCTCCAGCAGCACGGGCCCCCGCTCGGCCTCCGGCAGCGCCCCGAGCCGATGCCGCCAGGCCATGGCCGTCGCGTCGGTGGCGGTGGCACCTGTGGTTGTGGAGTGCGCGGCCGGGCGGGCCGGGCGCCACAGATCCCGGAGGAGCGGCGGGACCCGGTCGGGGGCCGCGCCGGCGGGCGGTGGGGCGATCAGGAGTGGTGCGAGCACGGGTTCGTTCGCGGCCAGTGCGGCGTCGAACAGAGCCAGCGCGCGGGCGGGCGGCATCGGCCGCAGTACCCCGTCCGCCGCCGCTCCGCCGGGGCGGTCGGCCCGTGCGGCCGCCATTCCGTCCGGCCCGCCCCACGGCCCCCAGGCGAGGGACAACGCCGGGAGGCCGAGGGCGGATCGGTGGCGGGCGAGGGCGTCGAGAAAGGCGTTGGCGGCGGCGTAGTTGGCCTGCCCCGGGTTCCCCAGCAGGCCGGCGGCGGAGGAGAACAGTACGAAGTGCGACAACGGCAGGTTCTTGGTGGCCTCGTGGAGGGTCCAGGCAGCGTCCGCCTTCGGCCGCAGTACCGCCTCCAGTCGCTCCGGGGTGAGGGCTTCCAGGACGCCGTCGTCCAGCACACCGGCCGCGTGGACGACGGCCGTGAGGGTGGTGGCGTACGTCGCGACGACGTCCGTCAGCCGAGCGCGATCGGCGACGTCGCAGGCGAGTACGTCCACGCGCGCCCCGCTCCGCTCCAGCGCGGCCCGTAGCGCGGCCGCCCCTGCTGGGCGTGAGCCACGGCGGCTGAGAAGGACGAGATGCCGGACCTGGTGGTGGTCGGCCAAGTGCCGGGCGAGGAGCGCGCCGAGCCCTCCGGTGCCGCCGGTGATCAGCACGGTGCCGCTGCTCATGAGGTTGTGGCTGTTGGGGCGTGATTCGTCCGCAGTGAGGGCCAGGCGGGGGACGCGGATCGTACCCTCATGGAGGGCCAGTTGTGGTTCGCCGGTGGCGATGGCGGCGGGCAGCAGTGCGGCGGACGCGGGATGCTCGTCGAGGTCGATGACCGTCAGCCGGTCCGGGTACTCCGACTGCGCGGACCGCACCAGGCCCCATACCGTGGCCGCCGACACGTCACGGCAGGCTCCGCGCGTGACCACGACCAGTCGCTCACCGCGCACCGCCGGACGGGCCAGGCGCTCGCGCAGCAGACGCAGAGCGCGCGTGGCCAGGGCATGCGTGACCGCGATCGACCCGCCCGGGATGACCGTCGGTGAGCCGGCCAACGAGACGATCGTCGCGTCGGCTTCATCGACAGGGACAGGGGTGTCGGGGAAGAGGGCGCCCAGCCCCAGGTCGTCGGGTGCCGCCACGACCGGCGTCAGCCCGCCCCCGTCGGCCGGAAGGCCGATCCAGTGGGGGCGGTACAGCGCCCCTTCCCCCTCACCGTCCGGCGGGGACGGCGGCAGCGGGCGCGTGGTCAAGGACTCCACCCGGGCCACCGGTGCGCCCACCGGGTCGGTGAGGCGCGCGGTGAGCGTGTCCGTTTCCGTGGTGCGGATATGGACGCGCAGTGCCGTGGCACCGCCCGCGTGAACGGCCGTACCGCGCCAGGCGAAGGGGACATGGGCGGGCCCGGGCTCTGGCACGGCGGCGAGCAATGGGGCGTGCAGTGCCGCGTCCAGGAGCGCGGGGTGGATGCCGTAGCGGCGTGCTTCGGAGTGCAGCGCCCGGGGCAGCCGCACCTCGGCGAACAACTCTTCCGACAGATCTTCCGACGAGCGACTCCGCCACAGGGCCGTGACGCCCCGGAAGGCCGCCCCGTAGGCGTGTCCTGCGGCGGCCAGCCGCTCGTAGGCGCCGGTGAGATCCACGGGAGTGGCCCCTGGCGGCGGCCAGGTCTCGCCACGTTCATCCAGGTCGCGTATTCCCGTGACGGGCCCGAGCCGTCCCGTCGCGTGGTGGGTCCAGGGGCCGAGCGCGCCCGACGCGTGGGGGCGGGCGTGGACGTCCACCACGCGGCGGCCGTCGGGGTCCGGTTCGTCGAGTACGACCTGGAGCTGAATCCGGCTGTCCGTGTCGGGCAGGTCCAGCGGGGCGAGGAGGACGAAGTCCTCCAGCACGCCGAGCCCGCAGGCGGCACCGGCGTGCAGGGCCATTTCGGTGAACACCGTCGCGGGCACGAGCGCGCGTCCGGCGACGGCGTGGTCGCGCAGCCACGGCTGGGCCGTACCGGAGAGCCGACCGGTGCACAGCAGGCGTCGCGTTCCGGCCAGCGTGACGGTCTCGGTGAGCAACGGATGGCCGTGATCGTCCCCGTGGGGTGTCGTCCGTGGGGCGGCGTTCTCGGGCAGCCAGTAGCGCTGCCGCCGGAACGGGTACGTGGGCAGATCGACGCGCCGGGCGCCGCTGCCCTCGTACACCCGGTGCCAGTCGACCGTGACGCCCTCCACGTGCAGTCGTGCGACGGCGGACAGGAGCGTGACGGGTTCCGGGGCTCCGGGTCGCATGGTGGCGGTGAACACCGGCTCCCTCACGGGCGGACGGTCGCTCTCCGCCGCCCACGTGGCCATTGCCGCCGCGGTGAGGGGCGCGCCGGGACCGAGTTCCGCGAGGACGGTGGCGTGTTCGTCGTGCGCGATCCGGCGCACCGTGTCGGCGAAGCGTACGGTCTCGCGGGCGTGGCGCACCCAGTAGGCGGCCGAGCGCAGGTCGTCCCCTTCGGCCATGCGCCCGGTCAGTGCCGACAGCACCGGGATGCGGGGCTCGTGGTAGGTGAGGTGCGAGGCGAGCTGTCCGAAGGCGGTGAGCGCGGGTTCCATCAGCGGGGAGTGGAAGGCGTGGGCGACACGCAGCCGTGTGGCACGTCGCCCGCGAGCGGTGAAGCGGTCCGCGACGGCGAGCACTGCCGCATCCGCGCCGGAGACGACGACCGAGCGCGGGGCGTTCACCGCGGCGACGGCCACGCGGTCCGCCGCCCCGGTCAGTTCGGTGAGTTCGGCGAGGACTTCGTCCTCGGAGGCTTCCAGGGCCACCATGGCACCGCCCGCCGGAAGCCGCTGCATGAGCCGTCCGCGCGCGGCCACGAGGGCCACGGCGTCGTGCTCCGTCAGGACGCCCGCCACATGGGCCGCGACCAGCTCCCCCAAGGAGTGCCCGGCCAGGACGTCGGCGCGTACACCCCAGGACTCCAGCAGCCGGAACAGGGCCGTCTCGAAGGCGAACAGTCCCGCTTGGGCGACGTCCGTCCGGTCGAGGACCGCTCGGGCCTCCGAGGTGCCCTCCTCCGCCCACAGCACGTCCCGGAGCGGCGGCAGTTTCTGGTCGGCTGTGAACGCCTCGTCGAAACGCTCGCAGAGCGAGTCGAAGGAGGCGGCGAAGACGGGGAACGCGTCGTGCAAGGCGCGGCCCATGCCCGGGTGTTGCGTCCCCTGGCCGGGAAAGAGCACGGCGAGCCGCGCCGAGGGCGCGGCGGTCGCCTGGACGACGCCCGCGCGGACGACGCCCGCCGCCAGGCCGTCCAGCGCGCCGAGCAGCGCGGTACGGTCGCCGGCCGGTACGGCGGCGCGGTGGGGGAGCGCGGCGCGGGTGGTGGCCAGGGAGAAGCCGACGTCCAGCGGGGACGGCCCGGGATCCCGCCGCAGCAGGCCGGCGATCCGCCGGCTCTGGGCGCGGACCGCGTCGGCGTCCGCGCCCGACAGCAGCAGGGCGGGCACGAACTTCTGTGCCTCCGGGACGGTCTCCTCCGGGACGGATCCCTCCGGTACGGCCTCCTCCAGGATGACGTGGGCGTTCGTCCCGCCGATGCCGAACGCGGACACCCCGGCACGCCGGGGACGGCCCGGCACCGGCAGCCAAGGGCGGTCTTCCGACAGCGGCAGCACTCGCTCCGAGGACCAGTCCACGTGAGGGGAGCGCTGTGCGAAGTGCAGGATGCGCGGCAGTGTCCCGTGGCGCATGGCCATGACGGTCTTGATGACCCCGCCGACGCCCGCCGCGGCCTGCGTGTGCCCGATGACGGACTTGAGCGCGCCCAGCCACAGCGGCCGCTCCCGGGGGCGTTCGCGCCCATGGACGGCCAGCAGCGCCCGGGCCTCCACGGGGTCGCCCAGCGCGGTGCCCGTCCCGTGCGTCTCGACGGTGTCGATGTCGGCCGGTGACAGGCCCGCGTCGGCCAGTGCCCGGAGGACGACCTGCTGCTGGGCAGGGCCGCTGGGGGCGGTGAGCCCGTTGGAGGCGCCGTCGGACGCGACGGCCGAACCGCGCAGGACGGCCAGGACAGGGTGACCGTTGCGCCGGGCGTCGGACAGCCGCTCCAGCAGGACCAGGCCCACCCCCTCCGACCAGCCGGTGCCATCGGCGGCCGCGGAGAACGGCTTGCACCGGCCGTCCGGCGCCAGTCCGCGCAGCCTGCTGAAGGCCACGAACGGCGCGGGCGTGGCCATCACGGTCGCCCCTCCGGCGACGGCCAGCGCGCACTCGCCCGAACGCAGCGCCCGGGCCGCCCAGTGCAGCGCCACCAGCGACGACGAACAGGCGGTGTCCACGGTCACGGCGGGCCCGCGCAGCCCCAGCTGATAGGCGATGCGCCCCGACGCCACGCTGCCCGCCGACCCCAGCGCGAGATGCGCCTCCAGCTCGTGAGGCCCTCGGTGGAGGAGGCGGCCCCCGTAGTCGTCGTGCATCACACCGACGAACACGCCCGTGTCACTGCCGCGCACGGCGGCCGGGTCGATGCCCGCCCGCTCCAGCAGCTCCCAGGAGACCTCCAGCAACAGCCGCTGCTGCGGGTCGGTGGCCAGGGACGCCCTGGGCGACATGCCGAAGAGGGCCGCGTCGAAGTCCGCCGCGCCGCGCAGGAATCCTCCCCGGCGGGTGACGGACGTACCGAGCCGGTCCGGGTCGGGGTCGAAGATCCCGTCCAGGTCCCAGCCGCGGTCGGACGGGAAGCCGGACGTCGCGTCGGTGCCGTCCGCCACCAGCCGCCACAGGTCCTCCGGGGAGGTGACGTCGCGCGTGGCTCCGGGGTAGCGGCACGCCATCGCGACGATGGCTATTGGGTCAGCCTGATGATGCGTCACCATGGTGCCGGTCACGGACTCGGTCACGGGCTCGGTCACGGGCTCGGATTCGGGCTCGCCGAGGAGTGCGGTGTACAGGCTTCGCGCGACGGCGGCGGGCGTCGGGTGGTCGAACACCAGCGTCGCGGGCAACGTCAGGCCGGTCGCCGTGCCGAGCCGGTCGCGCAGCCGTACGCCCCCGAGGGAGTCGAGCGCGAGGGCGGTGAAGGGCAGATCCGGCGCCACTTCTCCGGGTGTGCCGGGTGTGCCGGGTGTGCCGGGTGTGCCGGGTATGTCGGCGGTCCCGGCCAGGGCGTCCAGGACCAGCCGCAGCAGCGCCTCGTACCGCGCGGACGCGGGCAGCGGCCGCAGGCGCGCGAGGAGCGCGGTGGTGGCGGTCGCGCGTACGTCGGGCGTCTGCTCGGCCAATCTCCGTTCCAGCAGCCGCCGTTCGATCTTGCCGGAGGAGGTGCTGGGCAGCGCGGAGCTCTCGTGGATCTCGACGGGCACCTTGAACGCCGACAGCTGTTCGCGGCACGCGCGGCGGACGGCCTCGTGGTCCACCCCTTGCGGGCCGGGGACCACGAACGCCACGGGCACCTGCCCCAGGACGTCGTGCGGCCCGCCGACGACCGCCGCGTCGGCCACACCGGGACAGCGCAGCAGTACGTTCTCGACCTCGACGGGGTTGACGTTCTCGCCGCCGCTGATGATGAGTTCCTTGACCCGGCCGGTGACGAGCAGACCGCCGTGCGGGGTACGGCGGCCGAGGTCCCCCGTGCGGTACCAGCCGTCGCCCAGGGCTCGGGCGGTCTCGTCCGGGCGGTTGTGATAGCCGAGCATCAGATGCGGGCCGCGGACGCGGATCTCCCCTTCATCTCCGCCGGTGACGTCCTCGCCGGTGGTCGGGTCGGTCAGCCGTACTTCGACGCCGGGCAGCGGTACCGGCGACGTCGGCGGCCTCGGCATGTCGGGCGGGGCGGCGGCCGCGAGCGGGACGATCGCGATCTTCCCGCACGTCTCGGTACTGCCGTAGCCGTCGAGCAGCGGTGCGCCCAGGCGTTCCTCGACCTCCGCGCGCAGCTCCTCGGGGCAGGGCGCGCCCCCGGTCACGCACAGGCGCAGGCCGGGCAGCGGTGGTCGGGGCGTCCGGCGCGTCTCGTCCATCAGCAGCCGGTATGTGGCCGGCACACCGGCGAGGAGGGTGAACGGGCGTCCGGCCGGGGCGTGCGCAGGGCTCGCGCCGCGGTCGAGGAGGTAGGCGCTCGCCCCCACCGACACCACACCCAGCAGACACAGCGAATGGGCGTAGGCGTGGGTCATCGGCAACGGCCACAGTAGACGGTCCCGCGGCCCCAGCCCCCACAGCGGAACGTATCCCGCCGCCACTGACCACAACGCGGCACGCTGGCTGGACACCACGCCTTTGGCCCGCCCGGTCGTGCCCGAGGTGTAGTGGATCCAGGCGGGTTCGTCGAGGCCGAGGTCGTCGCGGGGCGGGATCCCGGGGTCGTCCGTCGCGAGGTCCTCGAACGCGAGCGCGGCCGGCCCGCCGCCCACGGTCACCGTACGGAGAGCCTGGCCGGCGTGCCCGATGTACCCGGTGAGCGCGGGTGACGCGGCGTCCGTGACGGCGAGCACGGGGTCGCAGTCCTGGAGCCGGTGGGCCGTTTCGGCGTCGGTCGCGCCGGGGTCCAGCAGCACGCCCACCGCCCCCGCGCGGACGACGGCGAGGCAACTCTCCACCAGTTCCACCCGGTTGCCCAGGTGGATCGCCACCCGGTCGCCGCGTCGTACGCCCAGCCGCTGGAGATGGCCCGCCAGCCGGGCGGTGCGCCGCTCCAACTCCCGGTAGGTCACGCTCCGCCGCGCGTCCTCGTAGGCGGTGTTGCCGCCCCGGCGTGTGGCGTGCTCCTCCAGCGTGATGGGCAGCGCGCGGAGTAAATCGCTGTGGATCCTTGCCATGGCTCCCCCTCCGGACCGCGGCTCCGGCGCACTCGCTCTGTGGCGGACCATGACGGACTCTACGGCGGACGCGTCCCGTAGGGGTGGGATCAGGGTCTCCCCAGGGACTTCCCCGGGGCGGCCGGGCAGGTGGCGTCCGTAGGCTCTTGCCCATGACATCAGGGTTCCCGGAAGCCGCTCCTTGGGGCGAACAGCGCGCGTCCCACACCGACCGCGAGGCGGTCGTCCAGCGCCTTCAGCAGGCCGCGGCCGAGGGCCGTATCGACTTCCACGAGCTGGACGAACGGCTCGAACAGGCGCTCAACGCGAAGACCCATGGCGATCTGGCCGCCCTGACGGCCGACCTCCAGGGCGCGGGTCTCCGGGGCATAGTGGGGACGGGGCGGGAGCTCGTGGAGGACCGTCCGCTGGTCCTCAAGGGCGGTCTGCACGGTGTCGTCCGCAAGGGCCGCTGGCAGGTCCCGGCGCGCGTGACCGCCCATGGGGGCATGGGCGGCGTCGTCCTCGATCTCACCCGGGCGGAATGCCCGGCGCGAGCCGTCGATCTCGAAGTCCATGGCCAGATGGCGGGCGTCACGGTCGTCATACCCGACGACTGGGCCGCCGAGACCAGCGGCATCGAGCCCGGCCTCGGCGGCGTCAAGGACAGGACCACCCCCGACCACGCCCCGGACGCCCCTCTGCTCCGCATCACCGGAACGGGCGGCATGGCCGGTGTCGTCGTCCGCCACCCGAAGGGGAGGGAGCGGCGTCAGCTGGAGCGCGAGACGAAGGCGCTCGCCTCCCGGTAGCCACGGAGGCCGGGTCGGGCCGGCCTTCGACCGCACCACGCCACCGATTCCCATGCTTACGAGAGGCTGAACTCAGGGCAAACAGGACGTGTACGGATCGGCCGGGCAGGGGACGATGGCCCCGGGGCCGGTCCGCCGCCGCCCGGCGGACGGATGACGGCGTCTGTTGGAGGTCCTGAAGGATGGACGAACAGCCGCTCGCGCCGCCCGAGGTGGACGGGGCGAGAGACGGCGCGATCGCCGCACACGACGGCGTGGCGCGGCTCGTCGTGCGCGTCGGCCCGTACGTGGGCATGTCCGCCGGGGACGAGGTGCGCCTGCGCTGGGACACGGGAATCCTGCGCACCTCACTGATCGACTCCCGGCTTGTCGTCGCCACCGCGGTGGGGGTGAGCACCCTCTTCCACCTGCCCTGGCCCGCGCCCGGAATGGTCCGGGTCAGTTATGTCGTCGGTCGCGCCGACGGCCGGTGGAGCGTTTCCGAGCACATGACCGTCACCGTTACGGAGTGACGGGGGTTCACGCCCTCACATGGCCGCCACGGCCTGCGGGCCGCCGGTAGAGGCGCTACTTCCCCTGTGCGGCCGGCCGGTGCGCCCGCAGGTCGTCGGTGAGGCGGTCGATGCAGTCGGCGGTGCGGGTGAGGTAGTCGGCGACGGCGACGGCGGCGAGCTGCTCGGTGTCGTAGGAGGCGAGGAGCGCGTCTTTGGCGTCGTCGGCGGCCCGGCGGGCCGACACTATGTCGGGGCGGCGGTCGAGGGTGAGGGAGACGTAGACCAGACGGCGGTCGGCGGTGTCGCGGCGGCGGGTGACCGGCTCGGCCTTCTCCAGCCGGTCGACGAGGCGGGTGGCCGAGCCGGTGGTCAGGCCGGTGCCGCGTGAGCGGCACACCCCCGGCCCCGGCGTCTGCCCCGGCAGACGCCGGGGCCGCACTCGTACGCGCTACACGGAGCCGCCCGAATCACTCGAATCGCTCGCAACGGCCGCATCGCCCGGATCGGCCGAGCCGCTCGGCCCGTCGTGCGCGCCCTCGCCGGCGAGGGCGCGGCCGGCGCGGCGGGCGGCGGCGAGGATGTCGGCCGGGTCGGCGTCCGTGCCCAGCGCCGCGAGGAGCGCGGCGCCGGCCGTGTCGAAGGACATGCGCAGCAGGATGCGGTCCTGGGGGCTCGCGTTCTCGTCGGCGAGCAGGTCGATGACGCGGTCGAAGCCGGTGCGGACGTCCTTGCCGTCGGCCGCCAGCCGCCGGACGAGCGGCTGGTTGGCATGGGCGAGGCGCATGGCCTGAAGGTGTTCCGGGGTCGTGGAGTCGAGCCAGCGCCGCGCCGCTCGTCGCGGCAGGTCGGGCGTCCTCGGCTGGGCGGCGATCCACCCGACGAGGTCGTCGAGGTCGCGGTGGCGCGCGGTCAGGAGGCTCGACACGATCTCCTCCTTGTTGCGGAAGTGGTAGTAGAGCGACGACTTCGTCAGCCCGAGTGCCTCCGTGAGATCCCTCGTCGACGTCGCCTCGTAGCCCTTCTCCGTGAACAGTTTCAGGGCGACGCGGAGGATTTCCGCGCGCGTCTCCGCGCCCGAGCGCCGGTCGCTTCCCTTGGCGGACGTCATGCCTGCTCCTCACTCCCTTTTGCCGACGCCATCCTATCCGTCCCCTTACCGACCGCCCGTTCAGCTATTGCTTACCGACCGCTCGTTCAGTTAGCGTGAAACTTACCGACCGCCCGTTCAGTAAGCCGAGAAGTCGAGTAGGGGAGATTCCCTGATGAAGATCACGCCACGCATCGCCGTCGTCGGCGCCGGGCCCGCCGGGCTGATGTGCGCCCGTGTCCTCCAGCGGCACGGCATCGACGTCACCGTGTACGACGCCGACACGTCCGCCGACGCCCGTGACGCCGGTGGCACCCTCGATCTCCACGCCGACTCCGGGCAGATCGCTCTCGAGGAAGCCGGCCTGATGGACGCGTTCACCGCGCTCGCCCGCCCCGAGGGGCAGGCCAAGCTCCGGCTCGACCAGCACGGCACCGTGCTCGCCTCCTTCGTCCCCGGCCCGGACGACGACGCGGCGCCCGAGATCGACCGCGGCCAGCTGCGCGCGATGCTCGCCGCGCACGTCGCACCCGGAACCGTCCGGTGGGGGCACAAGCTGCTCGCGGCCGAGCCGCTGGGCGGGGGCGTGCACCGCCTCGCCTTCGAAGGCGGTGGCCGGGCCGACGCCGACCTGGTGATCGGGGCCGACGGCGCCTGGTCCCGGGTGCGGCCGCTCGTCAGCGACGCCGTCCCGCGCTACAGCGGAGTCTCGCTGCTGGAGGTCCGCTTCGACGACGTCGAGCGCCGCCACCCGGGGATCGCCGAACTCGTCGGTGACGGCCATATGTTCGCCAACAACGGCGACGGCCAGGCGATCACCGCCCAGCGCAACAGCGACGGCCACATCCGCTGCTACATCGGTATGCGTACCGCACACGACTGGCACACCGCCGCGGGCGTCGACCTCGGCGACCCGGCCGCCGTCCGGGACTTCCTGCTCGCGGAGTTCAGCGGCTGGGACGCGCGGCTGCTGCCCTTCCTCACCGACGCCGACGGCGACCACGACCACGGCTACGTCAACCGGCCGTTGTACGCCCTGCCCGCCCCCCTCACCTGGGAGCGCACCCCCGGGGTGACGCTGGTGGGCGACGCGGCCCATCTCATGTCGCCCTTCGGTGGCTTCGGCGCCAACCTCGCCCTGCTCGACGCGGCCGAACTCGCCCGGGCGGTGGCCGAGGAGCCCACGCCGGACGCCGCGATCACCCGCTACGAGGAGGCGATGTTCGCCCGCTCCGGCCCGCTCGCGGTCGGTGCCAACCAGGGCCTGGAGCGGTTCTACACCACCGGCTCCCACATCCCCGACCACGCGGCCGAGCACCAGCGGTACAAGGAGGCGGCAGCGGCGTACCGGCGCGGGCGGGGCGGCCCGGTCACGGCAGAGGCATGAGCCGGTAGAAGACGGTGGCGACGAGCTCGCGGGCGTAGGCCGCGTCGAGCGGTCCCGGGCGGAAGAGGACGCGGTACATCATCGGGGCGACGACGTGGTCCATCACCGTCTCGGCGTCCGGAACGTGTTCGCCGCGCCGCGCGGCGCGGGACAGGATCGCCTCGACCTGTTCGCGCGCGTACGCCGAGCACTGCCCGGCGTTGGGCCCCTCCGGGTCGCCCGCGAGGGCGTCCCGGACGTAGGACCGGCCCGCCGGGGACGACATCTCCTCCAGGAACGCCGAGGCCCAGTGCTCCAGGTCCGCGTGCAGGTTCCCGTGGTCCGCCGGGGGAGCCTCGGGGCGCAGTCGCTCGACCGCCACGTCCGAGAGGAGCTCCTGAAGATCGCCCCAGCGGCGGTAGACGGTCGACGGGGTCACTCCCGCCCGTGCCGCGACGAGCGGCACGGTGAGAGCGGCCCCTTCGGCCTGGAGCTCGCGTACGGCCCGGTGCACCGACTCCTGGACGCGGGCGCTGCGTCCCCCGGGGCGGACTACTGGTCTGGCGCTCATATCGCCCACCTTAACGCACAATCATTGCGCGATCCGGTGGGGCCGGGAGCGGGTCAGGCCGCGAGCGGGGCGGGACGCGCGAGGCTCGCGCAGGCGTCCTCGACGGCCCGGCCGACGCTCAGGAGCGTCGCCTCGCCGAACGGCCGCCCGATGAGCTGCATCCCGATGGGCAGCCCGGCGCCGTCGAGGCCGACCGGCAGGGACAGCGCGGGCGCGCCGGTGATGTTCGCCGGGGCGGACAGCCGCACGTAGGCGTCGGACACGGACTCGATGGTGCCGTCCGGCCAGGCCACGGTCGGCTGGCCGGCGCGGGCCGCGACCATGGGCACGGTCGGCGCCGCGACCACGTCCACCTCGTCGAAGAGCCGTGCCCACTCCTGCCGCATCAGGGTGCGGGCGCGCTGGGCCCGCAAGTAGTCGCCGGCCGGGACGTGTTCGCCGGCCTCCAGCAGGAGGCGGACGTCCGGCGTGTACAGCTCCGGGGACGTGCGCAGCGTCTCCTCGTGCACGGCGGACGCCTCGGGGACCATCAGCCCCCACTGGGTGCCCTGGACGTGGTCGGCCATGGGGATCTCCACGTCCACGAGCCGCGCCCCGAGATCCGCCAGCCGGGCCGTCGCCGCCCGGACCGCTTCCGCCACCTCGGGCGTGACCCGCTCGAAGTAGTGGTTGCGGGGGACGCCCACGCGCACCCCGGCCATATCGCGCACCCCGGCCGCACCGCCCGCACCGCCCGCCACGGTCGCGTCGTGCCCCGTCAGCGCGGCGAGCACGAGCCCGGCGTCGCGCACGGTGCGGGTGAGGGGGCCGACGTGGTCCAGGGACCAGGAGAGCGGGACCACCCCGTCGACGGGGACGAGCCCGTACGTCGGCTTCAGCCCCACCACCCCGTTCAGCGCCGCCGGGACCCGGATCGAGCCGCCGGTGTCCGTGCCCAGGGCGAACGTGGCCGTCCCGGCGGCGACCGCCACCGCCGAGCCCCCGCTGGAGCCGCCCGCCACCCGGTCGGCGGACCGGGCGTTGCGGGTCTGCGGGGTGGTCAGCCCGTAGGCGAACTCGTGGGTGTGGGTCTTGCCCAGCAGGACCGCGCCGGCCTCCGCGAGGCGTGCGGCGACGGTGCTGTCCCGCTCCGCCACATGGTGCTCCCGCACCCGGGAACTGGCCGTGGTCGGCAGCCCGGCCACGTCGATCAGGTCCTTCAGGGCCATCGGGACGCCGTGCAACGGGCCCCGGCGCCGCCCCGCGGCGATCTCCCGCTCCGCGACCGCCGCGGCGTGCCGCGCGGTGTCCGCGACGACCTCGACGTAGGCGTTCAGGCGCGGCTCCACCGTGTCGATCCGGTCCAGGACGGAGTCGGTGAGCTCGGTGGGTGAGAGCCCGCCCGCCGCGATCGCCTCGGCCGCGTCGGCGAGGGTCAGCTCATACGGTTCCATCGGTCCGCTCCTCTCCCGGGTGGTACGCCGCCGCGGGCGCGGTCGTGCCGAGGTCCAGTTCCCGCAGGGTGCCGATCACGTTCCGGATGTGCAGTGCCGTGGCGGCCACGGCGGCGTCGTGCCCGGGATCGGAGTCTGAGGTGATCATGATGAGTCCAGCCCTCCCAGCAAAAAGCAGAATCTTTGCGTTAGTGGAGCATACGGGCTACGATCGACTAACGCAAAGAATGAGCTTTTGGCTTGATGGAGGGGCATTCGATGGACCCGATAGACCTGATGGAACAGACCGGGCAGACCTGGACGATGGGCAACGTCGTCGTCCACCGCGTCGACGAGATCGCCCTCCCGTCGGAGACCGGCGCCTGGCTGCTGCCCGCCGCCACCCCCGAGGTCGTGACCGGAGAGCCCTGGCTCCGGCCCGGTTTCGCCACGCCCGACGGCACCCTCCGCCTGGCCAGCCACACCTTCGCCTTCGAGACCGGCGGCCTGAAGGTCCTCGTCGACACCGGCATCGGCAACGGCAAGACCCGCGCCAACCCCGCCTGGCACCAGCTGGACACCGGCTACCTCGACCGGCTCACCGCCGCCGGCTTCCCGCCCGAGAGCGTCGACCTGGTCGTCCTCACCCACCTCCACACCGACCACGTCGGCTGGAACACCCGCGCCGCGGACGACGGAACATGGGTCCCCACGTTCCCCAACGCCCGCTACGTCACCTCCCGCACCGAGTGGGACCACTGGGCGGGCCAGGCAGACAGCATGGACGAGCACCGCCGCCAGATGTTCCGCGACTCCGTCGACCCGGTCCGCGACGCCGGGCTCGTCGACCTGGCCGACGTCCACGACGGCCCCACCGCCATCGCCCCCGGCATCCGGCTGCTCCCCACCCCCGGGCACACACCGGGCCAGGTCGCCGTCGAGCTCCACAGCGCCGGACGGACGGCGGTGATCACCGGCGACTGCGTCCACCACCCCGTACAGCTGGCACACCCCGCGATCACCAGCTGCGTCGACACCGACCCCGAACAGGCCGTCCGCACCCGCCGTGACCTCCTCGCCGCGCTCGCCGGCACGGACACCCTCCTGCTGGGCACCCACTTCCCGCCCCCGACCGCCGGGCACGTCACCGCCGACGGCGAGGGTTACCGGCTCGTCCCCGCGTCCTGAATCCCGGATGACGAGCCGTCACCCGCCGGTCAGACGCCCGGCCACCTGCCGCCGAAGTCGGCGGACAGGCCGAAGTGGGCGCACAGGCGGGCGGGGCCGCGCTGATGGGCCGTCCGCCAGACGGTGCCGGCGTCCGCGAGGGTCAGGCCGGGGAGGGCCGCGAGCAGGGTCCGGGTCGCGATCAGGGCCTGGCTGCGGGCCAGGGCGGCGCCGGGGCACCGGTGCATCCCGTGCCCGAAGCCCAGGTGCGTATGGAGGTTCTCCCGCCCGGGGTCGAGCCGGTCCGGGGCGGGAAACTGCGCCGGGTCGCGGTTCGCGGAGGCGAGCGCCAGCATGACGGTGGATCCGGCCGGCAGGACGGTCCCCGCCACCTCGACGTCCTGGTCGGCGCGCCGCCACTGGGCGGCCCCGGAAGGGCTGTGCAGCCGCAGGATCTCCTCGATCACCGCACCCAGCGGGTGCCCCTCGGCCGCCGGCAGGCCCGGACCGCCCGGGCAGGGCAGCAGCGTCCGCAGAACGGAACCGATCAGGTTGACCGTGCTCTGATGACCCGTGATCAGAAGGAGCGTGGTCATCGACACCAGCTCCTCCTCGTCGATCTCGCCGAGGTCGTGGGCTCGGGCCAGCGTGTCCAGCAGGCCCGGCCCGTCCCGGCGCCCGCGCCCGGCGAGGAGCCGCCGGGACAGCGAGGCCAGGCCCTCGGCGGCGTCGGCGACCCGGCGTACCTCGCCCGGACGGGCCGAGGTGAGGCTGATCGTCCATCGGCGGATGTCGTCCTCGTACCGGGTCGGAACGCCCATCAGGTCGCACAGACCGGTCAGCACCAAGGGGTAGACATAGGACTCGACCAGGTCGGCCCGGCGCTGCCGGGCCAGGCCGCGGACCAGGTCCTGAGCGGTGCGCCGGGTGCGGTCCGCGAGACGCTCCACGGACCGGTGGGACAGCGCGGACGACAGCAGCGCGCGCAGCACGGTGTGGCGGGGCGCGCCGACGTCCCGTACGCCCCGGAAGAAGCACGGGTGGAGATGCGCGGGGATCATGGTCAGCGCCCCGGGAACCGGGTGGCGGGCCGTCGAGGGCAGCCGCGGGTCGCGCAGCAGCGCCCGGACGTCGGCGTAGCGCGTCACCAGCCAGGCCCCGTCCCCGGTCGGCAGCCGCAGCCGGCTGACCGGGGCCTCGCGGCGCAGCCGGTCGTACGTGGCGCGCGGGTCCTCCAGCAGCTCCGGGCCGTAGACCTCGATCCCGCCGTCGCGCATCGCCGGATCTCCTTAACCCACGCCGCCGGTCCCGGTCGATCAGTTCATCGCCGTCGGGCCGCCCGCGCACGTCGCGTGACCCATCCGGGCGAGGGCGGGGCTTCCCCCGGAGCCGCCGGTCCGGGCGGCCGGGCATCGGTTGGATGACCGATGTGCGCGCACGCGGACCTGACGCACAGTGCTGACAGCTCCCGGCCGACCGGGCGGGAGCCTCCTCAGCGCTCCCTCAGATAGGACATCACCGTGCCCGCCGCTCCGGCAGATCTCGTCTTCGTCAACGGTTCGGTCCTCACCGTCGACTCCCGCTTCACCGTCGCCTCCGCCCTGGCCGTCACCGGCGGCCACATCAGCGCCGTCGGCGACCGGGCCGAGGTCATGGCGCACGCCGGCCCCGCCACCCGGATCGTCGACCTCGGCGGCGGGACGCTCCTGCCCGGCATCAACGACACCCACCTCCACGGCTGCGCCTTCGGGCTGACCGGGCCTCCGCTGTCCCTCGACGTCTCCCACCCCGCCGTGCGGTCGCTGGCCGATGTGGCCGAGGCCGTGCGGAAGGCCGCCGCGACGACCCCGGCGGGGGAGTGGATCACCGGGCACGGGTGGGACGCGGGCTACCTCGCCGAGTGCGTCGCCGACCCCTCCCGGCTGCCCGGCCGGCACGACCTGGACGCCGTCAGCCCCCACCACCCCGTCCTGCTGTACTCCGCCACCGGCCACGCCACCTGGGTCAACTCCGCGGCGCTCGCGCGGGCCGGAGTGGACCGCGACACCCCCGTCCCGCCCGGAGGGGTGATCGTCGCCGACGCGGCGGGCGAGCCCACCGGGCTCCTCCAGGAGGGCGCCCAGGACCTCGTCCACCGGGCGTTGCCCGCGCTCTCCCCGGAGGTCCGCGCCGACGCGATCCGGGCCACCTTGCGCACCCTGGCCCGGCTCGGCATCACCAGCTACACCGAGCCCGGCCTCGGCCCGGGCGGCGACGCCCTGATGCGCGGCGCCCTCGCCCACAGCACCCTCGACGTCTACCGGCGCCTGCTCGCCGACGGCGAACTGACCGCGCGGGTCGGCGTGCTGCTGCTGCCGACCGGGATGACCGGCACGGCCGAGGACTTCGTCCAGGCGCTGGCGGCCATGGACGAACCGCCGTCCACCGACCCCCGCCGCCTCGCGGTCCTCGGCGTCAAGCTGTTCGCCGACGGCATCCCGGTCAACAAGACGTCCTGGATGCACGAGCCGTACATCGGCGGCGGCTGCGGCTCGCTGTGCGTCGGCGGGGACACCGACGAGGAGCGCGTCGCGCAGATCACGGAGATGATCCGCCACACCCACGCCGCCGGGTACCAGGCCGGTGTCCACGTCACCGGCGACCGGGCCATCGACACCGTCGTCGACGCCTTCGCCGCGGCCGCCGCCGAGCGGCCCCGCCCCGACGCCCGGCACTACGTCATCCACGGCGACTTCCTCACCGCCCGCAGCATGCGGACGCTGGCGCGGCACGGCTTCGGCGTCAATATGAACCCCACCATCAAATGGACCGTCGCCGACCTCGAGGAGGAGTTCGTCGGCCCGCAGCGGGCGGCGTACGAGTGGCCCTACCGGGACGCGATCGACGCCGGCGTGACCGTGACCAGTGGCTCCGACGCCCCCGTCACCCTCCCCGACTGGCGGCAGGGCGTCTCCACGATGATGCTGCGCGAGTCCAGGGCCAGCGGCCGCGTCAGCGGACCCGGCCAGCGCATCCGGCTCGCCGAGGCCCTGCGCACCTACACCTCCGACGCGGCCTGGCAGGACTTCGCCGAGGACTGGAAGGGCACCCTGGAGGTGGGCAAGGTCGCCGACCTGTGCGTGCTCGCGGACGATCTGCTGACCACCGACCCGCACGACATCCCCGCCGTACCCGTGGTGTTCACCGTCGTCGGCGGCGAGGTCGTCCACGACGAGCTCACCGTTTGACGCCCGGATGCCCGTTGATCATTCTGACCGGATGACAGCGGGGACGACAGCACAGCCGAGCACGCCGGACATCCTCGGCGCCGCCCTGGGCGTACGCGAGGCCGCGCGCCATGCCGCACAAGGTAAGGGTGGCGCCGACGCCGTCCTGACGGCGCTGTCCGCGCTGATCGACCACGACCACGCGTCGCTGTCCCGGTGGGACCCGTTGCTCCGCCGCCATGTGACGCTGGCCGGCAGCTATCCGGCGCGCACCACCCGCTACATCGAGACGCGCCTGCACGACGATCCGGCCTTCGCGCTGATCCGTCACACGCCGGGCACGACGAGCTGGTGGCACGACGTGCCCGCGCCGGTGCGCGGGGCGTCCACCGGGTTCCAGGAGGTCCTCGAACCCCTGGGCGTCCAGGACGGCGTGGCCCAGTGCCTGTTCTCCGCGGACGGCCGGTACGTGGGCATCCTCAACGTCAGCACGACGCGGGAACGGTGCGATCAGCCGGCCGTCCGGGCCGTGCTGACCCTGCTGGCCGAGTGCCTCGCGGCCGTCGCCGACCCGCTCGCCGGGCACCGCTCCCCGGGGCCCGGCGGCACCGGCCACACCTGCGCCGTGCTCCTGCCCGACGCCGAAGGCGCGGGGGAGACGGCCCCGGTGCCGTTGAGCGGGGAGCCGCTGCCCGGCCTCACCGAGCCGGGCTCCCCGCTCGTGGCCCTGCTGCGAAAGACGGCCGCACGGCGCACCCTGCCGGCCACGGTGCTGGTGCCGTACCGGCAGCGGATGCTCGAACTCCACCTGACCCGCCAGGGGGACCGCACGGTCGTCGTGTGCCGAACGGTCGCCCGGCCCGCCGCGCTCTCCCCGCGTGAGCTGGAAGTGCTGGCGGAACTCACCCAGGGGCGCACCAACCGCGAGATCGCCGGCCGCCTGTACGTCAGCCCCCGCACCGTCGCCACCCACATCGAGCACATCCTCGCCAAACTCGACGTCCCCAACCGCGTGGCCGCCGCGGGCCGGGCTGTCGCCTGGGGCCTCGAACCGGCCCCCTGACCGCACCCCACCCATGAGACGCCGTGGCCCCCGCCCCCGTGCATTCGGACGCTGTTGGTTAATTCCCGTACTCGCGTGACGTCGGTCTCCGGAAACCGGCTGTGGTTTTGGAAACCGACGTCGCGTATGGAGTGGGTGGCCATGCCGACGTGTCGCCTATGACCGGCCTACGACCACCACTTGTGCCAGAGGGCGTTGTCGCCGCCGCGGACGAACGTGTCGATACGCCCGTGCCCCCAGGACACCGCCGCCGGCGCCGACGTCAGGCCACCGCCCAGGGACTCCCAGTTGGACCAGGACGAACCGTCCCACCACTTGTGCCACATCGCGTTGTCGCCACCGCGGACGAACGTGTCCAGGCGGCCGGTGTCCCACGACGACACGGCCGGGTCGGAGGTCAGGCCGCCGCCGAGGGATTCCCAGTTGGACCAGCCGCGGTCGTACCACTTGTGCCACATGGCGTTGTCGCCACCGCGGACGAACGTGTCGATACGGCCGGACCCCCAGGAGACGGCGGCGGGCGCGGAGGTCAGGCCACCCCCGAGCGACTCCCAGTTGGACCAGCCGTTGTCGTACCACTTGTGGTACATCGCGTTGTCAGTACCCCGGACGAAGGTGTCCAGACGACCGCTGCTCCACGACGACACGGCCGGTGCGGAAGTGAGCACGCCGCCCAGGGACTCCCAGTCGGACCAGCGGCCGTCGTACCACTTGTGCCACATGGCGTTGTCGCCGCCACGGGCGAACACGTCGATGCGGCCGGGTCCCCAGGAGACGGCGGCGGGCGCGGAGGTCAGGTTGCCGCCCAGCGACTCCCAGTTGGACCAGCCGTTGTCGTACCACTTGTGCCAGAGGGCGTTGTCGCCGCCGCGGACGAAGGTGTCCAGACGGCCGTTGTTCCAGGACGACACGGCGGGTGCCGAGGTCAGACCGCCGCCGAGGGACTCCCAGCCGGACCAGTTCTGCACCGTGGGCCCGGCTGCGGGCCCGGAGGGTACGGGCGGCGGAGCCGGCGCGGCCGTGGCGGGTGCCACCAGGGCGCCGAGGAGGACGAAGAGGGTTGCGAGGAAGACGGGGAGCGAGCGTCTGTGCATGCGGGACTTCCTTCCGGCCGGGCACGGGGAATCCGATGCCGACGGGGGCAGTTGCTTGCGAGTCACAGCACTTTCTGCTCATTTCTGTGCGCGCCTGACACTATGGGTGATGACTATGCTCGGACAGTCGGGAACCGGCCCATCCACGTACCCGGAACGCGAACCGCCCCGCTGATCAAGGGATCAGCGGGGCGGAGTAGCCGGGTTCCTGAATCAACCGACAGCGTCCGTAGATTCGGGGGCGGGGGCCACGGTCGTATCGATCAGGCCAGCGGGGCCGGGTAGGTGGGGTACTCCACCCCGGAGACGTGCTGGACGACGCGGATGACCTGGCAGGAGTAGCCGAACTCGTTGTCGTACCAGAGGTAGAGGATCGCGTTGTCGCCGTCGACCTTGGTGGCACCGGCGTCGACGATCGACGCGTGGCGCGAGCCCACGAAGTCCATGGAGACGGCGTCGGGGGCGGTGGTGAAGTCGATCTGGCGCTTCAGCGGCGAGTTCAGCGAGACGTCGCGGAGGTACTCGAGGACCTCCTCGCGGGTGGTCTCACGGCCCAGGCGCAGGCTGAGGATCGCGATCGAGACGTCCGGCACCGGGACGCGGATCGAGCTGCCGGTGATCGGCGCCTTGAGGTCGGGCAGGGCCTTGGCGACGGCGGAGGCGGCGCCGGTCTCCGTGATGACCATGTTGAGCGGCGCCGAGCGGCCGCGGCGGTCGGCCTTGTGGTAGTTGTCCAGCAGGTTCTGGTCGTTGGTGAACGAGTGGACGGTCTCCACGTGGCCGCGCAGCACACCGTACTCGTCGTCCATGGCCTTCAGCGGCGGGACGATCGCGTTGGTGGTGCAGGAAGCGCAGGACAGGATCTGCTCGTCGGGCTTGATCGTGTCGTGGTTGACGCCGTGGACGATGTTGGGGACGTCGCCCTTGCCCGGCGCGGTGAGGACGACCTTGTCGACGCCCGGGCGCAGGTGCTTCGACAGGCCCTCGCGGTCGCGCCACTTGCCGGTGTTGTCGATGAGGATGGCGTTGTCGATGCCGTACGCCGTGTAGTCGACTTCGGACGGGTCGTTGGCGTAGATCACCTTGATGGCGTTGCCGTTGGCGACGATCGTGCTGTTCACCTCGTCGACGGTGATCGTGCCCTGGAACTGGCCGTGGATCGAGTCGCGCCGCAGCAGCGAGGCGCGCTTGACGAGGTCCTGATCGCCGCCGCCGCGGACCACGATGGCGCGCAGCCGCAGACCGTTGCCGGAGCCCGCCTTCTCGATGAGCAGCCGGGCGACGAGGCGGCCGATGCGGCCGAAGCCGTAGAGGACGACGTCGCGCCCCTCGCGGCACTCGATCTTGTTGGCGCCCGTGGCACCGGCGACGGCCTCGGCGGTGAACGCCTCCACCGACAGACCACGGTCGTCGGTCTTGTACGTCGCGGCCAGCATGCCGATGTCGATCTGCGAGGGGCCGAGGTCGAGCGTGGTGAGAGCCTGCAGGAAGGGCAGCGTCTCGGTGACCGAGAGCTCCTCCCCGGCGATCTGCCGGGCGAATCGGTGGGTCTTGAGGATGCTGACCACCGACTTGTTCACCAGGGAGCGGCTGTGCACCAGAACGGTGACGTCCCGCTCGCGGTGCAGCTTCCCGATGAGGGGGATCATCGACTCCGCGATCTCCTCGCGGTTCTTCCAGTTTGTGAACGAGTCGTCGTTGACAGTCACAGGCTTCTCTTTCGAGCTAGGAGGCGCTCACATGCTAACCCGATGCTCTTTCCAGCCTTCAAGGGGTGTCCACTGCGAGATGTGCCACTCTTCACCGCCGATTTCCCTTCGATTCGCTGGCGTCACCGGCCCCAGATCCTCCGGTAGGCCTCCCGGTACCCGGGGGGATCCCAGGACGTGGCGCCATCGCTGTTCGCGGCCGTGGCGATGTGGACGGGTGCGACATAGCCGCTGGCGGGGGCGCCGGAGAAGGCGCGGTTGAATTCGTCGACGGCCTGCCAGCCCTGCTGGGAGAGCGGCTCGGGGACGGTGGCCGCCTGGAACTGCCGGCTCTCGACGCGCTGGAAGGCCGAGGGGTCGCCGTCGCCCGCGCCGATGTTGTACGGGGCGCCGGAGCCCTTCCTGCGGGCCGCGCGGAGAGCGGGGGCGGCGTCGGCGAAGTAGACGTCGTTGATGGCGACGGAGTGGGTCCACGCGTCCCCGAAGCGGGCGAGGAGCGAGGAGACCTCCTGGGGGGTGCGGCTGCTCGTGTCCGGCAGGGGGATGTTCTTCTCCGCCAGCAGCCGGACTCCGGGGCAGGTGGCGAGCTGCTCCTTGATCAGGTCGGACTTGTGCCGGGCGAACGGGATCGACGCGTCGGTGAAGACGACGACCCCGGCGTCGCCCCCGGAGTGGTCGACGACCCAGTCCGCGCTGATCCTGGCGACGTCCTCGACCTTGGTGGTGATGTTGGTGGAGAGCCGGGGGCGTTCGCTCGGGCCGGGGACGGCGACCGCGTGCCAGCCGACGAGCGGGATGCGCGCGGCACCGGCCTGGGCGACCTGGCGGGAGGTCAGCCGGGGGTCGAAGCCGCCGACGACGATGCCCGAGGGCCGCAGGGTGACGGCCTGGCTGAACGCCGCCTGGATGCCGGACGGGGTGCCCTGGCCGTCGATCACCCGTACGTTCCAGCCGATGACGCGCGCGGCGTCCCGGACGCCCGCCACGGTGCCCGCGACGCCGGGGTTGGTCATGGACTGCGCGACGTAGACGAGGGTCTTGCCGGGGACCGCCCGGGGGCCGGTGGTGGGGCCGTTCCAGACGGGCTCGCCCGACTCGGCCCGCCGGACGGCCGCGCTAGCCCGTGCCAGGGTGCCGGGGCAGCCGGCGGCCGCCGTCCTCGGGGG
>NZ_JAILXP010000439.1 GCF_020740895.1 Streptomyces sp. UNOB3_S3 | reverse complement strand
GTGCTGTCCCACCACGGCGGCGCCCCCCACCCCCAGCCCCGCCCGTAACAGCCCTCTCCGGCTCATTCTCCGGGTCACATCCATGACTTTCCCCTCCGTGGGTGACGGCCGTCGCCGCTGTCGCGGCTGTCCCGCGAATCAGCGATTCTGCTGGGAATCTGCCGGGAGGGAAGAGTTCCGGCAAGACCGCATCCACATGCCCCGATTTGCCGGAACTCATGGCATGCGTAGCATTTTGTCGTGGTGCGGATACGGATACCGGACGGCCCGCCGCGGCTCGCGGCGGGCCCACTGGACTGGTCCCTGGTGAGCGGATGGATCCCGCTCGCCGTCCTGGCCGTCGGCCTCTGCGCCCTCGCCGCCCTGTTCTTCTCCCGGCGGCGCGTGTGGTGGGCCCGCTGGGCTCCTGCGGCCGTGGTGCTCGCCGCCCTGCTCACCCTGCTCCTCCAGGTGGCCGTCGACGACTGGCTCCAGCCCTTCCCCGACCCCCTGCCGACGGAGGTCGTCCTCTGGGCGGGCGTCGCCGCCCTCGGCCTGTGCCTCACCGCCTTCCGGCTGCCGCTGCTGCGGGCGCGGCACCGGTTCCCGGCCGTGCTCGCGGGGGCGCTCGTCGTCCTCATGGGCGCCTCGCAGATTAACCGCCACTTCGACCAGTACCCGACGGCCCGCAGCGCCCTCAACGCCTGGCTCCAGAAGACCACCCGCCTCTCCGAGGCCACCGGCACCGCCGGGCCCACCCTGTCCGTACCACCGGGCAAGGCGCTCTCCGAGGTGTGGCGGCCCCCCGAGGGCATGGCCGACACCGGCACGGTCTCCCGGACCGGCATCCCCGGCACCGTCTCGGGCTTCAGGGCCCGCGACGCGTACGTCTATCTGCCGCCCGCCTACCGGGCCACCCCGCGCCCGCTGCTGCCCGTGCTCGTCCTGATGGCCGGTCAGCCGGGCTCGCCCGACGACTGGATCAACTCCGGCCGGCTCGTCGAGATGATGAACGCCTTCGCCCGCGACCACCGCGGCCTGGCCCCCGTCGTCGCCGTCGTGGACCCGCTCGGCTCGCAGTTCGCCAACACCCTCTGCCTGGACTCCCGGCTGGGGAACGTCCAGACCTATCTCGCCACCGACGTCCCCGCCTGGATCCGCTCCCACCTCCAGGTCGCCACCGCCCGCACCTCCTGGGCCGTCTCCGGGCTCTCCTTCGGCGGCACCTGCTCCCTCCAGCTCGGCGTGAACGCACCCCAGGTCTACGGCGTCGTCAACGACATCTCCGGCCAGGAGGCGCCCACCCTCGGCAGCCGGCAGAAGACGATCGACAAGGCCTTCGGCGGGGACGCGGCCGCCTACGAGAGGGTGAACCCGCTGGATGTGCTGGCCCGGCAGCGCTTCCCCGGCACCAAGGCCGCCTTCGTCGCCGGCACCGACGACAGCACCTACCGGCCGCAGCAGCAAAAGGTCTACGACGCCGCCGTGAAGGCCGGGATGCGGGCCGAGTTCGTGCTGCTGCCCGGCGGCCACAGCTGGGCCGTCTGGCGCCCCGGCCTGGAGCGGCAACTGCCCTGGCTGGCCCGGGAGACGGGACTGATCCGGTGAGCGCGGCCGGCGGCAACGGCCCCGGCCCGGGCACCGGCACCGGCGGCCCGGCCGCCCCACCGCCCGTACCCGCTCCCGGCGACGTCCCAGGGGTGGGCGACAGCACCCACCCCTGGCGGGCCACCCTCGACCGGCTCCTCGCACCCGTCCGCCACGCCCCCTTCACCCTGGGCTTCCTCGCGGTGCTGTGGATCGTCGGCGCCGTCACCGGCTCCCTGGGCTCCGGCCCCCGGCCGCACCGCATGGAACGGATCGCCGTCGGCGTGCCCGCGCTCGCCGCCGGCCGCTGGTGGACCCCCGCCAGCTCCCTGCTGTGGTGCCCCGGGCTCGGCGCGTACCTCGGCTCGACCGTCATCGTGCTGCTCCTCGTCACCCCCGCCGAGCGGCGCCTGGGCGTCGCCCGGACCGCCGCCGCGCTCCTCGGCGGCCAGATCCTGGGCACCCTGCTCGGCGTGGGCGCGGTGAAGCTCGGCTCGCTGGCGGGCGAGCAGTGGCTGGACAGCCTCACCCAGGACCTGTCCGTCACCCCCACCGTGGGCGCCCTCGCCGTCGGAGCCGTCCTCAGCTACCGGCGCACCGCCCTGTGGCGCCGCCGGGTACGGCTCGGCATCGTCGCCTTCTCCCTCGTCATGGCCCTGTACGTGGGTCACCTCCAGGGCGTGCTGCGGCTCGGCGGCGCGGTGGCCGGGCTCGCCGCGGGCGCCCTGCTCCTCCGCCGCCGCGGCCCCCTGCGGCCGCTGCACTCCTCCCACACCGAGGCCCGGGTGCTCGTCGCCCTCGTCGTGGCCGCCGCCGCGATCGGGCCGATCGTCGCCATCCTCTACAAGGACGCCTACGGCCCCTTCAGCACCTTCAACGAGCTCTACGTCTCCACCCGGCCCAGCGCCCAGGACATCGCCGACGCCTGTGCCCAGTCCGCCCAGGACTGCCACGCCGTCCACGCCGTCCGCGGCTTCTACGACTCGCCCGCCATCGCCATGGCCGTCGTCGTCCCCGTCGTCCTCCTCGTCCTCGCCGAGGGGCTGCGCCGGGGGCTGCGGCTCGCCTGGGGCCTGGCCGTGCTGCTCCACCTCGGCTGGATCGCCCTGTTCGCCTACTGGCTGCACGACTTCCTCGGCAACCCCTCCGCGTACGGCGCCGAGCCCACCGAGCACGCCGACTACGTCCAGTACTTCGCCGAGCAGATGCTGCTGCCCGTCCTGGTCCTGCTGCTCCTCCTCGTCACCCGCAAACGCTTCGACCTGCGTCTGCCGCGCCGGGCCCTGGCGGGCCTGGCCGCCGTGACCGGCGGCGCCCTGCTGCTGGCCTCGGCCGCGTACGTGGGCATCGGCTGGGCCGTGCGCGACCAGTACGCCCCCGAGGCCGGCGCAGGCCGGCTGCTGAGCGGTCTGGTGTCGGAGTACCTGCCGCCCGCGTTCCTCGGCTACTTCACCGACTGGCCGGTGCCGGTCGGCGGCACGGCCGAGACCCTCTACCGCTACTGCGGGCTCCTGTTCTGGCTGGTGACCCTGATCGCGCTGCTGATCACCTTCCGCAGGCCCCGGCTCCACACCGACGCCGACGCGGCCGTGCGCGCCCGCGAACTGCTCGTCGCGCACGGCGGCTCGACGCTGTCGTACCTGACGACCTGGGACGGCAACTACTACTGGTTCGCCGCGAACGGCCGGACCGCCGTCGCCTACCGGGTCATCGCCACGGTGGCGCTGACCACCGGCGACCCCTTCGGCGTGCCGGAGGAGCGGGCGGACGCGGTGGGCGGCTTCGCCCGCTTCTGCGACGAGCGCGGCTGGACGCCCTGCTTCTACAGCGTCGGCGCCGCCACCCGCGAGGCCGCCGAGCGGCTGGGCTGGCGGTCGGTGCAGGTCGCCGAGGACACCGTGGTGCCGCTGCCCGACCTGGCGTTCACCGGCAAGAAGTGGCAGGACGTGCGCACGGCGCTGAACAAGGCGAAGAAGGAGGGCATCACCGCCGAGTGGTGGTCCTTCCCCGACGCCCCCGTCGCCGTCACCGACCAGATCCGGTCGATCTCCGAGGAGTGGGTCGCCGACAAGGGCCTGCCGGAGATGGACTTCACCCTGGGCGGCCTCGACGAGCTGGACGACCCGGCGGTGCGCTGCCTCCTCGCCGTCGACGCCGAGCACACCGTGCACGGCATCACCAGCTGGATGCCGGTGTACGAGGAGGGGAGGCCCGCCGGCTGGACGCTGGACTTCATGCGGCGCAGGGCGAACGGCTTCCGCGGCTCGATGGAGTTCCTGATCGCCTCGGCCGCGCTCGGCTTCAAGGAGGAGGGCGCCCGTTTCCTCAGCCTCTCCGGCGCCCCGCTCGCCCGCAAGGCCACCGAGGAGCCGCCGGTCGCCCTCCAGCGGGTCCTCGACTACGGCGGGAAGATGCTGGAGCCCGTCTACGGCTTCCGGTCGCTGCTCGCGTTCAAGGCGAAGTTCCAGCCGAGCTACCGCCCGATGTACATGGCCTACCCGGACCCGGCGGCCCTGCCCGCCATCACCCGGGCGGTCGGCAAGGCGTATCTGCCGCACTTGACGGCCGTCCAGGGGGTGCGGCTGGTGCGGCAGTTCTCGGCGTAGCTCTAGGCTCCTCGAGTGGCGCACGGGTGCCACGCAAGCCAGGGGTGACGGGCGAGAGGGGCCACGTGGCACACGAGAGCGGGATCGCTACGGCCAGGGACGCGGCGGACGACGGCCTGGTGCTGGCCTTCGGACGGCTCCAGGGGGCCGCGAACCGGCTGGAGTACATCCTGGGCCGGGCGATCGAGGAGGAGTGCGGGATCAGTCACCTGATGTTCGAGGTGCTGCTGATCCTGGGCCGGGCCGGGGAAGCGGGGCTGCCCATGCGGGCGATCGCCCAGGAGCGGGTGCTGAGCACGGGCGGGGTGACCCGGCTGGTGGACCGGATGGAGGCGGCGGGCCTGGTGGTCCGGGACGCCGACCCCGGCGACCGGCGGGGCCGGCTGGTCCGGCTGACCCCGGCGGGGGAGGCGACGGCGGTCCGGGCCGCCCGGATCCACCGGGAGAACATCCGCCGCTTCTTCCTGGAGCCGCTGCCGGAGGAGCACCGGGAGCGGTTCGCGGAGGATCTGAGGATCCTCAGCCACGCGGCGAGGGACGCGCTGCCGCGACTGCGCTGAGTGACACCCGGCGGGGGCCGGGGGCCGAAAGGAATATCTGACTGAGCAGATACTGTTGTGGCAGGTGAATCGCTCGTGTCACACCCTCCTGGAGGCACCCCCATGAAGCTCGTCTACGTCTTCGACGCCTACTGCGGCTGGTCCCACGGCTTCTCGGCCACGCTCACCGAGACCGCCCGGCGCCACCCGGAGCTGCCCGTGGAGGTCGTCTCCGGCGGACTGTTCACCGGTGCCCGCCGTGTGCCGATCCGTGAGTTCGGCTACGTCCAGGGCGCCAACGCGAAGATCGCGGAGCTGACGGGGGCGGAGTTCGGCGCGGCCTACGACCGGCTGATCGCGGACGGCTCCTTCGTCATGGACTCCGAGGCCGCCGCCCGCGGCATGGCCGCCCTGCGCCAGGCCGCCCCGGACCGCGCCGCCGAGCTGGCCGCCGCCCTCCAGGACGCCTTCTACGCGGACGGGCTCAGCCTCTCCCAGGAGAGCACCTACCGCACCGTCGCCGAGGCCGCCGGCCTCGACGCGGACGCCGTGGCCACCGCCTTCTCGGCCCCCGGCGCCGGCAAGGCCGCCCGCGCGGACTTCCGCCGCGCGGCCGAGTACGGCGTCCAGGGCTTCCCGACGCTGCTGGCCGTCGACGGCGAGCGCGTCACGGTCCTGGCCGTGGGCCACGCCACGGCCGGCCAGGTGAGCGAGCGCCTGGCGGCCGCGCGGGCGGCGTGAGAGCCGGCCCCTCGGGCGTTCGAGGAGCCGGGGGTCCGGGGG
>NZ_JAILXP010000438.1 GCF_020740895.1 Streptomyces sp. UNOB3_S3 | reverse complement strand
CTCCTGCCGCTGCCGTTCCTGTCGTACTTCCACGACGCCCTCCCACCATCGCCCGATTACTGACAGTGACGACGATAGCGGTGGGGTGCGACGGTCCGCCGGGCCTGTGGATAACTCCGGCGGGCCCAGGCGCGGGCCACGACACGCCCCCGGTCCGGCACCGGCCTGGCGCCGGCCCGGCACCGCTCCGGGACCGGCCGGAGTCAGCGGCTCCGGCCGCCGACGCGATTGGCCAGCAGGGTCATCTCATAGGCGATCCGGCCGATGTCGGCCTCGGCTTCGCCGAGCACGCACAGACAGCTGTCCTCGTCGGCGGCCGTCACGAACAACACGCCCCGATCGAATTCGACCATGGTCTGGCGCACGCCGCCCACCCGGAATTGCCGGCCCGTTCCCCGGGCGAGGCTGTGCAGTCCGGAGGCGACCGCCGCCAGGTGTTCGGCCTCCTCTCTCGCCAGGCTCGCGCTCGCTCCCGTCACAAGCCCATCGTTGGACAGCACCAATGCGTGGCGTATCCCACCGCCCCTCTCGGCCAGCTCGTCCAGCATCGAATCGAGTTCCTTACCGATTCCCATGTCCGCCTCCCCGTTCGGCAATTCCCCGTGACCGCCGTGCAAGCCTTGCCCACCTCCGCGTTCCGGGCAACCCGCCCTCCCTTCCGACACGCATCCGTTCGCCAGTTGACACAGGATGCGGACATGACGCGGAAAACGAGCAGACGAGCCGGGCACCGCCGTGTTTTCCGGAGGTTCAACTCCGCGCCCACCGGGCACACTTGAACGACCGCAGGAAATTGCCGCTCACGGGGGCAGGTGATCCGCGTGTTCAACAAACTCCGCAAGCGCTCGGAAGAGGTCCGGCGGGCCCCGGCGCCACGGCCGCTCGTGAGCCGACAGCACAATCTCTTCGAGGCCGCAGCGGCATATGTCGCCGCCTGCGCCGAGAACGACTACGACAAAAGCATGGAGGCGGCGCGCTGGGTCTCGCCGGAAGCCCTCAGCTTCGGCGTGAACGAGCTCGCGTGCCGCGCCCTCATAGCCCTCGCGCGCGAGCGCGACGAATCCCCGCAGACGGTGGCCCGCGCCCTCCTCGGACTGCCCGCCGCCTGACGCGGGACGCCGTCCGCCACCTGTCGCACTCCGCTCGGCCGCCGTTCCCGGATTCGTCATGTTGAAGTCGTGTACATGCCACTGCATGCCGCCCTACGCTGCCAGCGCACCCGGCTCACCCCCCACCGCTGCCACGTCATCCGGAGGAGCTCGTGCCCGCCGCAGCCAGTCCTGCCCGCCTCCACCGCCTCCACCGCCCCGGCCGCCTCCACCGCCGCCACCTCCTCGCCCTCGCCACGGCCTTCGGTCTCGCGGCCACCTCCCTCGGCCTGTGGGCCTCGGAGTCCACCGCCGCGCCGGCCGTTCCCACACCGGACCACGTCGTGGTCGTCGTCTTCGAGAACCGCGCCTACGACCAGGTCATGGGCAGTTCCAGCGCCCCGTACCTCAACTCCCTGGCCGCGGGCGGCGCGAACCTGACCGCCTCGTACGCCGAGACCCACCCCAGCCAGCCCAACTACTACGCGCTGTTCTCCGGCGACACCCAGGGCATCACCGACGACAGCTGCGTCGACCCGGGCTTCAGCGAGGAGCCCAACCTCGGCTCGGAGCTGCTCGCCGCCGGCAAATCCTGGGCCAGCTACAACGAGTCCCTGCCCGCCGAGGGCTCCACGACCTGCGAGAGCGGCAAGTACCGCCAGAAGCACAACCCCTGGTTCGGCTTCGGCAACGTCCCCACCAGCACCGCGCACACCTTCGGCGCCTTCCCCCGGGATTACGGCACTCTTCCCACGGTGTCCTTCATCGTGCCGAACATGTGCAACGACATGCATGACTGCTCCATAGGCACCGGCGACACTTGGCTGAAGAACAACCTCAAGTCCTACGCGGACTGGGCCAAGACCCACAACAGCCTGCTGCTGATCACCTTCGACGAGGACAACCGCCTCAGCGGCAACCGGATCCCCACCGTCCTCTACGGGCAGCAGGTCAAGCCCGGTTCCACCTCCGACACCACGTACAACCACTACGACGTGCTGCGCACCCTGGAGACCATGTACGGCCTCCCGCACGCCGGGAACGCCGCGAACGGCAAGGACATCACCGGCATCTGGAACAGCTGACCGTGTATCTCGCGGACCGTCGCACCACCACCGGCACCGCCGGCCGGAACCCCGCTCCCGGCCGGCGGGCCGCCGTTCCCGCCACGGTGTTCGCCCTCGGCACCGTCAGCCTGGTCACCGACGTCTCCTCGGAGATGGTCAGCGCCGTCCTGCCGCTCTATCTGGTCGCCGGGCTGGGCCTGTCCCCGCTCGGCTTCGGCCTGCTGGACGGCCTGTACAACGGCGTCAGCGCGCTCGTGCGGCTCGTCGGCGGCCGGCTCGCCGACCGTCGCGACGGCGGCCACAAGACCGTGGCCGTCCTCGGCTACGGCCTCTCCGCGCTGTGCAAACCGCTGTTGCTCGCCGTGCACGGCGTCCCGCTGATCGGCGCGGTCCTGGCGGCCGACCGCGCGGGCAAGGGGCTGCGGACCGCTCCGCGCGACGCCATGATCTCGCTGGCCTGCGAACCCGCCGACCGGGCCCGGGCGTTCGGCGTCCACCGGGCCATGGACACCGCCGGGGCGCTGCTCGGCCCCCTCCTGGCCTTCCTGGTCCTGCGGACCGCCGCCGAGGGGTACGACGCGGTCTTCACGGTCAGCGGCTGCGTGGCGGCGCTGGGCGTGCTCGTCCTCTGGCTGTTCGTTCCCGCACGCCCCAGTGACCCTGCACGCCTCAGTGACCCTGCGCACCCAGGCCGCCCCACGAGCCCCGGCAACCACGCGAGCCTTTCCGGCCCCGCGCTCCCCCTCCGTCCAACAGCCCGCACTCCGCTCCGGGACCTCCTGCGCCGTCCCAAGGTCCGCAGGCTCACCGCCTGCGCGGTGCTCCTCGGGCTGACCACCGTCAGCGACTCCTTCCTCTACCTCACCCTCCAGCGCCGGCTGGCCGTCACCGAGGCGTGGTTCCCGCTGCTGCCCCTGGGCACCGCCACGGCGTTCCTCCTGCTGGCGGTGCCGCTCGGCGCGGTCGCCGACCGTTTCGGCAGGCGCAGGCTGTTCCTTTGCGGCCATCTCGCGCTCCTGGGCGCGTACGGGCTGCTGCTCGCGCCTCTGGGGAGCTCGCCCGCGCCGGCCGTCGCCGTCCTCGCGCTGCACGGCACGTTCTACGCCGCCACCGACGGGGTGCTGGCCGCCGCGACCGCCGACGCCGTGCCCCCGGAGATCCGGGGCAGCGGCCTCGCGGTCGTCCAGACCGGTCAGGCCGCGGCGCGCTTCGTCTGCTCGATCGCCTTCGGCGCCGCCTGGACCGCGTGGGGCGACCGCACGGCGCTGGGCGCGGCGGCCACCGGCCTCCTCGTCTCCGCCGCGGCCAGTGCCGTGCTGCTGCGCCCCTCGCCCACCGACGACCCACCGGAGCCCGCCCGTTGAACCTGATGAACCCGAACGGGATGAACCGCACGCACCGACTCCTGGTCCTGCTCGCCGCCGTCCTCCTCCTGACGGGTGTCGCCGTCGGCGCCACCCTGCGCGCCGCCGACCGGGCGGCGGAGAAGGACCGGCCCCGGGCGGGCGGCCCGTCCGTACGGCCCGGGGAGGTCACCCTCGACACCCCGGGCCGCGACGTCTTCCGGAACATGGCCTGGGGGCCGCACCGCGACGAGATCGTCTCGGTCTCCGACGCCGACCCGGCCGGCCCCCGCACGTCCTCCGGCGTCCGCTGTCTGCGCTTCCACTCGGCGGCGGGCACCGGCGTCTGCCTCCAGTCGGCGCGCAGCGGCCTGCGGGACGTCTACCGGGCCGTGGTCCTCGACGCGCGCCTTCGCCCGCTGCGCCGCTACGACCTGGCGGGCATCCCCACCCGCGCCCGGGTCTCCCCCGACGGGCGCGCCGCGGCCTGGACGGTGTTCGTCAGCGGCGACTCCTACGCGGGCACCGCCTTCTCCACCCGCACCTCGGTCGTGGACGTGCGCACCGGGGAGCTCGACCGGGATCTGGAGACCTACCGCTTCCTCCTGGACGGCCGGCCCCACCGGTCGGCGGACCTCAACGTCTGGGGCGTCACCTTCGCCGACGCCGGGCACTTCTACGCCACCGTCGCCACGGGCGGCAAGACCTATCTCGTGCGCGGGGACCGCTCGGAGCGGACACTGCGCGCCCTGCGCGAGAACGTCGAATGCCCCTCCCTGACCCCCGACGGGACGCGCGTCGCGTACAAGAAGCGCGTCGAGGGCGCGTCCCCCGACGCGCCCTGGCGGCTGTACGTCCTGGACCTGCGCACCCTGCGCGAGACCGCCACGGCGGAGCGGCGCAGCGTCGACGACCAGGCGGTCTGGCGGGACGGGCACACGCTCGTGTACTCCCTGCCCGGCGACTACGGCTCCGATCTGTGGACCGTCCCGGCCGACGGCTCCGGCCGGGCGCGGCTGCTGACGGAGGCGGCGCTCGCCCCCGCGTTCACCACGCGGCCCTAGAGCCTCAGCGGCCCCAGAGGGTCATCGGCCCTAACGGCTCAGCGACCCTAACGCCCCAGCTGTTTGCGGGAGGCCCTGCGCAGCCGTGTGCGCTGCGACGGATCGAGCAGCAGATAGGCCCCGACGGGGACGCCGACCATCACCAGCAGTGCCGCCCAGAAGGGCAGCAGCCACAGCAGGATCACCCCCACCGCCACACCGCCCACGGCGACCTTGGCCCTGTTGGTCATGTCCGTGCCTCCTTCACGACGGCTGCCGAACCCGGTTTCAGCGTACGTCGTTCCGTGCGGAGGAGAGTGACGCGGCTCACCCCCGGGTTCCTCTCGCCGGCCGCCCGTCTCCTGTACCCTCGGCGGCTCCGAACCCGCACTAGTCAAATTTGAGGAATGCGCAGCGCTGTGACTCCGCTCTCTGCCGCGACACCCTCCGACGTCTCTCTGCTCTCCCGCTGCCAGGCGGTCTTCCTCCCCGGCGACCCGGCCCGCACCGGGCGCGTCGCCTTCTGGCTCCCGGACGGTACTCCGCCCCTGGCGGGCGGCACCGTCGAGGAGCTGACCGTCGCCGTCCCCGACGGCGACGACGTGACCACGACGGCCGTCCGGGCGAACGTACTGCCCGTGCGCGACGCCGTACCCGTCCTCACCCGCGCCCGGGCCGCCCGGGCCGACGAGACGGCCGCCTTCTGGGGCGCCGTCGCCGTCCTCGCCCTCCAGCTCGCCGCGCGCGGCAAGCTGCTGCCCGGGCTGACCGGCACCGACCACGACACCTGGCGGGCCGGGCCGCTCACCCCCGACGACACCCGCCGAGTCCAGGAGCTCGCCGCGGCCATGCCGCCCACGGCGCACGCCGTGCCGCTGCCGGGCGGCGGGGCGCCCCTGCTGCCCGAACCCGAGGGGCTCGTACGGTCCTTCCTCGACGCCGTCGCCGACGGCCTGCCCCGCGCCCCCGCCGCCCGGCAGCGGCAC
>NZ_JAILXP010000437.1 GCF_020740895.1 Streptomyces sp. UNOB3_S3 | reverse complement strand
GCCCCATCCCCCCTCGCAGGTCACCTCACCGCAGCAGCCCGGCGCCCCGAACCCCGGGAACCCACCGGCCGGGCAGCAGCCGAACCCCCAGGCGCCGGGCCCCGGCGTGGTCGCGCCCTTCGATGTCGACGGAACGTACAGCGGAAGCCTGAACGGGGCCGTCTGCGCGTCTCCCGAGTGCTTCATCACCATCGCGAAGCAGAGCGACGCGACCGGCCCGGGCGCGGATCAGGCGGGGCACATCACGATCCTGTTCACCGCCGTGAACTACACACCCGCGTTCACGGGTGTGGCCAGTCAGGTCAACGAGAAGGTCGGCCCCATGGCGGCCACGCTCGCCGACGACGGCACGGTCGAGGGCTCCGGCACCATGACGGAGACCGACACCTCCCCCGGTGGCGAAGGCGCCACGGCCACGGGCCAGTACACGGTGACCGGCAACATCAAGGACGCCACGACCGGTTCGCCGTCGTACGTCCTCCATATGAAGCTGGACGGCATGCCCTACGACTTCACCGGTGCGCGCTGAGGCCTGTCCGGCGGATCGGTGCCGACCCGTCGCACACACCTCAGGGCTGTCCTTCTATGGAGCGAACCCCGCCCCTTTCCGGAGCGCGCCCATATGACGAAGGCGTAGACGGAACAGAGTGAAGACCACAAGGTTCCTCGCCCTCCCCGTCCTCTCCGCCCTCTTCGGCCTGGCCGTGGCCACGCCTGCCGCCCCTGCCACCGTCGCCGCCCCGGTGCCCACCGCCCAGAGCTCCGTCGCGTCCGCCAACGCCGACGCCACCGGTGCCGCGCCGATCGCCGAAGCCGGTGATCCGGCGCTCCGCAAGCGCGCCGACGCCCTCATGAACCTGACCTACCGGCAATTCGCCGCCCAACGCCACGTACCGCCCTTCGACTGGTCCACCGACGGGTGTACACCCCCCACCCCGTCCGCCTGGGCCACGGTCTTCCGTCCCGCCTGCGTCATGCACGACTTCGGCTACCGCAACTACGGCGGCGGCCTCCGGCTCGACCCCGGCGAGGAGCGCCGCGCTTGGGTCGATCGCCGTTTCCTGGAGGAAATGCGACGCGTCTGTGCCGACCGGCCGTCCGAGCCGGGCTTCGACTGCGCGGGAGCAGCACAGACCATGTACACGGCCGTACGCTCATTCGGTTCCACCGCCTGGTACGGAACGCCGTCTCGGGCCTCTGGGCAGCAGGGCCCGGAGTAGGTTCCACCGGCAACGGTGCATCCCCGCGTCGGGTGACGTTCAGGTCCGCGTCGCCGACGCGCCACCGCGCGTCGTGAGCATGCCACGCATGAGCGAAACGATCACGGCCCGTCGCGCCGCCACGACCGTCGTGGCCGCCGCCGTGCTGGCCCTCGCGGGCGCGGCCGCCGCCCCCGCCGAGGCGGCCACCCCCGCCAAGGCCACGGCCCCCGCCGCACGGACCTCCGGCACCGCCGGTCTCAAGGGCATCGACCACGACGCCTGGCTGAAGGACGTCCGCGCGGTCGTCGACCGGGCCAGGCCCTACGTCGCCGAGCGCACCGCCCACGCGGAGGGGCGCAAGCAGGCCGTCGTCCTCGACATCGACAACACCTCGCTGGAGACGGACTTCCACTGGGCCACCGTGCCCACGCCCGCCGTCGCGCCCGTCCTGGAACTCGCACGCTTCGCGCACGAGCGCGGGGCGGACGTCTTCTTCGTGACCGCGCGCCCCGGCGTGCTCACCCCGGCCACGGAGTGGAACCTGCGCAAGGTCGGCTACCCGGTCGACGGCCTGTACGTGCGGCACCTCCCGGACCTCTTCCAGGACGTGAGCACGTACAAGACCGCCAAGCGGGCGGAGATCGAGGCCAAGGGCTACTCGATCGTCGCCAACATCGGGAACAACACCACCGACCTGGTGGGCGGGCACGCGGAGCGGACGTTCAAGCTGCCGGACTACGACGGCAAGCTCTCCTGACGCCACGCGGGCACGCAAAGCGCCCTCAGCGCCGCTTCCGGCGGTCGTACCAGGCGATGCCCAGGGCGGCCAGGACGATCTGGACCACCCAGACGAGCCAGGTGATGCCCTTGGTGTCGTAGAGACCGAGCGGATGAGAGATGAGGGCGCCCACGAAGGCCGCCACGATGCCGATGACCACCGTCATCACGACGCCCACGTGCTGACGGCCCGGGACGACCAGCCGGCCCAGAACGCCGATGAACGCGCCGATCACGATCGCGCTGACGATTCCCGAGATTTCCATGACCTCCCCCTTGTGACCGGTTCCTGTCGATACACCCTGCCCATCCCACGACGGGTGCATGTCGGACCGCCGGCCCGGCGCGGTGCCTAGACTGGGGCCCTCCCGGGCGTGCGTACCACCGGGATGATCCACGGGGATGGGAGAGCGACAGTGACGGCAGGCGTCGGGAGCTTCGGGAGTCTCGAAGGGTCCCTCGACGGCACATGCGACCCGTCGGCCGAGGTGCTGGCCGAGGCGGCCGCCGCCTTCGGCCTGCTCGCCTCCTCCGCGCGGCTGCACCTGGTCTGGGCGCTGGCCCAGGGCGAGAGCGACGTCAGCGGGCTGGCCGAGCGGGTCGGCGGCGCGCTGCCCGCCATCAGCCAGCACCTGGCGAAGCTGAAGCTCGCCGGCCTGGTGCGCTCCCGCCGCGAGGGCCGCCGGGTGGTCTACCTGGTGGACGACCCCGACGTGGTGACCATCGTCCGGCTGATGGTCGGCCAGCTCGCCGACCGCAAGACCGACCGCAGGGCCGACACCGCCGACACCGGGGTGAACGCCGGCGCCGGACGCCTCCGTGGCCTGGGCGCCTGAGGCCCGTACGGCCCCCGGCCGGGACACGGGCGGCACCTCGCTGGAGGTGCTGCGCGCCCTGGAGAGCGGGCCCCGCGGGCTGACCGAGGCGGAGGCCGAGGAGCGCCTCGCCCGGCACGGCGAGAACGTCTTCCCCGGCCGCCGCCCGGCCTCCTGGCCGCGCCGCTTCGCGCGCAGCCTGCGCGATCCCTTCACCGCCGTCCTGGTCGGCCTCGGCCTGGTCTCCGCGGTCATGGCCTCCTGGGGCACGGCCTGCGTCATCGCCGTCCTGGTCACCGTCAGCTGTGTGCTGCGGGCCACCGGCGAGCACCGCGCCGACCGCTCGGCGGCCGCCCTGCGCGAACTGGTCGCCACCACCGCCACGGTCCGCCGCAGGGCCACCGAGTCCGCGCCGCCGGCCACCCGGGAACTCCCCGTCGAACAGCTCGTCCCCGGCGACCTGGTCCTCCTCGGCCCCGGCGACCTCGTCCCCGCCGACCTGCGCCTGCTGCGCGCCACGGGACTGACCGTCCACGAGGCGGCGCTGACGGGCGAGTCGGCGCCGGCCGCCAAGTCGGCCCCGGCCGCCACCACCGCGACCGCGCCGGGCCATCTGTGCCTCCAGGGCAGCAGCGTCGTCTCCGGCACCGGCAGCGGCGTCGTCGTCGCCACCGGGCGCGACACCGTCCTCTCCGGCGCCCTCCCCGCCGACGGCCAGGACGCCCGTCCCGGCGCCGATTCCAGTGGGCGCGGGCGTCTCCTCCGTCCCTTCGACCGCTCGGTCAACGGCATCGCCTGGACCCTCATCCGGTTCATGCTGCTCACCGCGCCCCTCGTCCTGCTCGCCGACGCCCTCGTACGCGGCCGGGGGCTCGCGACCCTCCCGTTCGCCGTCGCCGTCGCCGTCGGGCTGACGCCCGAGATGCTGCCGGTGATCGTGACCTCCGCGCTGGCGCGCGGCGCGGCGCTGCCCGCCCGCGACGGCGAGGTGATCGTCCGCCGGCTGCCCGCCCTCCACGACCTGGGCGCGGTCGACGTGCTGTGCGTGGACAAGACCGGCACCCTCACCGAGGACCGGCCCGTCCTCGCCCTCGCCGAGGACGCCGACGGCCACGCCGACCAGGACGTCCTGCGCTGGGCCGCCGTCAACGCCCTGTGGACCCTCCACCTGGCCGAGCTGCCCGTGCCCGACGCCCTCGACGAGGCCGTCCTCGAAGCCGACGCCGCGGACGTCCTCGCACACGGGGACGACCCCCGGTTCGCGGTCCTGGAGGGCGTCGACGCGCTGCCCTGCGGACCCGGCCGCCGGCTGTCCACCGCCGTCGTCCGCCGCCCCGGCGACCCCCGCTTCGCCCTCGCCGGCACCCACACGCTCGTCGTCAAGGGCGCCCCCGAGGACGTCCTGGACCGCTGCGCCCTCGACCCCGCCGAACGGGCCCGGCTCACCCGCCGCGCGGACGGCCTGGCCGCCGAGGGCCTGCGCGTCCTGGCCGTCGCCCGCGCCGAGCGCCCCGCGCGCGACCGCCCGTACACCGAGGCCGACGAGCGCGACCTGACCTTCACCGGCTTCGTGGGCCTCGCCGACGCCCCCGCGCCCACCGCCGCCGAGGCCCTCGCCGGCCTCGCCCGGAACGGCGTCACCGTCAAGGTCCTCACCGGCGACCACCCGGGCACCGCCGCCCGGATCTGCCGCGAACTGGGACTGGACCCCGGCACCCCGGTCACCGGCGACCGCGTCGACGAACTGGACGACGCGGAGCTCGCCCGCCTCGCCGCCGGCACCACCGTCTTCGCCCGCTGCGCCCCCGCCCACAAGGCCCGGGTCGTCCACGCCCTGCGCGGCGCGGGCCACGCCACGGGCTTCCTGGGCGACGGCGTCAACGACCTGGCCGCCCTCCACGCCGCCGACGTCGGCGTCTGCCCGCGCGACGGCGTGGACGTGGCCCGGGAGGCGGCCGACGTCGTCCTGGCCTCGAAGGACCTCACCTCCCTCGACCGGGCCATCGTCACCGGCCGGGGCGCCACCGCGAACATCACGGCCTATCTGCGGATCACCCTGTCGTCGAACTTCGGCAACGTGATCGCGATGCTGGTGGCCGGGCTGATGCTGCCGTTCCTGCCGATGCTCCCGGCGCAGGTGCTCGTCCAGAACCTCTTCTTCGACGCGGCCCAGCTCTCCCTCGCCTTCGACCGCGACTCCGGCGCCCACACCCGCCCCGCGGTGCTGCGCCCCCGCGCCCTGCTCCGCTTCGTGACGGGCTTCGGCCTGCTCAACGCGGCGGCCGACCTCGCGACGTTCGCGGTGCTCGCGCTGGCGGTGCGGTCGCTGGGGGCGGAGGCGGGGCAGGACGCGTTCCACGCGGGGTGGTTCACGGAGAACCTGCTGACGCAGGCGATGGTGATGGCGCTGCTGCGGTCGGGCCGCGGCGGCGCGCCGCGGCCCGTGCGGGCGGCTGTCGCCGGGCTGGCGATCGTGGGCCTGCTCCTGCCCGTGTCGCCTCTGGGCCCGATGCTGTCGATGTCGCCGCTGCCGACGCTTTACTACGGGCTGCTTGCGTTGGTGCTGGTGGTGTACGGGGCCGCGTTGTGGGCGGCCCGGTCAAGGCGGTTGTCTCCCCTGACCCGCCCCTTCCCGTAACCGGGGCTCCGCCCCGGACCCCGCTCCTCAAACGCCGGAGGGGCTGAATCAGCCCCTCCGGGCGGGGTACGAGGGGGCGGAGCCCCTTCGGAAACGGTGAAAGGGCGGGACAGGGG
>NZ_JAILXP010000436.1 GCF_020740895.1 Streptomyces sp. UNOB3_S3 | reverse complement strand
CCCCCACACGCCCAACGGGTGAACGGCAGCGCGCCCCCATGACGAAGGGGCCGTACCCGCCGCCTGTCAAGAGCGGGTACGGCCCCTCCGGGCTCAGCGAAGCGCGCGTCGCGCGCTCAGCGGCTAGCGGCGCGCCGCCGCGATGAGGAGGCGGCGCTGGACGGCCGCGCGGTGGGTCGCGTAGAGGGTGATCGACGCGGCGGCCACCAGGGCCAGCAGGCCCAGGACGACCGTGCCGTCCCAGCCCGCCGCGCGGAAGGCGAGCGCGCCGAGCGTGCCGCCGACCGAGCTGCCCGCGTAGTACGCGAACTGGTAGAGGGCCGAGGCCTGGGCGCGGCCCGTCGTCGCGGCGCGGCTGACCGAGGACGAGGCCACCGCGTGGCCCGCGAAGAAGCCGGCGGTGATCAGGACCAGGCCGGCCAGGATCGCGGTCAGCGAGGAGGTGACGGTGAGCAGCAGGCCCACCGCCGTCGTGCCCACCGCGAGGTACAGCGCGCCGCGGCGGCCCATGCGGCCGACGAGCTTGCCGGCCGCCGCCGACGAGGCCGTGCCGACCAGATAGATCAGGAAGATGGAGCCGACGACGCCCTGCGGCAGCGAGAACGGCGCCTCCGCCAGCCGGTAGCCGATGACGGTGTAGACCGCGCCGAAGACGGTCATGAAGAGCGCGCCGATCGCGTACAGGCGGCACAGCAGCGGGTCGGTGAGGTGGGTGCGCAGCGTACGGGCCAGGGAGCTCGCCGAGACCGTGGACGGGGTGAAGTGCCGCGCCTTGGGGATCATGAGCCGGAAGACCAGCGCGCACACCACCGCCAGCGCGCCCACCGCGCACAGGCCCGCGCGCCAGCCCCATGCCTGCGCGACCCAGCCGGCCAGGATCCGGCCGACCATTCCGCCGATGGCGTTGCCCGCCACGAACAGCCCGATCGCGCCGATCAGCGCCTTGGGGCGGACCTCCTCCGCCAGGTACGCCATCGCGGAGGCCGGTACTCCGGCCAGCGCCGCGCCCTGCACCGCGCGCAGCGCGATCAGCCAGCCCAGGTCGGGGGCGAACGGCACCATGAGGCCGAGCAGCGCGGCGACGCAGAGGGCCGCCGTCATCGTGGCCCGGCGGCCGTAGCGCTCGGAGAGGGCGCTGAGCGGGACGACCGCGAGGGCGAGGCCGCCGGTCGCGGCGGAGACCGTCCAGCTGGCCTGATCGGCCGTCACGCCGAGGCCGCCCGAGATCGCGGGAAGCAGGGCCTGGGTGGAGTAGAGGAGCGCGAAGGTGGCGACACCGGCCGCGAAGAGCGCGAAGCTCATCCGGCGGTAGCCGGGCCCGCCGGGGACCAGCCGGGTGTCGGCGGAGGCGGAGGCGGAGTCGGATTCGCGAGAGGCGCGAGAGGCGCGAGAGAGCTGAAGGGACGACGCGGTAGAGGCATCCGAACGCGCTATGACGACGGATGCCCCGGTATCGGCGGGAGGCATGTATCAAACGTATGCACGACACATCTGATGCGTCCAATGCACAGAATGGCGATAATCGATCCCATGCAGCATGACCGCAGGTCAAAGGCGCCTCTGTCACCGAACGGCAACAGGAGTGTTACCCAGGACTTTGATGGAACACCTACGGCGGAACTGGCCGCCGGCTCCTGGGCGGCGACCCTGACGCCGCGTCTGGCGCAGTTCACGGCCGTCGCCCGGCACGAGCACGTGACCCGGGCCGCGCATCAGCTCGGGATGCCGCAGTCCACGCTCAGCCGCTCGATGGCCCGGCTGGAGGAGGACCTGGGCGTCGCGCTGTTCGCCCGCCACGGACGGCAGGTCTCCCTGACCGCCGCCGGGCGGGACTTCCTGACGACGGTCGAGCGCGCGCTGTCGGAGGTCGAGCGGGCCGCCGAGTCCGTGCGGGCGGACGCCGACCCGGAGGCGGGCAAGGTCGCGTTCGGGTTTCTGCACACGATGGGCTCCGAGACCGTACCCGAACTCATCCGGGCCTTTCGCACCGACCATCCGCGCGTCCGGTTCCAGCTGGTGCAGAACTACGGCGAGGCGATGATCGAGCGGCTGCGCGACGGCCAGCTGGACCTGTGCCTGACCTCGCCGGTGCCGGACGAGCCGGACCTCGTGGCGCGGCGGCTGGACGAGCAGAAGCTGCGGCTGGTCGTGTCGGACGACCATCCGCTGGCGGCGCGCAAGCGGATCCGGCTGGCGGAGGCGGCGAACGAACTCTTCGTCACCCTCGAACCCGGGTACGGGCTGCGGAAGATCACGGACCGGTTGTGCACGGAGGCGGGCTTCACGCCGAAGATCGCCTTCGAGGGGGAGGACCCCGAGACCCTGCGCGGCCTGGTCGCCGCCGGGTTGGGGGTCGGGCTGCTGCCGCCGCCCGCCGTGCCCCGGCCCGGGGTGATCGAGCTGACGGTGACGGCGCCGCGCGCCATCCGGGAGATCGGGGTGGCGTGGCTGGACGGGCATCCGGACACGCCGCCGGTCGCGGCGTTCAAGCGGTTCCTGCTGTCGCGGCGGGGGCAGTTGCTGCTGCACAGATGAGACGGCGGGCCGTACGGGGCTCCCGCCGCCGGGAGCGCGTCGGTTCCCGTCAGCCGGCATGGTCTTGATTCCTCTGTGCCCGCTTCATGCCGACCGGATTTCCGGATCTTCGGTGGCGACACTCCGGACGGCAGGCGGCGCAGCGGGCACACACGTTTCCGGCGGGGCGGGAATCGGGGCCTCAACTTGACGCGATAATCAATTGCGCGTCTTTGGTCGTTCGACCGTGCGTGTCGGGACAGCACTGACGCCTTCACCGTACTGAAGGGAAAGCGGGGCATCCCGCAGCATTACGGCCAAATAGTCCGACCCGGGTGAAAACCGCAGGATTTCGGCCGGGAAAATCCGCGTCACGCATTCAGTGCCGCAGCGACTCCCCGAAGCCCGACGCCAGTGGCATCCGCAGCCCCAGCGGCGGCGGGGCCGCGAAGGCGTCGGCCACCGGGCGGGCGTACGGGTGGCCCAGCACCGTGCCGCGGACGAAATCGGCGGCCAGGGCGAGGACTTCGGGGCGGTGCTGGTGGAGGGTGTGGCCGTCGGAGTGGACCTCGAAGCGGCAGATGTCGCGGTTGAGCTTCTTGGCGCGCTCGGCGAGGCGGTAGGACAGGTCCGGGTCCGTGCGCTCGTCGTTGGTGCCGTGGACGATCAGCACCCGGCGGCCCCCCAACTGGCGCACCGGGTCGGGGGCGAGGACGGCGTCGGGCTCGGGCAGCCAGGGGGCGACCGCCAGCACCGACGTCACGGCCGGGTGCCCGGCGGCGAGCAGGGCGGCGCGGGCGCCCATGCCCGTGCCGGCGAGGCACACCGGCACGTCGCCGTAGCGCCGCACCGCCTCGTCCGCCGCCCAGCGCGCGTCCCGCACCGGGTCGGCGGCCGGACCGTTCCAGCCGCGGTGGCGGTAGCGCAGCACGTGGACGGCCAGGCCCTCCTCGCCGCCCGCCCGGGTCAGCCGGCGGGCCAGCGGGCGCTGGGCGGCCAGCGCGCGGTACGAGGGGCGGCGCGCGCCGGCGGCCGGCCCGCCGGGCAGCAGCAGGGCCACCGCCTGCACGGTCGGGCCGGGCGGCCGGCCGGTCGCGCCGAGGGGTTTGCCGAGGCGGGGGGCCGGAACGGCGGCGCCCGCCGGGGCGTCCGGGTCGCTGGGGTCTCGCTGCGGCAACGCTTGCTGGACCATGGCAGACAACGATGGCAGAAGGACGGGTGGAGTCCACCCCGCCGATGGGTCACCGTTCCGTATCGTTCGCCGATATCTACGCGCGTAGGGGCTACAGTGCGGAAATGACGAGCGAGACCTTCTCCCACACGATCCCGGGACAGCCGTCCCGGCCCTCTCCCGAGCAGATCCGCCGCGCTCCCAAGGTTCTGCTCCACGACCACCTCGACGGGGGTCTGCGCCCCGGCACGGTCGTCGAGCTCGCGGCCGCGATCGGCTACGACAAGCTCCCCGAGACGGACCCCGACAAGCTGGGCGTCTGGTTCCGCGAGGCGGCCGACTCCGGGTCGCTGGAGCGCTACCTGGAGACCTTCGCGCACACCTGTGCCGTGATGCAGACCCGCGAGGCGCTGTTCCGTGTGGCGGCCGAGTGCGCCGAGGACCTCGCCGCGGACGGCGTCGTCTACGCCGAGGTGCGCTACGCCCCCGAGCAGCACCTGGAGGCGGGGCTCACCCTGGAGCAGGTCGTCGAGGCGGTCAACGAGGGCTTCCGCGAGGGCGAGCGCCGGGCGCGTGCCAACGGCCACCGGATCCGGGTCGGCGCGATGCTGACCGCCATGCGGCACGCCGCGCGGGCGCTGGAGATCGCCGAACTGACCAACGACTTCCGTGACTCGGGCGTCGTCGGCTTCGACATCGCGGGCGCCGAGGCGGGCTTCCCTCCCACCCGTCACCTGGACGCCTTCGAGTTCCTCAAGCGCGAGAACAACCACTTCACGATCCACGCGGGCGAGGCGTTCGGCCTGCCGTCGATCTGGCAGGCCCTGCAGTGGTGCGGCGCGGACCGGCTCGGCCACGGTGTGCGGATCATCGACGACATCGAGGTCGCGGAGGACGGCACGGTCAAGCTCGGCCGGCTCGCGTCCTATGTGCGGGACAAGCGCATTCCGCTGGAGATGTGCCCGACCTCCAATCTCCAGACGGCCGCGGCCACTTCATATGAAGAGCACCCGATCGGACTTCTGCGGAAACTGCATTTCCGGGCGACCGTGAACACGGATAATCGTCTGATGAGCGGCACCAGCATGAGCCTGGAATTCGAGCACCTGGTCAAGGCCTTCGGCTACACGCTGGACGACATGCAGTGGTTCACCGTCAACGCGATGAAGTCGGCCTTCATCCCATTCGATGAACGTCTGGCCATGATCAACGATGTGATCAAGCCGGGTTACGCGGAGCTGAAGTCCGAGTGGCTGTTCCGCCAGACGGCGACGGAAACCGCCTGACCAGCAATTCCCCGCCGGTCCCGGCAATGCCCGGACGGCGCGTAATACCGTGAACGCGGCCGGGGCTCGGTGAGGCCCCGGCCGTGTCATTGATTGCGGGCGCGGTGGACTCGTGACTAGGTTGCAATGCCGCTCCACATTCCTTACGGCATCACCAGGCATCGCCAGGATCCATGCATCGCCAGGATTCCCCAGGCATCTCCCGGGCATCCCCGTCACGAGTCGAGGACAGAACAGATGAAGCAGGCATCTCTCAAGGCCCTTGGCGCCGCCGTCGTCGGTGCCGCCATCGCCGTCGGCGCGGCGGGCACCGCCACCGCCGGCACGCTGGAGTCGGTCACCACCACGGCCACCGGCGCGGCCAAGGGGCTTCCGCTGGAGCAGGTCGCCCCGGCGGCCCCGATGGGCGGCCCGGCGCTCGTCGCCTCGGACCGGCTGATCCGCTCCGGCGTCCTGGAGCAGTCGGCGAGGGCCGCCGACACCGCGCTGGCCCCGCACCTGCCCACCGAGAAACTGACCGGGCACACGGCGGAGAAGCTCACCGGGCACGCCGAGCAGCCCGCCGCCGCCCCCTCCGGGA
>NZ_JAILXP010000435.1 GCF_020740895.1 Streptomyces sp. UNOB3_S3 | reverse complement strand
AGCCCGTACAGCGGCGGCTACGGGCCTTCCACGCCCCCTCCGGCCCCCCAGGCCTACGCGACGCCCGCGTACGGGGACACGGCCGCCTACGCGGCTCCCTCGGCGCCCGTCGGCGCCACCGGCGGTGCCGGCTCGGGCGGGAAGAGCAACAAGCCGGTGCTCATCGGCTCCGGCGTCGTCGCGGTGCTCGCGGTCATCGGTGTGATCGCCGCGATCGTGCTCAACGGCGGCAAGGACGACGACAAGAACCAGGCCGGCGGCACCGGTGGCCAGAGCGCCGCCCCGGCCCCCGCCGACCCCGGCGGCGGCAACGGCAGCACCGGCGGCTCGGCCGGCGGCGCGGGCACCGCGGGCGGCTCGACCGGCGGCAACGCCAACGGGACCGGCAAGGGCACCGGTAACGGCAACGCCAATGGGAACGGGAACGGCAACGCGAACGGCGCCCAGACGAAGGTCAAGGAAGGCGACAAGTCCAAGACCATCGAGCCGGACAAGTGCACCAAGGCCTACGACAACTTCCAGGACAAGACCAAGAAGAGCTCTCCGGACTTCAAGTACATCTACGTCGACTCGGTCAAGGAGTGCCTCCAGGCGGCGGGCTGGAAGTACCGCGTCGACAAGGTGAACGAGAACACCTGGGGCAAGGGCACCGTGATGACCCAGCAGCCCCAGTCGGGCGACCCGTTCGACCCGAAGACCGACCAGTTCGTCCTGACCGTGTCGACGGGCGAGTCGGGCTCCTGACGCCATAACGGTTCCCCGACGGGTCCCCGCACAACGGTCACCCGCCGAAGCGCGCGAAGGCCGGCCGGCACAGAGAATGTGCCGGCCGGCCTTCGCGCGTCACGGGAACGGAGTTACAGATACGGGCCCGAGCGGGCGCCGCCGTGCTGATGGCCCTCGTGGTCGTCGTCGACGGAGATGCCGGGCGGCAGGGCCCGCCGCATCTGCTCCAACTGGGCGCGGGCGGCCATCTGCTGGGCGAACAGCGTGGTCTGGATGCCGTGGAAGAGCCCCTCCAGCCAGCCGACGAGCTGGGCCTGCGCGATCCGCAGCTCCGCCTCGGTGGGAATCGTCTCGTCGGTGAAGGGAAGCGACAGCCGCTCCAGCTCCTCCACCAGCTCGGGCGCGAGGCCGTCCTCCAGCTCCTTGACCGAGCTGTGGTGGATCTCCTTGAGACGGACCCGGCTCGCCTCGTCGAGAGGAGCCGCCCGGACCTCCTCCAGCAGCTGCTTGATCATGCTGCCGATGCGCATGACCTTGGCGGGCTGTTCCACCATCTCCGTCACCGGGACCTCGCGCGGCTCGTCGTCGCCCTCCCCGCCGCCGGGGCTGGCGCTGCCGAGAGCCATGCCGTCCGGTCCCACGACCAGGACGTGCGGGCTCTCCTGCGACCGTTCATTCCTCGGCATATCCATGCCGCCATTCTCTCGCACAGGTGATTTCCCCCTGGTGATGCCCTCGTACACGCCTGATCCACCGTGGGGGGCGCGTGGAAGCACCCGGCGTTTGCGGCTATCTGCGCCGCAGACGGAGCGCGATGAATCCCAGCCCCAGTCCCGTCAGCGTCATTCCGGTTCCCAGCGGGAGCACCCGCATCACCCGGTCCGTCTCCCCGGCGGCCTCCCGTCGCCCCGGCGCGGGGGCGGCGCCGCCCGGCGCGTACGAGGGCGCCCGGTGCCCCTCCGCCCCCGCCGGAGTCTCCGCGCCCGCGGCCGGCCGCCCGCCGGGCGTGTCGGGGGAGGCCCCGGCGACGGCGGACGGCGGTATCCCCGTACGGCCGGGGTGCCCGCGCCCCTCGCCCGCGACGGTGCCGGCCAGCAGCCCGGCCACGGGGGAGGGCGGCGCGGACGGGAACACCGTGGTCGTCGTGGCCACGGACGGGACCGAGGACGCCGGGGCCGTCGGCTCCCGGTCGTCGGCCCACGCCGGCGAGGGGACCGCCAGGGCCGTCGATATCGTCAGGGCCGTCGATATCGCCAGCGTCATCAGCGTCGTCAGCCCGGGAATCGTCAGCCCGGTAAGGGGCGTCCTTCGCGGTCGGCTGGTCGGTCCGGTGCTCATCGTCGCCGGCCTCCGTACGGGAGACCCCCCTACGGACCCCTCCACCCTCACACGCCGCCCGGCGCGGGGCGCGCTGGACGGCATGCGCGGGTGAACGGTCAGACGGTCAGCAGGACCTTCCCGACGTGCGCGCTGTCCTCCACCACGCGATGGGCGGCCGCCGCGTCCGTCATCGGCATGGCGCGGTCGACCACCGCCCGCACCCGGCCGCCCGCGATCAGCGGCCACACGTGTTCGCGCACCGCCGCCACGATCGCGGCCTTCTCGGCGAGCGGGCGGCCGCGCAGCGAGGTCGCCGTGATCGCCGCGCGCTTGGCGAGCAGCTTGCCCAGGTCCAGTTCGCCCTTGCGGCCGCCCTGGAGGCCGATGATGGCGAGCCGGCCGTTGACGGCCAGGACGTCGAGGTTCCGCTCCAGGTACTTGGCGCCGATGATGTCGAGGATGACGTCCACGCCGATGCCGCCGGTGAGTTTGCGCAGCTCCTCGACGAAGTCCTGTTCGCGGTAGTCGATGAGGATGTCCGCGCCCAGCTCCCGGCAGCGCTCCAGCTTCTCCGCCCCGCCCGCCGTGACCGCGACGCGCGCGCCGACCGCCTTGGCCAGCTGCACGGCCATGGTGCCGATGCCGCTGCCGCCGCCGTGGACCAGGAAGGTCTCACCGGGATGCAGATGGGCGACCATGAAGACGTTCGACCAGACCGTGGCCGTGACCTCGGGCAGCGCCGCCGCCGAGACCAGGTCCATGCCGTCGGGCACGGGCAGCAACTGCCCCACCGGGACACAGACCTTCTCCGCGTAGCCGCCGCCGGCCAGCAGCGCGCACACCTCGTCGCCGACGGCCCAGCCGCTCACCCCCGGGCCGAGGGCGGCGATCCGGCCGGAAACCTCCAGGCCCGGGTAGGGGGAGGCGCCGGGGGGCGGGTCGTAGAAGCCCTGCCGCTGGAGCAGATCGGCGCGGTTGACACCGGCGGCCACGACCTCGACCAGGACCTCTCCCCCGCCGGGCGCGGGGTCGGGGACCTCGGCCCAGACGAGGGCCTCGGGTCCGCCGGGTACGGGAATGGTGATCGCATGCATGACCGCGAGGCTACTCCGGGGGCCGCCGACCGCCGGGGGACGCGCGGCGGTTCGTACAGCGGTTTGTACGGCGGTTCGTACGGCGGTTCACACGGAGGCGCGTCCCGCTCCCGGTCACTCCTCCGGTGCCACCGGGCGGGCCCGGACGATCGTGATCAGCCGGTCCGTGGCCTTCAGGGGGCTGGCCTCGGGGTCGTCGTAGCCGAGCAGCCGGTGGCCGCGCAGCACGGAGACGACCAGGTCGTCCGTGTCGCGCACGCCCCTCCCCACCTCGGCCTTGACCACGGGGCGTTCGACGAGGTCGAGGCCGCTGCCCTGCTGGATGAGGTCCTCCATGACCGTCCCCGCGCTGGGGCTGATCACGGACATGCCCAGCAGCCGGCCGGCGGCGCTCGCGCTGGTGATGACCGCGTCCGCGCCGGACTGCCGCAGCAGCGGGGCGTTCTCCTCCTCGCGCACGGCGGCCACGATCTTGGCGCCCCGGTTGAGCTGGCGGGCGGTGAGGGTCACCAGGACGGCCGTGTCGTCGCGCTGGGTGGCGACGATGACCTGACGGGCCTTCTGGATCTCGGCGCGCAGCAGGACGTCGCTGCGGGTGGCGTCGCCGATGACGCCCGCGTAGCCGAGGGCGGTGGCCGCCTCGACGACCTTGGGGTTGGGGTCGACGACGACGATCCGGTCCTTCTCCCGGGCCTGCCCGCCCGCGCAGAGGGCCTGTACGGCCGAACGGCCCTTGGTGCCGAAGCCGACGACGACGGTGTGCTCGCGCAAGGCGGACCTCCAGCGGGCCAGCCGCCACTGCTCGCGGGTGCGCTCGGTGAGGACCTCGAGGGTGGTGCCGACCAGGATGATCAGGAACAGGACACGGAGCGGCGTCACGAGCAGGATGTTCGACAGCCGGGCGCTGTCGCTGTACGGGACGATGTCGCCGTATCCGGTGGTGGACAGGGTGACGGTGGAGTAGTAGACGGCGTCGAGGAAGTCGACGCTGCCGTCGGCGTTGTCGTGGTAGCCGCCGCGGTCGCCGTAGACGATGGCGACGGTGGCGACCATGACCAGCAGCGCGAGCAGCAGTCGCCGGCCCACCTGCCGTATCGGGGCCACGGTGTAGCGGGGCAGACGGATGCGGGAGTCGGTCGCGTGCCGGTCCTGCGTCTGCCGGTCCTGCGTCTGCCGGTCCTGCTGCGGCTCGTGCTCGGGGAGCTTCACCGGTCGCCCTCCCAGGGGAGGGCGAGGAGCTCGGCCTCGCGGGCCGGGCCCGGACCGCCCGGCGGCACGACGGCCAGCGCGTCGGCGGCGGCCAGGCCGCGCAGCATGGCGGGGCCGTGGAAGCGCAGCGGCCGGGCGTACCCCTCGGGCGTACGGACCACGGGCACCAGCCGGGTACTGGTGGCGTGGCAGGGCACGTCCTCGGTGAGCGGGGCCCGGCACGGCCGCCGCGCGGCACGGCCGGCGAGCGTCCGCAGCAGCGGCTCGGCCAGCGTCAGCAGACCGGCGACTGCGGCGAGGGGATTGCCGGGCAACCCGACCAGATGCCGGCCGGGCGCGAGGCGCGCGAGCAGCATCGGATGCCCCGGGCGCACCGCGACCCCGTCGACCAGGGGCTCGGCGCCCAGCAGGCGCAGGGTGGGGCGCACATGGTCGACGGGCCCCGCGGCCGTGCCGCCGGTGGTCAGCACGAGGTCGGCGTCCGACGCCTCCAGGGCTGTGCGCAGCGCCGCGGCGGTGTCGCCGAGGCGGCGGGTGGCCACGACCTCGGCGCCGAGAGCGTTCAGCCAGGGCCCGAGCATGGGCCCGAGCGCGTCCCGGATCCGCCCGTCGTGCGGCAGCCCCTCGCGGAGCAGCTCGTCCCCGAGGACGAGCACCTCGACCCGGGGCCGGGGCACGACCGGCACCTCGTCGTACCCGCTGGCCGCCGCCAGCCCGACCACGGCGGGCGTCACGACGACCCCGGACGGCAGCAGCTCGTCCCCCTCCCGGCACTCCTGCCCCCGGGGCCGCACGTCCTGCCCCTGCGTCAGATGCCGGTCGGCGTACAGCTCCTCGTGCGGCCGTACGACGCCGTGCTCGAACCGCAGCACAGCGGTGGCACCGGGGGGAACCGGGGCGCCGGTCGCGATGCGCACTGCCTCGCCGTCGCTCAGCCGCACGTCACCGCCCTGCCCGGCGAGGATGCCGCGGTGACCCCGCTCGGTGAGCAACCGCCAGGGCCCGGGCCCGGCGACGGCCCAGCCGTCCATCGCGGAGGTGTCGAACGAGGGCAGGTCGGTGAGCGCGACAAGCGGCTCCGCGAGCGTCTGCCCCGCGGCCTCGTGGAGCGGCACGCTCCGGGCGGCGCCCCCCTTCCGCCCCGCCGCCCGCGCGGCAACCTTCCGCGCGACATCCCAGGGGACGGCGGACGGATGCCCGGGACGACTGTCCCGGGGG
>NZ_JAILXP010000434.1 GCF_020740895.1 Streptomyces sp. UNOB3_S3 | reverse complement strand
GGGGAAACACCAGCGCCGGAGGCGCTGGAAGCGCCCCCGGCACGGGGTGGGGTCCAAGGTCAGAGCTTGGGCAGGACCTGGGCGAGGAGCGAGCCCATGCGGGCGGCGGCGTCGCGGCCGGCCTCCAGGACCTCTTCGTGGTTGAGGGGCTCACCGGTCATGCCGGCGGCGAGGTTGGTCACCAGGGAGATGCCCAGGACCTCGGCGCCCGCCTCGCGGGCCGCGATGGCCTCGAGGGTGGTGGACATGCCGACGAGGTCGCCACCGAGGGTGCGGACCATCTTGATCTCGGCGGGGGTCTCGTAGTGCGGGCCGGGGAGCTGGACGTAGACGCCCTCCTCCAGGGTGGCGTCCACCTCCTTGCACAGGGCGCGCAGACGGGGGGAGTACAGGTCGGTGAGGTCGACGAAGTTGGCGCCGACGATCGGCGAGGTCGCCGTCATGTTGATGTGGTCGCTGATCAGCACCGGCTGGCCGGGGCGCATGCCGTCGCGGAGGCCGCCGCAGCCGTTGGTGAGGACGACGGTCTTGCAGCCGGCGGCCACGGACGTGCGGACGCCGTGGACGACGGCGGCGACACCGCGGCCCTCGTAGTAGTGCGTACGGCCGAGGAAGACGAGCGCGCGCTTGTCGTTGACCTTGTAGGAGCGGACCGTGCCCGCGTGGCCCGCGACGGCGGCGGCGGAGAAGCCGGGGAGCTCGGTCACCGGGAACTCGGCCTCGGGGGTGCCGAGGGCGTCGGTGGCGGGGACCCAGCCGGAGCCCATGACCAGGGCGACGTCGTGGGTCTCGGCGCCCGTGAGCTCGCGGAGGCGAGCGGCGGCGGCGTCGGCCGCGGCGTACGGGTCGGCCTGGATGTCGGGGGTTACAGAAGCGTTCACGCGGACGAGGGTAGCCGCTCCTGGCCTACGCGCGTAGATGTCGCTGGTTACGGTGTTCCGATTGTTGCTTTGTGCGTTGCGACGAGATGGAATCGTCACTTTCCGCACATACCCAGTACGGCTCAGCAGGGCCGCTTGCGCAGTTCCATGACGTAGTCGTGGGGCGCGCCGGCGGATTCCGCCGCGTCGGCGATCTCGCCGAGGTAGCGGGCGGAGGGGAGCCCTCCCTCGTAGCCGTTGAGGACGTACACCCAGGCCGGCTCCTCTCCGTCGAGAGTGTGCACCCGGACCCGCATCCGGCGGTAGACATCCAGGCCGACACCCTCCCAACGGTCCATCGAGTCCTCGTCCATCGGAGCGATGTCGTAGAGGGCGACGAAGACCTGGGAGCGGGGGGCCTCGACGATCGTGGCGAGCGCGCCCTCCCAGCCCATCTGCTCCCCGCCGAAGGTCAGCCGCCAGCCGTTGAGCCAGCCGGTGCCGCGCAGCGGTGAGTGGGGGGCGCGGCGGGACATCAGCCGCGCGTCGAGGTTGCCGGCGTACGCGGCGTAGAGCGACATGGTTCCGAGGGTACGGGAGTGAGGCGGAACGGCATTTGGGGTGGCAGTCTCGAAGGAGAGATCGCGCGAACGTTCTGGCGGGTTTCGCTCGGGATTCGGAGAGGATTCGCGTAGGAATCACGGAGGGATCGCGCTAAGGAGGCCCCGGAAGGAGTCGCTTTGATGGGTGCGGGACAATGGAGTACGTGACTCGGATCGTGATCATCGGTGGCGGACCCGGCGGCTACGAGGCGGCGCTTGTCGCTGCCCAGCTCGGCGCGGAGGTGACCGTCGTCGACTGCGACGGTCTGGGTGGGGCGTCGGTGCTGACCGACTGCGTTCCCTCGAAGACTCTTATCGCTACAGCGGAAGTGATGACCAACTTCGACTCCTCCTACGAGGAGCTGGGGATCATCGTCGCCGACGACACTCCACCGCTGGAGCAGGCCGCTCGGGTGATGGGCGTGGACCTGGGCAAGGTCAACCGGCGTGTGAAGCGTCTCGCGCTGGCCCAGTCGCACGACATCACCGCCTCGGTGACCCGTGCGGGCGGCCGGGTGATGCGCGGGCGCGGGCGGCTGGAGCCGCAGCAGGCGCCGGACGGCTCGCGCCGGGTGGTCGTGACGGCCGCCGACGGGGCCGAGGAGACGCTGGTCGCGGACGCCGTGTTGCTCGCCACCGGCGCCCACCCCCGTGAGATCCCGGACGCGCTGCCCGACGGTGAGCGCATCCTGAACTGGACGCAGGTCTACGACCTGGACGAGCTGCCCGAAGAGCTGATCGTGGTCGGCTCCGGTGTGACCGGTGCCGAGTTCGCCGGCGCCTACCAGGCGCTGGGCTCCAAGGTGACGCTGGTCTCCTCGCGCGACCGGGTGCTGCCGGGCGAGGACCCGGACGCGGCCGCCGTGCTGGAGGACGTCTTCCGGCGGCGCGGCATGAACGTCATGGCGCGCTCGCGCGCCCAGTCGGCCAAGCGGGTGGGGGACCGGGTCGAGGTGACCCTGGCCGACGGCCGGGTGATCACCGGTACCCACTGCCTGATGGCCGTGGGCTCCATTCCCAACACGGCGGGGATCGGGCTGGAGGAGGCCGGGGTCCGGCTCACCGAGTCCGGGCACATCCGGACCGACAAGGTCTCGCGGACCTCGGCGCCCGGCGTCTACGCGGCCGGCGACTGCACCGGCGTGTTCGCGCTGGCGTCGGTCGCGGCGATGCAGGGCCGCATCGCGATGTACCACTTCCTGGGTGACGCGGTGGCGCCGCTCAATCTGAAGACGGTATCCGCGAACGTATTTACGGATCCGGAGATTGCGACGGTCGGGTACACCCAGGCCGATGTCGACAACGGTCTCATCGACGCCCGGGTCGTGAAGCTCCCGCTGCTGCGGAATCCGCGGGCGAAGATGCAGGGCATTCGCGACGGTTTCGTGAAGATGTTCTGCCGGCCCGGCACGGGCATCGTCGTCGGTGGTGTGGTCGTCTCGCCGCGCGCCAGTGAGCTCATTCATCCGATCTCGATCGCCGTCGACAACAATCTGACGGTCGAGCAGATCGCGAACGCGTTCACCGTCTACCCGTCCCTCTCGGGATCGGTCGCCGAGGTGGCACGGCAGTTGCACACGAGGAAGACGCAGCGCGAAGCGTAAGGAAGGCCAAGGAAGGCCAAGGAGGAACAGTGGGGGGAGCCGTTTGTTCCGGTTCCCTATACCACCTCTTGGGTCGCACTACGGACAACTTCCGTTAATTGCTGCAACCTGCTGAAAACAGATGGACGTTGGCGTTACTGTCGGTTTCGTGTTCGCTGCAGAACGTCGTCAATTGATCCTCGAAATGGTGCGGGCCAACGGGGCGGTTTCGCTCCGTGAGCTCGCCCGCGTCGTCCAGACCTCAGAAGTGACCGTACGGCGGGACGTGCGGGCGCTGGAGGCCGAAGGACTGCTCGACCGCCGGCACGGCGGTGCGGTGCTGCCGGGCGGTTTCACCAGGGAGTCCGGCTTCCCGCAGAAATCCCATCTAGCGACCGCCGAGAAGACGGCCATCGCCGATCTCGCGGCGAGCTTCGTCGAGGAAGGCGAGGCCGTCGTCGTCGGCGCCGGTACGACCACCCAGGAGCTGGCCCGCCGGCTCGCCCGCGTACCGGGTCTTACCGTGGTCACCAATTCCCTGCTCGTCGCCCAGGCCCTGGCCCACGCCAACCGGGTCGAGGTCGTCATGACCGGCGGCACCCTGAGAGGCTCCAACTACGCCCTGGTCGGCAGCGGCGCGGAGCAGTCCCTCCAGGGGCTCCGGGTGAGCAGGGCCTTCCTGTCCGGGAGCGGCCTGACCGCCGAGCGCGGGCTGTCCACGTCCAACATGCTCTCCGCGAGCGTGGACCGGGCGCTGGTACAGGCGGCGGCGGAGGTCGTCGTCCTCGCCGACCACACCAAGCTGGGCACGGACACCATGTTCCAGACCGTGCCCACCGATGTGATCACCAGACTGGTCACCGATGAGCCGCCCGTCCATGACGAGCGGGCCGCCACCGAGCTCCAGGCCCTGGCCGACCAGGGCGTCCACATCTCGGTGGCCGGCCCGGGCGCGGGCAGCGGACCCGCCGCGGGCGTCGTCCACGGGGAGGTCCCCACGGCCTCCCCGCGCCGCCGGGACGTACCGCCGCTGCCCGGCCAGCGCAGAAGCCTGCCACTGGGCCACGGCCAGCCGCCCGGCCCGGTCCAGGGCGGGCCGCCGGGCGCCCAGCTGCGCAGCACGGTGTCCCTGGGCGAGCAGGCCACGGCCCGGGTGGCGGACCTGGCACCCCGCCGACGGTAGGCAGGTCCGATGGCACCCGTGACAGGTGGGACTCCGGGGATTCGCGAGCTCTCCCCGGCGAAGGCTACGGCCGGGCTTTTAGCCCGGTCAGGGTGAGCGTGAGCAGGCGGTCGGCCAACTCCGGGTCGTCCGGGGACTGTTCGACCGCCAGCGCGATGGCGTTCGTCAACTGCATCAGATCCACGATGTCCACGTCGGGGCTGATGGCGCCCGCCAGCTGGGCGCGGGCGAGCAGCGCGCGTCCCGCGTCGCGCAGCGGCAGGCTGCACCGCGACATGGCGGAGCCCTCGTCCGTCTGCGCGGCCATCAGCGCCCGGGAGAGACCGCGATAGGTGCTGGCGTGCGCCACGATGGCCCGCAGCCAGGCGACCAGCGCCCGGCAGGGCTCGGGCGCCGCCAGCAGCTCGCGCGAGCGGGCGAGGATGCCGTCGACCTCGCCCTGGAAGACCGCGCTCATCAGCGCCGTGCGATTGGGGAAGTGCCGGTAGAGCGTGCCGATGCCCACCCCGGCCCGCCGGGCGACGTCCTCCAGGGAGGCGTCCGTGCCGTGCTCGGTGAACGCCGTACGGGCCTCCGTGAGCAGCCGCTCGTAGTTGCGCCGTGCGTCAGCGCGCATGGGTCGTGGTGACGTCTGCGCCGCGTCGGTCGCCATTCCGTCCGTCCTCCCGATTCGATGGCCGTGCCGGTGCCACAGTCCCCGTCAGTCCCCGGTTCCCCCCGTCAGTCAAGGATGCCAGGCCGCCGGGGGCCCCGGACGACGAATGCCCACGGGCCCCCGGCCTGTGCGGCGGGGGCCCGTGGGCGGCGAAGCGGGGAACGTCCCGGATCGGTCCTGGGATCAGTCCTTGATCTCGCAGATCACGGCGCCGGAGGAGACGGACGCGCCGACCTCGGCGGTGATCCCCTTGATGGTGCCGGAGCGGTGGGCGCTGATCGGCTGTTCCATCTTCATGGCCTCCAGGACCACGACGAGGTCGCCCTCGTTGACCTGCTGGCCCTCCTCGACCGCGACCTTGACGATCGTGCCCTGCATCGGCGAGGCCAGGCTGTCGCCGGAGGCGGCGGAGCCGGACTTCTTGGCGGCGCGGCGCTTGGGCTTGGCACCGCCCGCGGCGGCGGTACGGGCCAGGGTCATCCCGAGCGAGGACGGCAGGGAGACCTCGAGGCGCTTGCCGCCGACCTCGACGACGACCGTCTCACGGCCGGCTTCCTCTTCCTCCTCGGCGGCGGCGCCGGAGAAGGGCGGGATGGTGTTGGTGAATTCGGTTTCGATCCAGCGGGTGTGGACGTGGAACGGGTCGCTGGTGAACGCCGGGTCGGTGACCACCGCACGGTGGAACGGGATCGCGGTGGCCATCCCCTCGACCTGGAACTCCG
>NZ_JAILXP010000433.1 GCF_020740895.1 Streptomyces sp. UNOB3_S3 | reverse complement strand
GGTGGGGCCCGTGCCGGTGAGGCCCAGGGGGCCGAACAGGGCGCGCACCGCGGCGTAGGGGGCCGGGGCGGCGCCCCTGGATATGCCGTCGGGCAGGCCGTCGTAGGCGCTCGGGGTCCGGCGCGCGGCGGGTTCCCGGCCGCAGGCCGCGTAGAGCGTCCGGGTGCCGCGGGCCGCCTGGTCGTCGAGGAAGGCGCGCAGCAGCCGGGTCTTGCCGATGCCGGAGGGGCCGCCGATCAGGACCGCCTGGGCGTGGCCGGTGCGGGCGGAGGCGGCGCGGGCGGTGAGTGCCGCCAGTTCCCCGCCGCGACCGGTCGGCGGCTCCGCTAAGCCGTCGGCGTGCGGGCGGTGCAGCACGTAGTTCTCCTCACGCCCCGTGGGGGATTCGGCGCTCAGACATCACATTCCGCTCAAGTCCCGCCAAGGTGGCTCTTGCGGCACCTCGTCAGGTCTCTTGTCACTCTAGAGCGTTTTGTATGACTAGGGGTTCCACTTGCTCGAACTCCTGGACATTAGAACCTCTTCCCGTCTTGCCGTGGTAAGGGGTGGCGCCCGGCGCGTCGCGTCCGGGAGGAGTCTAAGGATTTCCCGGCCCGTGGCATGAGATCACAGTGCGGGGAGGCCGACCGGCCCGCCCGGGGCGTCCCGTGCCCCGCCCCGACGGCCACCACTGAAAGGGATGCCATGGACTCCGCGCGACGGCCGATCCTGTTCGTCAGCCTTCCGGAGAGCGGACTGCTCAATCCGCTGCTCGTACTGGCGGGCGAACTCTCCCGGCAGGGTGTGGAGGACCTGTGGTTCGCCACCGACGAACCGCGCCGCGAGGACGTGGCGCGGATCGCCGAGCGCTCCCCGGTGGAGTTCGCCTCGCTCGGCGAGGTGATACCCGAGCTGTCCGCCGTGACCTGGGACGACGAGGTCTACCGGGAGGTGACCCAGTCCTCCCGCTTCCGGGCGCACCGGGCCGTCATCCGGCAGTCCTACAAGCCGGCCCTCCAGGCGGGGAAGTTCCGCAAGCTGGAGGCCGTGGTCGACAAGGTCCAGCCGGCGCTGATGGTCGTCGACTGCATGGCGGGCTTCGCCGTCGACCTGGCCATCGCCCGGGACATCCCGTTCGTCCTGAGCGTCCCGTTCCTTCCCAGCAACGTCCTCACCTCGCTCAACCCCTTCGCCAAGGGCCACACCCCCCGGGACTTCCCGGTCCCCCACTCCGGGCTGCCGCGGAAGATGACCCCGGCGCAGCGGCTGAGCAACGAGCTGTTCAAGTACCGGACCCTGGCGATGTTCTTCAACCCCGCCATGGGCAAGGTGCTCCAGGAGGACGCGCGGATCCGCAAGGAGCTGCGCATCCCCCCGCCCAACCCGATGACCAGGATCGACAAGGCCGAGCTGGTCCTGTGCAACTCCGTCGCCGAGCTGGACTACCCCTTCCCGGTCCCGGAGAGGATGCGGCTGGTCGGCGCGATGATGCCGCCCCTGCCCGAGGCCCCGGACGATGCGGACGTGGCGGGCTGGCTCGACGCGCAGTCGTCGGTCGTCTACATGGGCTTCGGCACCATCACCCGGCTGACGAAGGACCAGGTCGGCGCGCTGGTGGAGGTGGCCCGCCGGCTGGAGGGCGAGCACCAGGTGCTGTGGAAGCTGCCCAAGGAGCAGCAGCACCTGCTGCCCGCCGCGGACTCCCTCCCGGCCAACCTCCGCATCGAGAGCTGGGTCCCCTCCCAGCTCGACGTCCTCGCCCACCCCAACGTCAAGGTGTTCTTCACCCACGGCGGCGGCAACGGCTTCCACGAGGGCATCTACTTCGGCAAGCCCCTGGTGGTGCGCCCCCTGTGGGTGGACTGCTTCGACCAGGCCGTACGCGGCCAGGACTTCGGCATCAGCCTGACCCTCGACCGGCCCCAGACCATCGCGGTCGACGACGTCGTCGACAAGCTCACCCGGGTGCTCGGCGACCCCTCGTTCCGCGAGAAGGCGGAGCGGCTGGGTGCCCTCCAGCGCGCGGCGGGCGGTCGTGAGACGGCCGCCGGACTGGTCCTCGGTCTCCCCGCGCTGGCCTGATCCCGGCCCGATCAGAGAGGAACCCATGTCGTTCAAGTACCCCGTGTCCCGTCCCGCCCTCGACGGCAAGGAGCTCGAGTACGTCACCGCCACCATCGGCGACGGCTGGATATCCTCGCAGAGCCCCGTCATCCAGCGGTTCGAGCAGGCCTTCGCGGACTGGAACGGAGTCGCCCACGGCGTGGCCTGCTCCTCCGGGACGGCCGCGCTCACCCTCGCCCTGCGGGCCCTGGGCGTCGGCCCCGGCGACGAGGTGATCGTCCCCGAGTTCACCATGATCGCCTCCGCGTGGGCGGTCAGCTACACCGGTGCCACGCCCGTCTTCGTCGACTGCGGGGACGACCTCAACATCGACGTCACCCGCATCGAGGAGAAGATCACCCCCCGGACCAGGGCGATCATGCCGGTGCACATCTACGGCCGGCGCTGCGACATGGACGCGATCATGGACATCGCGTTCCAGTACAACCTCCGGGTCGTCGAGGACTCCGCCGAGGCCCACGGCATCCGCCCGGTGGGCGACATCGCCTGCTACTCCCTCTTCGCCAACAAGATCATCACGGCGGGCGAGGGCGGCATCTGTCTCACCGACGACCCCCGGCTCGCCGGCCAGCTGGCCCATCTGCGCGCCATGGCCTTCACCCGGGACCACAGCTTCCTCCACAAGAAGCTCGCCTACAACTTCCGGATGACCGGGATGCAGGCCGCCGTCGCCCTCGCCCAGGTCGAGCGGCTGGACGAGATCCTCGCGACCCGCCGGGAGATCGAGAAGCGCTACGACGAGGGCCTCGCCGGCATCCCCGGCATCACCTTGATGCCGTCGCGCGACGTGCTGTGGATGTACGACCTGCGCGCCGAGCGCCGCGAGGAGCTGCGCGCCTTCCTCGCCGAGGCGGGCATCGAGACCCGGCTGTTCTTCAAGCCCATGAGCCGCCAGCCCGGCTATCTCCACCCCGACTGGCCCTCGCTGAACGCCAACCGGTTCGCGGAGGACGGCTTCTACCTGCCCACGCACACCGGGCTGACCGCCGCCGACCAGGACTTCATCACGGCCCGGGTCCGCGAGTTCCACAACGCCGGGTGACCGGCCCCGCAGACCCGCCACGAGGGGATGAGTTTCCGACATGACGCACGACGGCCCGATGGTGGTCGACTTCCCGCTGCGCAAGCCCGGTGAGGCCTTCCCGCCTCCCCGGTACACGACCTACCGCGAACAGGAGGGGCTGGTCCTCTCCCACCTGCCCAACGGCAACAAGGTCTGGCTGGTCACCCGGCACGAGGACGTCCGCGCCGTCTTCACCAACCCGAAGATCAGCTCCAACCCGGACCACAAGGGCTTCCCCAACATCAGCGAGACCATGGGCGTGCCCAGGCAGGAGCAGATCCCGGGCTGGTTCGTGGGGATGGACTCCCCCGAGCACGACCGCTTCCGCAAGGCGCTCATCCCCGAGTTCACCGTGCGACGGGTCCGGGCCATGCGCCCGGCGATCGAGGAGACCGTCGACAAGCTCATCGACGACCTCCTCGCCTCCGGGAACTCCGCGGACCTCGTCGCCGACTTCGCGCTCCCCGTGCCCTCCCTGGTGATCTCCGCCCTCCTCGGCGTGCCCCCGGTGGACCGCGACTTCTTCGAGTCCCGCACCCGCACCCTGGTCGCCATCCGCTCCTCCACCGACCAGCAGCGCGACACCGCCACCAAGGAACTCCTGCGCTACATCAACCGGCTCATCGACATCAAGTCGAAGTGGCCCCAGGACGACCTGGTCAGCAGGCTCCTCGCCACCGGCGTCATCGCCCCCCACGAGCTGTCGGGCGTCCTGCTGCTCCTGCTGATCGCCGGCCACGAGACCACGGCCAACAACATCGCGCTGGGCGTGATGACCCTCCTGCAGAACCCCCAGTGGATCGGCGACGACCGGGTCGTCGAGGAGACGCTGCGCTTCCACTCGGTCGCCGACATCGTCTCCCTGCGGGTGGCCGTCGAGGACGTCGAGATCGCCGGGCAGCTCGTCCGCGCCGGCGAGGGCATCATCCCGCTGGTGGCCGCCGCCAACCACGACGAGCAGGCCTTCGCCTGCCCCCACGCCTTCGACCCCTCCCGCACCGACCGCCACCACGTGGCCTTCGGCTACGGCATGCACCAGTGCCTCGGCCAGAACCTGGTGCGCCTGGAGATGGAGATCGCCTACCGCAAGCTCTTCGAGCGCATCCCCACCCTGCGGCTGGCCGTCCCCGTGGAGCGACTGGCCTTCAAGCACGACGTCGTACTCTTCGGGCTGCACGAGATGCCCGTCGAGTGGGAGGCCTCCTGATGCGCGTCACCGCCGACAACGAGCGCTGCATCGGCGCGGGCCAGTGTGTACTGACCGCCCCGGCCGTCTTCGACCAGGACGACGACGGACTGGTCACCGTCCTGGCCCCCGACGGCGCCGGGCTCACCGACGCCGTCCGGCGGGCGGGCGACCTCTGCCCGTCGCGGGCCATCACCGTCCACGAGAACTGACGCACGAGCGCCCGCCGCCCCGCGACGCGCCCCGTCCCGGGGCCGGCGGCCCGCCGTCGTGCCCCGTCACCCCCACCGAGAAAGGACCCGAGCCCTTGAACAGCGCGGACAACGACCTGGCCCTGTGGGCCCGGCGCTACCACCCGGCCGAGACCGCCACCACCCGGCTGGTCTGCTTCCCCCACGCGGGCGGCTCGGCCAGCTTCTTCCACCCCGTCTCGGCCCGGTTCGCCCCCGGCGTCGACGTCGTCGCCCTCCAGTACCCCGGCCGCCAGGACCGCCGCCACGAGCCCTGCGTCACCGACATCGCCACCCTCGCCGACCGGATCACCGACCGGCTCCTGGAGCTGGACGACAAGCCCACGGTCTACTTCGGCCACAGCATGGGCGCGGTCCTCGCCTTCGAGGTGGCCTGGCGACTGGAGCGGCAGGGCGCGCCGTCCGCGCCGAAGGCCGTCATCGCCTCCGGCCGCCGGGCCCCCTCCACCTCCCGCCCCGAGACCGTGCACCAGCGCGACGACGACGGCGTCATCGCCGAGCTCAAGCTCCTCAACGGCACGGAGGCCGGGGTCCTCGGCGACGAGGAGATCCTGCGGATGGCCCTGCCCGCGATCCGCGGCGACTACACCGCCATCGAGACCTACCGCTGCCCCGAGGACCGCGTCGTCCGCTGCCCCGTCACCGTCCTCACCGGCGACGCCGACCCCCGCACCTCCCTGGACGAGGCCAAGGCCTGGGAACGGCACACCGAAGGCGGCTTCCGGCTCGAGGTGTTCCCCGGCGGCCACTTCTTCCTCACCGGCAATCACGTGGCCGTGAACGCCGAGATAGCCCGCGAACTCGGGAAACTCTGATGCGCACGCTCCTCGTCGACAACTACGACTCCTTCACCTACAACCTCTTCCACTACCTGTCCGAGGTCAACGGCGAAGAGCCCGAGGTCATCCACAACGACGACCCGGCATGGCGCCCCGAGTTGCTCGGCGCCTTCGACAACGTCGTCCTCTCCCCCGGCCCCGGCACCCCCCACCGGCCCGCCGACTTCGGGTTCTGCGC
>NZ_JAILXP010000432.1 GCF_020740895.1 Streptomyces sp. UNOB3_S3 | reverse complement strand
GAACTGGAGCGCGCGGGGCACCGGGCCGTACCGGTCACCCTGACCGGCCTCGGGGACCGCGCGCATCTCGCCACCGCGGAGACCGGGGTGAGCACCCACGTCCAGGACATCCTCAACGTCCTGGAGTACGAGGAGCTCTCCGGCGTCGTCCTGGTGGGCCACAGCTACGGCATCTTCCCCGTCCTGGGCGCCGCCGACCGGTGCCCGGAACGCGTCGGCCGCCTCGTCCACCTCGACGCCGCCGCGCCGCAGGACGGGCAGAGCGTCGTCAACACCTTCATGGACCCCGAACGGCGGGCGGCGTTCGAGGAACGGGTCGCGACCGAGGGCGAGGGCCTGCGCCTCCCACTGCCGGACCGGGACGAATTCCCCCTGTGGGGCAGCGTCGACGGCATGGACGACGCGGCCCTGGCCCGGCTGCGCCGCCTCGCCGTCGGCCACCCCTACGGCTCCTTCACCGAACCCCTCCGGCTGACCGGGGCGGGCGACGGGCTGCCCGCCTCCGCGGTGTTCTGCACGGCCAACGGCAACACCGTCGCCATGATCGAGGCCCTCTACCGGGCCGGCGACCCACGGCTGAGGGCCGCGGTCGGCAAGGACACCACCTTCTTCGAACTGCCCACCGGCCACTACCCGATGCTCTCCGTGCCCACCGCCACCGCCCAGGTGCTCATCGACGCCGCGGAGGGCCGGGGCCGGCGTCTCGAACCGTGAAACCTCCGCTTCCATGACGGGCGAGGCCCCGGCCCCGACGCGCCCGGTCCCGTGCGCGTGACCGTTCGCCCCCGCCGTCGTTGGTCACGGCGGGTACACGTATCACCGCCGGGCCGCCAGGGCATCGTCCTGGCGGCCCGGCGTTTCGTGTGCCGCCGCCCCGGCCATGTGATCCGCGCCGCCTCTTGATCACGTGTGTCACATTCGCGCGGTCCCGTTCGTCAAAGGGGGTGACGAAACACCGACGAAGGAAATGCGACCGATGAACGACGACGAATTCCTGGCCGAGCGCTTCGAGGCCCACCGCACCCACCTGCGGGCGGTCGCCTACCGGATGCTCGGCTCGCTGAGCGAGGCCGACGACGCGGTGCAGGAGGCATGGCTGCGACTGGCCCGTACCGACACCGGGGACGTCGCGAACCTGGGCGGATGGCTGACCACCGTGGTCGGCCGGGTGTGCCTGGACATGCTGCGGTCGCGGACCTCGCGGGGCGAGCAGTCCCTGGACGTCCACGTGCCCGACCCGGTCGTGAGCGGCGCCGACGGGATCGACCCCGAGCAGGAGGCGCTGCTGTCCGACTCCGTCGGCCTCGCGCTGCTCGTGGTGCTGGAGTCGCTCGCCCCCGCCGAGCGGCTGGCGTTCGTGCTCCACGACATGTTCGCCGTGCCCTTCGACGAGATCGCCCCCATGGTCGGCCGCACCCCGGCGGCCGCCCGGCAGCTCGCCAGCCGGGCCCGCCGCCGGGTGCGGGGCTCCGCGCCGGTACCCGACACCGACCTCGGCCGGCAGCGGGAGGTCGTCGACGCGTTCCTCGCCGCCGCGCGAGGCGGCGACTTCGACGCCCTGGTGGCCCTGCTCGACCCGGACGTCGTCCTGCGCGCGGACACCGGCACGGGCCTCGCGGGCGCGTCGCGGGAGCTGCGCGGCCCCGCCGCGGTCGCCGGGCAGGCGCTGCTCTTCCAGCGTGCCGCCGGCTCGTCGCGGCCGGCGCTCGTCAACGGCGCCGCGGGCATCGTGTCCATCATCGACGGGCGGCCGACGGCCGTCCTGGGCTTCACGATCACGGACGGGCGGATCGTCGAGATCGACATCCTCGCCGACCCCGAGCGCCTCAGCCGCCTCGACCTGGCGTCGCTCGACGACTGAGCCGAGCCGCCCCCGGCGAGCCGGGGCGGCGACGCGGCCGATCGGCCGCTCCTGACCGCCCCCGGCCGACCGGCTCCCGCCGGGGGCGGCACCTCGGTGGTAGGGATGGGAGCGATGACTGACGCACGGCTCCTCCTGGAGGCCCACGACGTCCACAAGGCATACGGCAGGCACCGTGTGCTGCGTGGCGTCGACATGGAGCTGCGGGCGGGGCGCCTGGCCGGGGTCGTCGGCGAGAACGGGTCCGGCAAGTCGACCCTGCTGCGCGTCCTCGCCGGGCGGCTCCGGCCCGACCGGGGCATGGTCAGGGGCCCCGGCGGCATCGGCTACTGCCCGCAGGAGACCGTGCTCAACCCCGCCTTCACCGTCGAACAGCACCTCGAGCTCTTCCGGGTCGCCTACGGTCTGCCCGGCCTCGACCGCGCCCATGAACTCCTGGAGACCCTGAACTTCGCCGACTACCGGCGGCACCGGATCGGCACGCTCAGCGGCGGCACCCAGCAGAAGCTCAATCTCGTCCTCGCCCTGATGCACGACCCGCCCCTGCTGCTCCTGGACGAGCCCTACCAGGGCTTCGACTGGGAGGCCTACCAGCGGTTCTGGGAACTGGCCGAGCAGCTCCGGGCGTTGGGGCGGTCCTGCCTCGTCGTCACCCACATCGCCTACGACACCACCCGGTTCGACGACCTGTGGCGGCTCGACGCCGGACGGCTCGTCGACGACGCGCGACGGGGCGGGTGAACCGGCCGTGCGCCGCGCCTCCGCCTGGACGTACTTCTCCACCGCCGCCCGCTACGCGCTGCTGGAGCACTCCCGGAACCGGCTGGCGCTCGTCCTGGTCCTCTTCTACCTCCCGCTGTGGATCTCCCTCGGCCATGTGGTGATCGCCTCCGCCGAGGTCCGGTTCCTGCTGCGCGCGACCAACGAGACGATCACCGCGCCGGGCAACAACCTCAGCAATATCTCCGGGGCCCTCAACGCCGTCACCCTGATCGTCGGTTTCATGATGTTCTCGGTCACCTTCACGGCGGGCCGCTTCGACCACCGGCTCGCCATGGCCGGCTACCCCCGCTCCCACCTGATCGCGGCCAAGCTCGCCGCGCTGCTCATCGCGTCCGTGCTGACCAGCGCCTACGCCACCGCCGTGGTCTGCCTCTACTGGCATCCCCGGCAGCCCTGGCTGCTCGGCCTCGCCCTGGCCACCGGCGCCCTGACCTACGGCGGCTTCGGGGTGATGCTCGGCGCGACGCTGCGCGGCGAGCTGGCGGGCATGCTGCTCATCATCATGACCAGCATCATCGACACGGGCCTCCAGAGCCCGATCGCCAATCCGATCGCCGACAATGACGTCGTCCGGTACCTGCCGTCCTACGGGGCCATGCAGGCCGCGGTCACGGCGGGCTTCCGGGACTCGTTCCCGTTCTTCTACCTGCTGCTGGGCCCGCTGTGGTTCCTCGGCGCCGTCGTCGTCGCCGGGATCGCCTTCCAGCGGCACACCCGCGACCGCAGGCCGGCTCAGACCCGCCGGAGGTAGGCGAGCGTCGCGGGCGCGTACCCGAACTCCACCGGAACGGTCACGCCCAGGGCGCGGGCGACCGGCACCATCACCGCCAGGTGGTGGACGGCGTGGTGCGAGACGAACAGCAGCTCCCGCCCCACGGTGGAGCGCGTCCGGACGACCGTGCCCGCCGCGTCCACCACATGGAGCACGTCCACGGGCCGGTCGAGGTCCGCCGGTGCCACCGCGGCCACCCGGGCCGAGACGTCGGCCAGCCGCGTGAGCGCGGCACCCCGGTCGGTCTCCAGCTCGCCGCCGCGCTTCCGCCGGTCGTACTCGACCGTGCCGACGTCCGCACCGGCCAGGATCGCCGTGTAGTGGTTCACACAGTGCCGTACATGACCGGCGACACAGCTGGCGGCCTCATGGGGCCGGCACACGTACTGCGCGTCGCTGAGCATGCCGAGCAGCTCCCGCATGTGCCCCAGCTGGGCGGTGGCGTATCCGACGACCCCGGCGGCCCGTTCCTCGTCCTCTTCCCATGGCGTCATCACCCCACTGTGAGGACGCCGCTGCGCGCGGCACCGGGCCCCGGAGGGGATTCACACGATCGGGGAGGCGCGGGCGCCATTGGTCCGTCCGGGTGAGTTGGGCTTGGCGGTTGACCGACGGGGCAGGTCTTCCCGGTGGTCGGCCTGCACGTAGGATCGAACGTTATGTCGGATGTGTGTGTTGTGACCGAAGGGGTTGTTGGAGAATGAGGCTTCGTCAGGGGCGGGTCACGGCGCTGGTGGTCGCCGTGTGCACGGTGGGGGCTGCCCTCGCCGGTTGCGGCGGCAAGTCCGGTGACGCGGCTTCGTCGTCCGTCTCCCCGTCGCGCTCGGCCGCCGCGCCGGCGCCGGGCTCCAAGGGACCCGCGCCGTCGGGCGACGGGAAGAACCGTGCGGGCGACCCGCTGCCCGGGCTCCCGACGACGGGCGACGCCCGCAAGCAACTCACCGCGATGAAGGTGGAGAAGCCGCACGCGATGTCCGGCTACAGCCGCGCCAGGTTCCCCCACTGGGCCCAGCAGGGCAACAAGTGCGACACCCGGGAGACCGTCCTGGAACGGGACGGCAAGGGTGTGAAGCGGGACGGGGAGTGCCGGGCCGTCGAGGGGACCTGGCGCAGCCTCTACGACGACAAGACCGCCGACAAGGCCGGACAGGTGGACATCGACCACATCGTGCCGCTGGCCAACGCCTGGCGTTCGGGCGCCGACAAGTGGGACGACGACAAGCGCAAGGCGTTCGCCAACGACCTGACGCACCCGCAGCTGCTCACGGTCTCCGCCGCCTCGAACCGGTCCAAGGGCGACCAGTCCCCGGACCAGTGGCAGCCGCCGTCGAAGAGCGCCTGGTGCTTCTACGGCCGGGCGTGGACCTCCGTGAAGACCACGTACGGTCTGAGTGTCACGGAGGAGGAGCGAGGCATGCTCACCAAGATGCTGGATACGTGTACGTCATGAACAGAGAAGCGGGTCAGGAGCGGTACGAGGACACGGTGGTCGCCGGCCCCGGCGGTGCGATGACCGACGACGTCGGGGTCGTCACCGGCGACCTCACCGTGGTCACGGCGCGCCGCCCCGACGGGCTGGCGGACGTCCGTGTGCAGTACACCGGCGCCGAGGAGTGGTACGCGCTCACCGGCGGCCCCCGGGCCGTGCCGCCCGGGGGGCTGGGGGCCTTCCACGCCGCCGTCCTGGCGGCGATCCGCGCCGGGGGCGCGGCCGAGGTGCCGCGCTGACCCGTGCGGTCAGCGGCGCCGCGAGCCGCCAGAACGCGGCCGCAGCAGCGCCGCGGCCAGCACGGCCGGGGCCGTGACCAGCAGGGTGAGCGTCACCAGCGGGATACCGCGCACCGCCTTCTTGTTCAGGGCCTTGACGATGCCGTGGTGGGCGGAACCCCGGGGGTGACCCGGTCGCGGCCGGGGAGCGGGCGCCCGCGGTGCCGGCACCCGTCGGTCGGGTGCCGGCGGCGGTGCGGGTGCCGCGCGCGGCGGCGCGTTGTTGACGGGCACGGTGCCCGGCGCACCCGGCCCCGGTGCGCCGGGCGCGCCGGGCGCGGCGGGTGCGGCGGGTGCCGGAGGCGCGGGCCGGCCGGGCTGTCCGGGTTGTCCGGGCTGGCCCGGAGGTACGGGTGCGGGGGCACCCGGTGCCGGAGGCGCGCCCGGAACGGGCGGAGCGCCAGGGGCCGGTGGCGCGGGCGGTGCCGGAGGGGCGGGCGCGGGTGGCGCC
>NZ_JAILXP010000431.1 GCF_020740895.1 Streptomyces sp. UNOB3_S3 | reverse complement strand
GGCCCTCGCCCAGGCCGCGGCCCCCGCCACACTGCTGGCCGCCGCGCTCGGCGAGGCCGCGCGGGAGACCCTGCGCTTCGCGGTCGCCCTCGGCGGCGAGGTGCCCCACCAGGCGCACCTGCCCGCCCTCGTGGGGGACACCCACGCCGACGCGGCCATCGGCGAGCTCCTGGCCTGCGGCCTCATCACGCCCGTCGCCGCGCACTACCGGCTGGCGGCCGGCGTCGCCGACCAGCTGATCGCCGGATACGGCGAGGAGTGGGCCCGGCAGGCGGCCGTCACGGCCCACACGGCCGCCCAGCACTACGCCTGGTGGGCCGGGCACCCGTCCGTCACGCCCGAGCGGATCGCCGTCGAGTCCGACGCGATCCTCGCCGCCCTGGCCGCGCTGACCGGCGAGGAGGACTCCGGGCACCGGGCGGCCGCCGTGCTGCTGGCCCGTACGGCGGCGCCCGCGTTCGCGGCGGCGCTCCGCTGGGGCGCCTGGGAACGCGGCCTCCGCTACGGCCAGGAGGCGGCGCGGATCGCCGGCGAGGTCGGCGAAGAAGCGTATTTCCACCACGAGTTGGGCGTACTGGCCCTGTGCACCGGCAATCTCGACCGGGCCCGGGCCGAGCTGGAGTCCTCCATCGGGCTGCGCGGCGTCCTCGCGGACAAGCGCGGCACGGTCGCCGGCCGCCGGGCGCTCGCGCTCGTCGCCGACCGCTCCGGCCTGGCCCTGGGCGCCCGCGCGCTGCCCGGGAGCACCCCGGCGCGCACCGGGATCCCGCCGCTGCCGCAGCGCGCCGGCGTCGACGGACGCACGTCCGCCGGCGAGGAGATCCCGGACGCCCGCAGCGAGCAGTCGGCCGCGCCGCCCGCCAAGGCCAAGGTCACCGACGACGGCACCACGGCGATCATCAGCAGGCCGCCGGGCGGTCCCGCTGCCGCCGCCGTGCCGCCGGTGCCGAAGGCGCCCCCGGGCGCCCCGCTCCCGGCCGGGGCGCGCAAGGGGACGTGGGCGCAGAAGCTGATGTCCGGCGGCAACCGCCGCAACCTCCTCGCGGCCGGCGCGGGCGCCCTGCTCGCCGCCGTCCTCGGCACCGTCGTCACCCTCGGCGCCGCCTCCGGCGGCGACGCCCCGCGCTCCGGCACGGTCAAGCCCGGCCAGTCCGCCTCCCAGCAGGACGGCGACGGCGGACTGAGCGCCGACGAGCCGGCGGCGGGGGAGCCGGGGGCGCCGCAGGTGCCCGCCCGGCGCGGCCGGCACGGGGAGAAGCAGGGCGACTGGGGCGACGGGTCCGCCTCGCCCAGGCCGTCCGGCTCCGCCTCGTCGTCCACGGACCCGGGCGGCGACCCCTCGCCCGGCACGCCCTCGAAGTCCCCGGGCGGCGGCACCTCGCCCACCCCGACGAAGTCCCAGGGCGGCGGTGAGCAGACGAAGACGCCGTCGGCCGATCCGTCGCCGTCGAAGTCGCAGGGCGGTGGCGACAAGACGCCCACCACGAAGCCCTCCGAGCAGACGAAGGAGCCGCCGACCAAGCCGACCCAGCCGACGGCCGGCGGCGCCAACTCGGCGAGCGGCCTGGCCCCGGGCGGCAAGCCGACCACGGGCAAGCCCACGGGCGGGACGCCGGTGGCATAGCGGAAACGACGGACGGGCCGGGGGTCGTGACCCCCGGCCCGTCCGTCGTTCACCCGTGAAAGCGGTTTACCCGCGGAAGAGGATCAGAACAGCCGCAGCTTGTCGTCCTCGATGCCGCGCAGCGCGTCGTAGTCCAGCACGACACAGCCGATGCCGCGGTCCGTGGCGAGCACCCGCGCCTGGGGCTTGATCTCCTGGGCGGCGAAGACGCCGCGCACGGGCGCCAGGTGCGGGTCGCGGTTGAGCAGCTCCAGATAGCGGGTGAGCTGCTCCACACCGTCGATCTCGCCGCGCCGCTTGAGCTCCACGGCCACCGTGTTGCCCTCGGCGTCCCGGCAGAGGATGTCCACGGGGCCGATCGCCGTCGGGTACTCGCGGCGGATCAGCGTGTAGCCCTCGCCGAGCGTCTCGATGCGGTCCGCGAGGAGCTCCTGGAGGTGCGCCTCGACACCGTCCTTGATCAGGCCCGGGTCGACGCCCAGCTCGTGCGAGGAGTCGTGGAGGACCTCCTCCATGGTGATGATGAGCTTCTCGCCCGCCTTGTTGATCACCGTCCACACGTTGACGCCCTCTTGAACGCCTTCCTTGATCGTGCACGGCGGCGACATCCAGTTCAGGGGCTTGTAGGCCCGGTCGTCCGCGTGGATGCTGACGCTCCCGTCCGCCTTGACCAGGATCAGGCGGGGGGCGGAGGGCAGATGGGCGGTGAGCCGGCCCGCGTAGTCCACGGAGCAACGGGCGATGACGAGACGCATGGTGAGCCACGCTACTCGACTCCTGCCACTTCACGCGATTCGCCCAGGAAGGGGCCCTACGGCTTCGGCCAGTTGTCGGTGTTCTCCTGGTGGGGCAGCAGTGGCCGGATTACCGTTGAAGCGGGCGGTCGCCGCACGGGCACGGGGCGTCGTCGTCCGCTCGCCCATCCCTGAGATCCCCTACGTGGGGGTCGCGAGAGGAGAACCCATGTCGCTCGACGTCTCACCGGCCCTCCTCGAACAGGCCGAGCGAGGCGAGGTCGACGAAGCAGCGTTCGTCGACTGCGTCCGGACCTCCCTGCCCTACGCATGGGAGATGATCAGCTCCCTGGTGGACCGGCTCTCGGTCGAAGGCGGCGAGTTCGCCGACAACCGTACGCCGCCGCCGGACGAGCAGGCGCGTGGCCAGTTGCTGCGCGCGCTGGCGAGTGACGCGATCCGCGGTGCCCTTCAGCGCCACTTCGGGGTGCGCCTGGCGTTCCAGAACTGCCATCGGGTGGCGGTCTTCCCGGTGGGCCCCACGGCGGACGAGCGTCTGGCCCGCTTCACCTCGATCAGGGGCCAGCTGCTGAACCAGTCGCCGGAGCTCCGCGACTGCTGACGCGTTCCGTGCTGCCGCTCCGGGCGCGGGGAGGTGCGAGCGAAGGGGAGCGGCAGCTCCGGCGGGGTGGCCCCAGAGGCGGCTCAGACGAGCAGCGGCAGTACGTCCGAGCCCAGCCTGCGGAGGTTCTCCTCGGTGGCGGCGAGATCCCCGGAGCCCTCGGCCAGGAGCGCGAAGCGGCGGATGCCCGTGCGCTCGGCGGTGGCCGACAGCCGGTCGGCGCACAGCCGGGGCGGGCCCACCGGGTGGAGCTCGCAGAGCAGTTCCGTGTACGCCAGCGGGTCCCGCATCCGGCGCTGCCGCCCGTCGACCGTCACATGCGCGGAGAGCCCGTGGTGGAACCAGCCCGGCATGGCCTTCAGCAGCGTCTCCGCCGCCTCCTGCCGCCGGTCCCCGACCTGGACGACGCCCGCCGCCACATGGCCGGCCGCCGCGATCTCCTCCGCCGAACGCCCCGCCTCCCGCGCGCACTTGCGCCACAGGGCGACCATCTCCGCCTTCTCCTCGTCCGTGCTGTGCATCCCGAGCAGCATCGGCAGCCCGTGCCCGGCCGCCAGCCGGACGCTCGCGGGCGAGGTGCAGGCGACGACCACCCCCGGGCCGGTGGAGTCCCCGCCCGCGTCCAGGAGTTCGTCGGGGCGCGGTACGACCGGGACCTCCCGGAAGGCGAACCGCTCCCCGGCCGAGCCGACCCGGGGTTCCCGCAGCCACCGCATCAGCAATTCGAGCGATTCCGGGAACCCCTCTTCGTACGCCCCCAGGCCTGAGTTGAACACCTCCAGGTCGACCCAGGGACCGCCGCGGCCGACGCCCAGCACGAACCGTCCGCCCGAGGTGAGGTGGAGCAGCGCCGCCTGCTCGCCCAGTGCCACGGGGTGGGTGGTGGGCAGCACGCTCACGGCCGTGCCGACCGTGATGGAGCGGGTGCGGCCGAGCAGCAGGGCGGCCAGGGTGACCGCCGACGGGCACACCCCGTACGGCACGAAGTGGTGTTCCGCCAGCCAGACCGCGTCCAGCCCCGCCTCCTCGGCCACCTCGGCCGAGCGGACCGCCCGGTACAGCGCCTCGCCGTGCCCCTGGCCAGGGAACTGGGCGGCGAGGACAAACGTTCCTACGCGCATCGCTCTTGTACCTCCTAGCGACCGACGCGGTATCCCCCTGGTGGCAATAACGGCTGACACGTGCCGAAGGTACGGCTGCGCGTGAAGTTTTCATGATGATCGGAGCACAAGCGCCATAGCGCCGGGGGCACTCCGGGCCGGGCCGGTGACCTTGGCGCGTAGGCTGGTCACGACCCGTAGCCGACGACTTGCCGAGGTGCCCTGTGTCCCCGCGCCGAAACCGCCAGCGAGGCGGCGCCGCCAGACAGAGCCCGACCCCGCGCGACGAGAGCGGTGTGCGCTACGGCCTGGAGAGCACGGAGGACTGGCGGGGCGAGGAGTGGGCGGTCCGGGCCGTGGGCGGCGGCGCGGCCGCCAAGCACTACCGCTGCCCGGGCTGCGACCAGGAGATTCCGCCGGGGGTGCCGCACCTGGTCGTCTGGCCGCGCTTCGGCGCCGGCGTCGACGACCGGCGGCACTGGCACAAGGCCTGCTGGAACGCGCGGGACCGCCGGAGCGCGCGGCTCCAGCGGTCCCGTAACGCGCCGAGGTACTGAGCGCTCCGCTGGAAGTCCGGTACGACATCCGCGGGTGCGTCGTGGCTGGTCGCGCAGTTCCCCGCGCCCCTGCGGGGCGCTACCGCACCGGACTTCGGCGAGGCCGCTCAGGCGTCGCGCTTGGCCAGCGAGAGGTACGCGCCGCCCAGGGCGGCACCGGTCACCAGCGTCATGATCCACAGCGGGTCCCAGCCGCTCGGTCCCTCGCCGGCCGAGACGTCGTAGAAGACGCCCAGCTGGTTGGGGATCGAGTAGAGCAGCAGCCATGACCGGACCTCGTTCAGGTCCGACGCCACCAGGAACATCGCCAGCACCAGCGGCATCATCACCAGGCCGAGCATCACGGCGATGGCCCCCGCCGAGTGGCGCAGCATCGCGCCGACGGCGAGCGCGAGCACACCGATCAGCGACATGAACACGCTCACCCCGACCGTGGCCTTCAGCCACTCCCCGGCGGTCGGCACGGTGCCCAGCCGGCCGGCGATCCCCTCGGTGGCCACGGCCACCAGCGTCGTCGCGACCGTGGTGGTGACGAACGTGAGCAGGAAGAACACGACGGCCTTGGCCGTGAGCACCCGCGCCCGGTCCGGGCAGGCGGTCAGCGTGGTGCGGATCAGCCCCGTGCCGTACTCGGACGACATCGTGAGCACGCCGAGCGTGATGACACAGATGAGGGAGAGCATCGTGCCGTAGATGCCGAGGACGAGGACCGGCGTCCGGTGCGTGGCCGCGGTGGAGTCCATCGCGCTGACGACGCAGGCGGCGAGCAGCCCTATCCCCACGATGAGCAGCACCATCGTCCCGAGCGTCCACACCGTCGACCGGATCGACCGGATCTTCGTCCACTCGGCGGCGAGGGCGTCGGCGAGGGTGGCCTTCCGGATCGGGATCGGCGACACATAGCCCCCGAGGGGCGCCTGGCCGGGCCAGTTCCCCTGCGGGGGGCTCTGCGGTACGGGGTGGCCCTCGGGGGCCGCCGTGCCCGGCACGGGCGGTACCGGCG
>NZ_JAILXP010000430.1 GCF_020740895.1 Streptomyces sp. UNOB3_S3 | reverse complement strand
CCCGGACATGCAACGCGTCACGATCCGGATCGGCATAGACCGCCACACTGGCGATCCCCGCGTCCCGGCACGCACGAGCGACACGGACAGCGATTTCGCCACGATTGGCGATAAGCACCTTGCGCACAACAACTCCTCGACGCGGGCGGATCGGCCGGCCCGCTGGCAGCACTGGATGGGGATCAGGGATTCGGGGGCTAGGTACGGGGGCGCAGCGGCAGATGCATGTCGACCCTGGTGCCGTCCACGGGCGAGCTCTCGATCGCCAGCTTTCCGCCGATGTCCTCGATCCGCTGGGTCATCGACGCGATGCCCCGGGCCGGGCGGCCCTCGTCGGCGGTCACGCGCTCCGGGTCGAAGCCCCGGCCGTCGTCCTCGACGGCGGCGTGGACCCACCAGCGGGTGGTGCGGACGGAGACGGCGACGCGGCTCGCCCCGGCGTGCTCGAACGTATTGCGCAGGGCCTCGCGGACGGCCAGGAACAGCGCCCGGCGGTGGGCGGTGGCGACGAGGTTCTCATTGCCGGTGATCTTCACGGTGACGTCGAGGCCGGGCGGGGCGGCCTCCGCCGCGAAGCCCTCGATGGCCTCGCCGAGCGGCGGCAGCTCGGTCGCCGTGACCAACTCGCCCAGCAGGTCGCGCAGATGGTCCTCCGCCTCGTGCAGGAAGACCTGGGCGGCCGCGAGCCGGCCCGGGTCGCCCACGCCGGGGCCGCACTCGACGAGGAGGCGGCGGGCCGTGGCGAGGGCGCCGCCTATGTGGTCGTGGAGGTCATGGGCGACCCGGCGGCGCTCCTGCCAGCGGCAATCCGTGTGCTCGTCGGGCGTGGCGGTGAGGTCCGCGCTGGTGGAGTCTTTGGTTCCGGTTCTGGCGGGCCCGGTCGCGGCAGGGGTGGCTCCGGAGGGCGCGGGCGTGGGCTGAGGTGCACGGACGCGGCGGGGCCGTGGCGGGGTCGTCGCACGGGCCCGGGCCAGGCCCTCGTTGAGCGCCCGGGCGAAGTCCCGTCCGATGACCGACTCCCAGGCCCCGGGTTCCGTCCCCGTCGTCGCGCCCGCCTCCGCTCCCCCGGTGATGACAGAGGTATCCATCACAACTCCTCGTACCTCGCGGGACGTCCGAGCCCCTCGGGGAACTCCCCCCTCGGGACTCCTCCCTGGCCGAGAAGCTAACCGGAGGGGTCCTACTGTGTGTTCACCGACGGGTAATCACGCGGGTAATCACCAGAGTCGAGGTTCGTGGGTCAGGCGGTGACCGTCTCATGGGCGCGGCCGCCCGGCACCGGCGCGTGGGGCGGTCCCGTGCGGAGCCCGGCGCACACGTCGCGCACGACGAGGGCGCCGACGAGGAGGTCCCACATCCCCGTCAGCCGGGCGGCGAGCCGGTCGGGGTCCATGCCCCGGCAGGCGTCCGCCTCGGCGCCGGACAGCACGGCGGTGACCAGCCCCTCCGCCGAGTCGGCGGAGACGTCGGCGCGGATCACCCGCTGCTCGGCACACGCGTCGCGCAGCAGCCGCAGCCCGGTGCGGACGCACACCGCGTGGAAGTCGACGATCGCGGACCCGTCCCGGCCGCGCTCCCGGCCGATGCGCAGGCTGGCCCGGACGATGGGCTCCTCGCAGATCCAGCGGGCCAGGACATGGGTGACGTCGATCAGGGCCTGCATGGGCGAGCAACGGGTCAGCAGGTGGTCGACGGTCTCCTCGAGCATCGCGCAGCCGGCCCGCTGGACCGCTTCCGCCAGGTCCGTCTTGGAGGAGAAGTGGAAATAGAGCGCGCCCGTCGTCACCTCGGCGCACCGGCTGATGTCACTCAGCTTGGCGTCCGCGTATCCACATGCGTCGATCTGCGCGGCAGCGGCTTCGAGCAACCTCCTGCGGGTCCGCTCGGATCTCTCCTGCATCGCCGGTCAACTCCCCTTCCGGTCAATCCCCGGACGGTGGCCTTCCGCACGCGCCGTGGATGCTCTGCGGGCCCACAGAATATGCCCTCATGGCCCTTCCCAAGTGCCTGGATCAGGGGTTCTCGTGCGCGTCTCGTGCCAGCCTCGAGCGGCTCGGCCGAAAATACCCTGGCACGGTCCGCGACACACGCGAGGAGAAGACGCAGTGGGCAGTGATTGGTTCCGACGCTACGGCCAGGCTCCGCAGGACGGACCGCGCCTCGTCTGCTTCCCGCACGCCGGAGGGGCGGCCAGCGCCTTCGTGCCGCTGTCGCGCGCGCTGGCGCCGGCGGTCGACGTGGTGGCCGTGCAGTACCCGGGGCGGCAGGACCGCCACCAGGAGCCGCCGGTGGACGACATCGCCCGGCTCGCCGACCGGCTGGCGGACGAGATGAGCGCGCTGGACGACCAGCGTCCGTTCGCCTTCTTCGGGCACAGCATGGGTGCCGTGCTCGCCTACGAGACGGCGCGCCGGCTGGAGCAGCGCTCGGCCCCCGGGCCGGAGCGGCTGTTCCTCTCCGGGCGCGGGGCGCCGTCGGGGGCGCCCAGCCCCCACGACCAGGTGCGCACGGACGCACACGTCCTCGCCGCCATCCGGCGGCTCGGCGGTACGACGGGCGGGGTCTTCCAGGACCCGGACCTGCTGGCCATGGTGATGCCGGCGCTGCGCGCCGACTACCGGGCGATCGGGGCGTACGCGTGGACGCCGGGGGCGCCGCTGAACGTGCCCTTCACCGTGCTGATCGGGGACAACGACCCGGTCGTGACGGTCGAGGAGGCCGCGGACTGGCGCGGGTTCTCGGCGGCGCGGACGGACGTCCGGGTGTTCTCCGGCGGCCACTTCTACCTCGACCACCACACGCGTGAGGTGGCGGATCTCGTGGCCGAGGCGCTCGGGGTCGACGCGCTGGTTCCGTAAGGCGGCCGGCCGCCCTTGAACTCCCCGGCATTCACCGGGGAGTTCAAGGACCCGATAAAGAACACCCGATGACCGCGCCGCCGTATGGTCTGGCGCCATGAACGCTGAATCCCCTGTATCCGCCGGTTCCCCCGGTTCCCCCGGACTCGAACTCGCCGAGCCCTTTCTGCTGGAGTGGCTCGCCTCCGTCGGTCTCGACGTCGAGTACGTCCGAGCCGAGGGAAACACCCTCTACTACCGTGACGCGGACGGCGGGGAAATCCCCGTGGTCGACTACGCGGGCGGTTACGGCTCCCTGATGCTGGGGCACAACAACCCCGAAATCGTCGCCCTCGCCAAATCGCTGCTGGACGGCGGGGTCCCGGTGCACGCGCAGTTCTCGCGGCATCCCTACGCCAATCAGGTGGCCGCGGCGCTCAACACCATTCTCCAGCGGGAACTCGGCACGACCGACGCCTATTCGGCGATCTTCGCCAATACGGGCGCCGAGGCCGTCGAGGCCGCCATAAAGCACGCGGAGCTCGACCGCAGGATGCGGATGGACGAGCTGGCCGCTCCCATCGCCGGGCACCTGGAGGCCGCGCGGACCGCGCTCCTCGGCGGTGAGGCGTCGCTGTCCGGCGAGGCGCTGGGCGCGCTCGGGTTCAGCGCGACCGAGCGGGTGGACCTGGCGGCGTTCGAGGACCTGGCCGCGGAGATCGTCCGCCGGAACGACGCGGTCCGGCAGCGGCCGCCGGTCTTCCTGACGCTGGAGGGCTCCTTCCACGGCAAGCTGATGGGCAGCGTCCAGCTGACCCACAACGAGGGCTACCGGGCGCCCTTCTCCTCGCTCGCCGCACAGGCGCGCTTCATCCCCCGGGACCGGCCGGAGGCGATCAAGGAGGTCGTCGAGGCGGAGCGCGCCGAGCTCTTCGACGTCCTGGTCGAGGGCGGCACGATCGAGGTCGTCCGCCGCGAGGCGCCGGTGTTCTGCGCGTTCGTCCTGGAGCCGATCCAGGGCGAGGGCGGCATCAACGTCATCACGCGCGAGTTCGCGGCGGAGATCCAGCGGGTCACCGCCGAGATCGACTGCCCGGTCGTCATCGACGAGGTGCAGAGCGGCATGGGCCGCAGCGGCGCCTTCCTCGCGAGCTCCCTGGTGGGGCTGCGGGGCGACTACTACGCGCTGGCCAAGAGCCTGGGCGGCGGTGTGGCCAAGGCGTCCGTGATGCTGGTGCGCCGCGACCGCTACCGCAAGGAGTTCGAGCTGGTGCACAGCTCGACCTTCGCGAAGGACGCGTTCTCCTGCTTCGTGGCGCTGAAGGTGCTGGAGCTGATGGAGGCGGAGGACGGGCGCGTCTACCGGCTGGCCGCCGAGCGCGGGCAGGCCCTGCGGACCATGTTCGAGTCCGTGCGCGCGGACTTCCCGGAGGTCGTCGAGGACATCCGGGGCGAGGGGCTCATGCTCGGGTTCGAGTTCCGGGACCAGTCCGAGGCGGCGTCGGCCCCGATCCGCGAGAACGCGGGGTTCTTCGGGTACGTGGTGGCCGGGTACCTGCTGCGCGAGCACCGGATCCGGACGTTCCCGACGGCCAGCGCGGCGCACACGCTGCGGTTCGAGCCGTCGGTCTACCTGAGCGACGCGGAGATCGCGCAGCTTGAGGCCGGGCTGCGGGATGTCTGCCGGATTCTGCGGGAGCAGGACGGGGAGCGGCTGGTGGGCGCTGCCGCGTAGTCCTCGAACGCCGGAGGGGCTGACTTCGTCAGCCCCTCCGGTCGTGTCTACACCGCCGCCGGCAGGTTCAGCGGTCTGCGGACGCGGCCGAAGAGGTGGCGGAGGGCTCCTGAGGGCGAGCCCGAGGCCAGGAGTCTGCGCATGTAGCGACGGCGGTCGTCCGGGCCCTCGCCGACGGCGTCGACCTGTTCCGGCGCGACCATGAACTCCAGGAGGCGGTCGATGGCCGCGTCCGAGAGCGGGTCCAGGTCGAGGGTGCTGGTGTGCCGCTTGCCCGCGCCCCAGTCGGGGCGGCGCTGGAGCAGCTCCGGGCGGGCGGCCGCCACCACGAGCAGCGGGACGGCGCCCGCGGTCTCCACCAGGTCCTCGACGCAGTCCAGCAGGGCGTCGTCGGCCCGGTGGAGGTCGTCGATGATCAGGACCAGGGGGCGTTCGGCGGCGAGCGCCACGACGAGGCGACGCCAGGCGGACAGCGCCTCGGCCGGGTCGGCGGCCCGGTGGCCCGGGGTGACGAACGGGGTGAGCGGGGGCAGCAGGCGGTCGGCCTCGCGCTGGTCGGCGACCACGCGGCGGACGGTCGCGGCGAGATGGGCACGTGCCTCCCCGGCGGGCCGGCCGGGCAGGATGCCGCAGGCGGCGGCCAGGATCTCGCCCTGCACCGCGAGGGCGTCGTCCCCCGGGAAGGAGGGGGCGCGGCCCATCAGGAAGCGGGCGGGTTCGGGCTGGTCGGCGAAGGCGCGGGCGAACTCCGTCACGAAGCGGGTCTTGCCGATGCCCGGGTCGCCCAGGACGGTGACCAGGTGGGGCTTGGCCCGGTGCCGGGTGCGGCTCAGCAGGCCGCGCAGCAGGTCCAGTTCGCAGTCGCGGTCGACGATGGGGACGCTGTGCTCGCCGGGGTACTCGCGGCGGATGCCGAGCACCTCCCAGCCGGTGGCCGCATCGCCGGACGGGGAGACGGTGATCGCCGCCTCGGCGGCCTCACGGGTGGTGGCGCAGACCCGGACCTCCCCGGCGGGCACCCGGTCCAGCAGCGACTGGCCGGTGTGCAGCAGGGTGCCGATGAGGGTGGGCGG
>NZ_JAILXP010000043.1 GCF_020740895.1 Streptomyces sp. UNOB3_S3 | reverse complement strand
GGCGCCGCCGGGGTCGACCACGGTCGTGCCCCGGGTCAGGTCGCCGGCCAGCGCGTACGTCGTCCCGCCGACGCTCACCGTCCAGTTGGACGGGGTGGCGGCCGGGAGGTAGTAGACGTAGTCGACGACGGCCGTGGCGCCCGGGGCGAGCGACTGCCAGGCGGGCAGTTTCAGGGAGACCCGGTTGTAGTCGCCCTTGAGGCCGCCGATGTTGTTCGCCGCCGTGTGGTCGCTGCGGACGACCTTCAGGCCCCAGCCGGACTGGTCCTTGGCGTTGCCCGGTGCCGCATTGCCGTAGTCGAACTGGAACTCGGAGCCGCCGGGGACGGTGGTCTTGCTGTTGTTGGTGATGCGCAGCTTGGGGCTGATGGGGTAGTTGGAGTCGCCGAGGGGGAAGTCGGTGAGGCTGACGTCGATGTCGAGGGCCTGGGTGGGCAGATCGGTGGTCGCGCGCCGGGCGCCGTAGGCGGGGGCGGACTTGAAGGCGTCGTACATCGCCGAGGTGAGCGTGGTGCCGGGCTCGTACTGGCCCTTGGCGGCGTTCCAGCCGTAGTCGCCGGCGAGTTCCCAGATCATGGTGCCGCCGAGGCCCTTGTCGACGACGTACTGGGCCTTGGCCTTGACGGACTGCTCGTCCTCGGTGGAGAGGAAGACCTTCTTCTCGGCGTTCCACAGCCAGGGCGCGGTGAGGGTCGCGTCGTAGCGGCGGGCGTAGGTGCCGGTGAGCTTGGTGCCGGCGGGGAAGCCGTAGCGGGTGAGGTAGTCGCCGGCGACGCCCTTCTCCAGGTTCTTGGCGTGCCACATGGGGTTGGAGCCGGCGGGGGACTCCTTGCCGTCGTCGTCGAGGTCGTGCCAGAGGTTGTCGACGCCGACGGCGCCGTCGCCGCAGGTGGTCAGGCCCGAGCCGGCCGGGCAGGTGGTCGTCTTCGCCTGGCCCCACAGGCCGTCGGTGCCGCCGGTGACGTTCTTCCAGCCGCGGGTGTAGTACGGCAGGCCGAGGTTGACCCGGCCGGGCGGCAGGGCGCCGCGGAAGTAGTGGTAGGCCCAGTCGCCGTTGAGGTAGCCGATGCCGCCGTACTGGGCGGTGGTGTAGACGCCCCACTTGGCGAGTTCGGCGTCCTTTCCGTCGTCGTACAGCGCGGCGTTCGGGCCGACGAATTCGTTCCAGGCGCCGTGGAGGTCGTACGACATGACGTTGACGTAGTCCAGGTACTTCGTGGCCTGGTAGGTCTCCATGCCGCGCAGGAGGTATCCGGAGGAGGGGGCGGCGACGGAGAGCAGATAGTGCTTGCCGTCGGCGGCACCGGCCCGGTCCAGTTTTTCGCGGAGGGTCTTCAGCAGCGCCGTGTAGCCCTTGTTGAGGCCGCCGCGCCGGGCGTTGGCGAGCGCCCAGTCCTTGGGGTTCCCGGCGTCCTTCATGGAGGTCGGGTACTCGTAGTCGATGTCGACGCCGTTGAACCCGTACTTCTTGACGAACGCGACGGCGGAGTCGGCGAAGGTGTCGATGCCGGCCTGGTTGACCGAGCCGTCGGCGTTCGTGGCGGTCTTGTAGAAGCCGCCGGAGTCGACGCGCTTGCCGTTCTCGTCGATGTATCCGCCGGTCTCCGCCCAGCCGCCCACGGAAATGAGCGTCTTCACGTCCGGGTGCTGTTTCTTGAATTTGTTGAGCAGGTTGAAGTGGCCCTTGTAGGGGAGGGCCGGGTCCATTTCCGCGCCGGCCGTTCCGGGCCAGGTCATTCCGGTCGCGGGATTGTCCGGGCCGTCCGCGCCGACGGATATCTTGTCGTCCTGCCCGACGTGCGCGAAGGCGTAATTGAGGTGGGTGACCTTGTCCCAGGGGATGTCGGGGGCCAGATAGGCGGGGGTGCCGTCCTTGCCGGTGCGCCAGCCGGTGAAGTAGCCGATGACGCGGCGCTGGTGGCCGTCGCCCATCTTCTCGCGGCCGGCGGCGTCGTAGACGGAACAGTAGGGGACGTCGACGCCCGGGGTGGCGTAGAGGCCGTCGGGGCGGCAGGCGGACTGGTCCTGGGCGTGGGAGGCGGTGGCCGAGAGGGTGCCGACGAGCAGCCCGGCCAGCGCGGTGCCCGTCGCCGCGAGGGCGGTGGCTCTTCGGACGCGGGGTCCGGGGGATCTCTTCAGGGACAACACGAGCGTGTTCCTCACAGTGGGGGCTCTTGCGAGCGCGGTGCGTGGGGGGCTTGCGACGTGCTGTGGCCCGTGGTGTGCGCGACCGGCGGGCCTTACTCCTCGGAGGTGTGGCAGAGGTTAAGAGGACTAGACCAGTGCGTCAATAGGTCCGGACCAAGCCTCCTTATTCCTTCGTCGCCGTCGGTGTGAGCCTCGGCGCACTGTGTCAAGTCCCCATGGACACCGCGCCGCCGCCCGGCGTACGCTCGGAACGTCCGGCCCGCGGATCAAGAAACCGCAGGTCAGGCACCCTGTACTATTGAGCGAAAATTTTTTACGCAGCGCACTCCGGGGTCGGTGAAAATCCGAACCGGCGGTTACAGTCCGCGACCCGACCACCGCCAGTGGCCGGTTGACCAGGTGAAATTCCTGGACCGACGGTTAAAGTCCGGATGGGAGGCAGTGCGCGGCGGGCACGCATCGGCACCACCGTCACAGGTGACGCGGATGGGTGGCGGTTCCACCGGTTTCACCACTGGCACCGCCGTACCCTCTCCCGTCCCCCGCCGGACGGTCCCCGCCGCTGTGGTCCCGCTCATCGTCGTCCTCGAACGACGCCCCGGAGTCCGTTGCCCGACGAGGCAGGAGGACCCCGGTGGCCACCGCGACCGAAGCAGACGCGATGCGACGCGCCATCGCGCTCGCCGCCCGCGCCCTCGGCTCGACCAGTCCCAACCCCGTCGTCGGCTGTGTCGTCCTCGACCCCCGCGGCCGGGTCCTCGGCGAGGGCTGGCACCAGCGGGCCGGCGGCCCCCACGCCGAGGCAGCCGCCCTGCGCGCCGCCGCCGACGCCGGCCACGACGTCCGGGGCGCCACCGCCGTCGTCACCCTCGAACCCTGCAACCACACCGGCCGCACCGGCCCCTGTGCCCAGGCCCTCATCGAGGCCGGCGTCGCCCGGGTCGTCTACGCGGTCGCCGACCCCAACCCCACCGCCACCGGCGGCGCGGCCACCCTGGCCGCCGCCGGCGTCGACGTCGAGGGCGGCCTCCTCGCCGGCCAGGCCGCCGAGGGCAACGCCGCGTGGCTCACCTCCGTGCGCCGGGCGCGTCCCTTCGTGGTGTGGAAGTACGCCGCCACCCTCGACGGCCGCAGCGCCGCCGCCGACGGCACCAGCCGCTGGATCACCTCCGCCGAGTCCCGCGCGGACGTCCACCGGCTGCGCGCCGAGGCCGACGCCGTCGTCGTCGGCTCCGGCACCCTGCGCGCCGACGATCCCCACCTGGCCGTACGCGGCGAGCCGCTGCGCCGGGGCACCGTCACCCAGCCGCTGCGTGTCGTCGTCGACACCCACGCCACCGTCAAGCCCGGCGCCCGCGTCCTGGACGACGCCGCGCCCACGCTCGTCGCCGTGGCCGAGGACGCCGACACCCGCCACCTCGCGGGCGTCGAGACCGTACGGCTGCCGCGCGCCGAGGGCGGCAACGGCCTCGACATCCGCGCGCTGCTCGACGTCCTCCACCGCCGCGAGATCCGCTCCGTCCTGCTGGAGGGCGGACCCACCCTCGCCGGCGCCTTCGTGGCCGCCGGCGCCGTCGACCGTGTCATCGGCTATCTGGCCCCCGCCCTGCTGGGCGCCGGACCGGCCGCCCTCGGCGACGCCGGGATCGGCACCATCGCCCGGGCACTGCGCCTCGACGTCACCGACGTCTCCCGCCTCGGCACCGACCTGCGCGTCACCGCCACCCCCATCGCTCCCGCCACCGCCTCCGCCATCGAGGAGAACTGACAGTGTTCACCGGAATCGTCGAAGAACTGGGTGAGGTCGTCGCCGTGGAGGAGCTCGGCGACAGCTCCCGCTTCCGGCTGCGCGGCCCCCTGGTCACCGAAGGCGCCAAGCACGGCGACTCCATCGCCGTCAACGGCGTCTGCCTCACCGTCGTGGACACCGCGGACGGCGAGTTCACGGCCGATGTGATGGCCGAGACCCTCAAGCGCTCCAGCCTCGGCGCCCTCGCCGCCGGCTCCCGCGTCAACCTCGAACGCCCCATGGCGCTCGGCGGCCGCCTCGGCGGCCACCTGGTCCAGGGCCACGTCGACGGCACCGGCACCATCGTCGAACGCGTGCCCGGCGAGCACTGGGAGATCGTGAAGGTCGCCCTCCCGGCCGCGCTCGCCCGCTACGTGGTGGAGAAGGGCTCCATCACCGTCGACGGGGTGAGCCTGACGGTGGTCGAGGCCGGTGACGACTTCTTCACCATCAGCCTCATCCCCACCACGCTCGCCCTGACCACCCTCGGCGTCAAGCAGGCCGGCGACCCGGTCAACCTCGAGGTGGACGTCCTCGCCAAGTACGTCGAGCGGCTGCTCGGCGACCGCGCCCAGGAGGGATCCGCCGCATGAGCGCCCTCGACTGGCTCAGCCAGGAGGCATTCTCGGCCTTCGGCCAGAAGGTGATCTGGTCCGACATGATCGGCAACACCATCGGCCTCGCCGCCCTCGCCCTCGGCTGGCGCCGCTCCATATGGACCTGGCCCGCCCAGCTGCTCTCCGGCGTCATCCTCGTCACCGCCTACGCCTCCGCCCACCTCAGCGGTGGCGTCGGCAAGCAGCTCCTGGTCATCGGGGTCGCGGCGTGGGGCTGGCGGCAGTGGACCCGCGGCAGGCGGCAGGCCCAGGACGGCTCCCTCGCCATCCGCTTCGCCTCCTGGCGCGAGCGCGCGGCGCTGCTCGCCGGCACCGCCGTCGGCACGATCGCCGTCGGCGCCCTCTTCACGGCCGTCCCCGAACTCTCCTGGAACCCCTGGCCGGACGCGTACATCTTCGTCGGCACCCTCGCCGCGATGGTCGCCCAGGCCCGCGGGCTGGTGGAGTTCTGGTTCGCCTGGCTGCTCGTCGACGTCGTCGGCGTCCCGCTCGCCTTCGACAGCGGGCTCGCCTTCTCCGGCCTCGTCTACGTCGTCTACTTCGCCCTCGTCCTGTGGGGCATGCGCGACTGGTGGCTGCGCTCGCGGATGAGCAACGCGGCCACGGCAACTGTTACGGAAGGAGTGGCGGCATGACCGCCCTGCAGAGCTGGTACGCGAGCGACGAGATCGTCCTGGACCCCGTCGAGCGCGCCATCGCCGACGTCGCCGCGGGCCGGCCCGTCGTCGTCGTGGACGACGCCGACCGCGAGAACGAGGGCGACCTCATCGTCGCCGCCGAGAAGGTCACCACCGAGATCGTGGCCTTCATGATGAGCGAGTGCCGCGGCCTGATCTGCGTGCCCATGGAGGAGCCGGACATCGACCGGCTCGACCTGCCGCAGATGGTCACGCGCAACACCGAGTCCATGCGCACCGCCTTCACCGTCTCCGTCGACGCCGGCCGCGCCCACGGCACCGACACCGGCATCTCCGCCGCCGACCGCGCCATCACCATCCGGCTGCTGGCCGACCCGGCCGCCATCCCCGGCGACTTCGTCCGCCCCGGCCATGTCTTCCCGCTGCGCGCCAAGCCCGGCGGCGTCCTGGCCCGCAACGGCCACACCGAGGCCGGCGTCGACCTCGCCCGCCTCGCCGGGCTCCGCCCGGCCGCGGCCATCGTGGAGATCGCCGGCGAGGACGGCGCCATGCTGCGCCTGCCCGAGCTGGTCCCCTTCGCCCGTAAGCACGGCCTGTCGATCATCTCCATCGAGGACCTGATCGCCTACCGCCGCGCCGCCGAGCCCACCGTCCGGCGCGAGGCCGAGACCCGGCTGCCCACGGCCTTCGGCGACTTCACGGCCTACGGCTACCGCTCCACCACCGACGGCGTCGAGCACATCGCGCTGGTCGCCGGCGAGCTCGGCGACGGCGAGGACGTCCTGGTGCGCGTCCACTCCGAGTGCCTCACCGGCGACGTCTTCGGCTCGCTGCGCTGCGACTGCGGCCCCCAGCTCCACGCCTCCCTGGAGCGGATCGCCGACGAGGGCCGGGGCGTCGTCCTCTACCTGCGGGGCCACGAGGGCCGCGGCATCGGCCTGCTGCCCAAGCTGCGCGCCTACCAGCTGCAGGAGAACGGCCACGACACGCTCGACGCCAACCTGGAGCTGGGCCTGCCGGCCGACGCCCGGGACTACGCCGCCGGCGCGCAGGTCCTCACCGACCTCGGGGTGCGCTCGCTGCGGCTGATGACCAACAACCCCGACAAGACCGCCGCCCTCGTCCGGCACGGACTCAAGGTCAACGGCCGTGAGCCCATGCCCGTACAGGCCGGGGAGCACAATCTGCGCTATCTGCGCACCAAGCGGGACCGCATGGGACACGACCTGCCGTGGCTCGACGGCGAGCACGTGTCCGCCTGCGGCAACCAGTGACCAGAAGCAACGCGACGCAAGGAGACGGTACGTGAGCGGCAAGGGCGCCCCCCAGCTGAGTGTGAAGAACTGCCAGGACCTCCGGGTGGCGGTGATCGCGGCACAGTGGCACGAGAAGGTGATGGACGGTCTCGTCGACGGCTCCCTGCGGGCCCTCCACGAGCTCGGCATCGACGAGCCGACGCTGCTGCGCGTCCCCGGCAGCTGGGAGCTGCCCGTCGTGGCCAAGGTCCTGGCCGGCCGGGGCTACGACGCCATCGTCGCCCTCGGCGTCGTCATCCGCGGCGGCACCCCGCACTTCGACTATGTGTGCCAGGGCGTCACCCAGGGCCTGACCAAGGTCTCCGTCGACACCGGCGTCCCGGTCGGCTTCGGCGTACTGACGTGCGACGACGAGGCGCAGGCCCTGGACCGCGCCGGGCTGGAGGGCTCCGCCGAGGACAAGGGCCACGAGGCGGTCACCGCGGCCGTCGCCACGGCGGTCACCCTGCGCTCGGTCTCCGAGCCCTGGCACTGAAGGCGGCCGGGAGCGGCGTAGGGTAGGGGGACCATGTCCAAGAAGACGTTCGAGGAGCTCTTCGCCGAGCTCCAGCAGAAGGCCTCCGGCGACCCCGCCACCTCCCGCACCGCCGAGCTGGTGGGCAAGGGCGTCCATGCCATCGGCAAGAAGGTCGTCGAGGAGGCCGCCGAGGTCTGGATGGCCGCCGAGTACGAGGGCGCCGAGGCCACGGCCGAGGAGATCTCCCAGCTGCTGTACCACCTTCAGGTGATGATGGTGGCCCGGGGCATCTCCCTCGACGACGTATACGCTCATCTGTAGATCCACCGGATCCAACAGACCTCACCCACCCATCTTTTCTCCGTACAAAAGGAAAACGACCTCATGCTGCGCATCGCCGTTCCCAACAAGGGTTCTCTCTCCGAGCCTGCGTCGGCGATGCTCCATGAGGCCGGCTACCGCCAGCGCAAGGACCGCAGGGAGCTCGTCCTCGTCGACGCCGAGAACGACGTCGAGTTCTTCTTCCTGCGGCCCCGCGACATCGCGGTCTACGTCGGCTCCGGCCGTCTCGACATCGGCATCACCGGCCGTGACCTGCTGCTCGACTCCGGCTCCAAGGCCGAGGAGATCATGCAGCTCGGCTTCGCCGGGTCGACCTTCCGCTACGCCACCCGCCCGGGCACGGCCCAGGACGTCGGCGACTTCGGCGGTATGACGATCGCCACGTCCTTCTCCGGCCTGGTCACCAAGCACCTGGCCGACAACGGCGTCGACGCCTCCGTCGTCCACCTCGACGGCGCCGTCGAGACCGCCATCCAGCTCGGTGTCGCCGAGATCATCGCGGATGTCGTGGAGACCGGCACCACCCTGCGCAACGCCGGACTGGAGATCATCGGCGAGCCGATCCTCAAGTCCGAGGCCGTCGTCATCCGCCGCCACGGCGCCCCCGCCGACGACCCCAAGGTCCGGCAGTTCCTCCGCCGGATGCAGGGCGTCCTCGTCGCCCGCCGCTACGTGATGATGGACTACGACATCCGCGTCGAGCACGTCGAGCGCGCCGTCGCCCTCACCCCCGGCCTGGAGTCGCCCACCGTCTCCCCGCTGCACCACGAGGGCTGGGTCGCCGTCCGCTCGATGGTCCCCGCCCAGGACGCCCAGCGCATCATGGACGAGCTCTACGAGCTGGGCGCCCGCGCCATCCTGACCACCGGCATTCACGCCTGCCGCATCTGACGGTCCCGTAGGGCCCCCGAGCACCCACCGACCCGAGGAAGAACACCGACGTGACCACCCCCGTGCCGCACGCCGACCAGCCGCGGCTGCCCGTCACCTTCCGCCCGACCCGCACCCGCGCCGTGCTCCTCGGCATCGGCGTGACCCTGCTGGTCGTGCTCACGGTGATGTCGCTGCTGCTGGAGACGTTCACCACGGGGGACCGGATCACGTTCATCTGCACCGGGCTGCTCGGGCTCGGGGTGCTGGTCCTGCTCAGCCGGCCCAAGGTCGTCGCCACCGAGGACGGCGTCACCGTCACCAATCTGACGACCGTCCGCCGGCTCGCCTGGGCGCAGATCGTACGGGTCAATCTGCGCTCCGGCGACTCCTGGGTCCACCTGGACCTCTCCGACGGAACGAGCCTGCCCGCCATGGGCATCCAGACCGGCATCGACAAGCAGCGGGCCATCGCCGACGCCCGCGCCCTGCGCGCGCTCGTCGACGCCCATGGCACGGTCCACTCCGCGGACTGACGCGCGACACACTTCGTTTCCCCGCCTGAACGATCACGTTCATGACGTGAGCGATCCGGTTCGTGACCTGACGATGCCGTTGACGGTTCCTTGATTACTCTGGTGCCACGGGCACACACGTGCCCCGCCCCGCACCGGGGACACCTGCGAACCGAGGAGTGACGTACTCCGGCAATGGACGGATCGTCCTGTAGTACCTGCGCCGCCCCCCTCAGCGAGGCGGCGTCATGAGTATCACCGTGTCTCTTCTGCTGCTCGTGGCAGCGCTCCTGCTGATCCTGGCGAACGGCTTCTTCGTCGCCGCCGAGTTCGGGCTCGTGACCGTCGAGCGGCCGGAGGCCGAGCGGGCCGCCGCCGAGGGCGACCCCCGGGCCCGGACCGTGGTCGCGTCGCTGCGCGAGCTGTCCTTCCAGCTCTCCGGTACCCAACTGGGCATCACCATCACCTCCTTGGTGGTCGGCATGCTCGCCGAGCCCGCGCTCGGCCGGCTGCTCACCGGCCCCCTCGCGGCCACCGGGCTGCCGGCCTCCGCCGCGCCGGGCGCCGCCGTCGTCACCGGCATGCTGCTGGCCTCCGCCGTGCAGATGGTCGTGGGCGAGCTGGTGCCCAAGAACTGGGCCGTCTCCCGGCCGCTCCAGGTCGCCCGTTTCGTGGCCGGCCCGCAGAGCGTCTTCGCCCATCTCTTCCGGCCCGTGATCACCGGGCTGAACACGGTCGCCAACCGGCTGGTGAAGGCCCTGGGCGTGGAGCCCGCCGAGGAGCTGGCCTCCGCCCGCACCCCCGGCGAACTCGTCTCGCTCGCCCGGCACTCCGCCCGGGCCGGCGCCCTGGAGCAGGACACCGCCGACCTGTTCGTGCGGACCCTCTCCCTCGGCGGGCTGACCGCCCAGCACGTCATGACCCCCCGGGTGAAGGTCAGCGCCCTCCAGTCCACCGCGACCGCCGAGGACGTCCTCAACCTCACCCGCGCCACCGGCCTCTCGCGCTTCCCCGTCTACCGGGAGCGCCTCGACGAGGTCGTCGGCATGGTCCACCTCAAGGACGCGCTGGCCGTCCCCGGCCACGACCGGCTGCGCACCCCCGTGGCGCGCATCGCCGTCGCCCCGCTGCTCGTCCCCGGCACCCTGCCCGTGCAGCCGCTCCTGGAGCGGCTGCGCAGCGAACAGCCGATAGCCGTGGTCGTCGACGAGTACGGCGGCACGGCCGGGGTGGTCACCCTGGAGGACATCGTCGAGGAGCTCGTCGGCGAGGTGCGCGACGAGCACGACGCGCTCGACGCGGCCCGGCCGGACCTGGTGGCGGTGGCCTGCGAGGACGGGCGCGCCGTCTGGGACGCCGACGGCGGCTGCCGCGTCGACGCTCTGCGCCGCATCGGCCTGGAGGCGCCCGACGGCCCCTACGAGACCGTCGCCGGTCTCGTCGCCGGCCTGCTGGGGCGCATCCCCGCCCCGGGTGACGGCGCCGAGCTGCCCGGCTGGCGGCTCCAGGTGCGCCGGGTCGGGCACCACCGCGCCGAGCGGGTGCGGTTCGTCCGTACGGACGCCGTCCCGGTGGGGGAGCGGCGATGAACGTGCTGCAACTCCTGTTCGCCGTCCTGCTGGTGCTGGCGAACGGCTTCTTCGTGGGCGCCGAGTTCGCGCTGGTGTCCGTACGGCGCAGCCAGATCGAGCCGAAGGCCGCCGAGGGGTCGGGGCGGGCCCGTACCGTCCTGACCGGGCTGGAGAGCCTGCCGGAGATGATGGCGGCGGCCCAGTTCGGCATCACCATCTGCTCCCTGACGCTGGGCGCGGTCGCCGAGCCGACCGTGGCCCGGCTGCTGGAGCCCGCCTTCCACGCGATGGGCCTCCCCGAGGGGCTGATCCATCCGCTGGGCTATGTGATCGCCCTGGCCCTGGTGGTCTTCCTCCACCTGGTCATCGGGGAGATGGTGCCCAAGAACCTGGCCATGTCCGCCCCCGACCGGGCAGCGCTGTGGCTGGGGCCGGGCCTGGTGACCTTCGCCCGGCTGTGCCGGCCGGTCACCCGGCTGCTCGGCGCCTGCGCCCACGGGGTGCTGAGGCTCTTCCGCGTCGAGCCCAAGGACGAGGTGGAGGCGGTCTTCACCAGCGAGCAGCTCAACCGGCTGGTCGACGATTCCCGGCAGGCCGGCCTGCTGGAGCCCGAGCAGCAGGAGCGGCTGGAGGACGCGCTGGGGCTGGGCAGCCGCCCGGTCACGGACGTCCTGCTGGACCCGGCCACGCTGGTGACGGTCGACCCGTCGGTCACGCCCCGCGAGGTCGAGGAGCTCACCGTCCGGACCGGCTACTCCCGCTTCCCGATATGCGCCTCCCCGGGCGGGGCCTTCATGGGCTACCTCCACGTCAAGGACGTCCTCGACCTGGAGGACCGGGAGCGGGCGGTGCCGCAGCACGTGTGGCGCCGCGTCCAGACGATCCGTGCCGAGCTGCCGCTCGACGACGCGCTGACCGTGATGCGGCGCGCCGCCGCCCACTTGGCCGCCGTCGCGGACTCGTCGGGGCGGGTGCTGGGGCTGGTCGCGCTGGAGGACGTCCTCGAGATGCTCGTGGGCGAGGTCCGTGACCCGGCGCACCGGACGGTTCCGGCGACGGTTCCGGAGCAGCGGGCCGCTGCGCTGACGGGCTGAGGAGGCTTCGGCACCGCCGGGCTCCCGGCGGTGCCGAACCCACCCCAGGCGGGAGCCGTCACGGCGCGGGATCCTGCGGATCCCGCGCGTCCCCCTGGCGGCGCCGGGGGGAGCCCCACCCCGGTCCCGAGAGGACCTCCCCGTACGCCTGCATGAGATCCGGCAGCCGCAGCGTCGCCAGATCGTCCCGCGTGGGCGTCCCCGCGTAGCCCGAGAGCCGCAGGTCCCGGTACGCGCAGCTCTTCTCGTACAGCGTGCGCAGGAAGCGCCCGTTGCCGAGCTCGTCGATCCAGCCCTGCTCCACCACGTGGGCGCTGATGCTGCGCAGTTCCTCCAGTGCCTCCTCGTCCCAGGCGTCACCGTTCTCCGCGGCCAGGACCTCGCCGATGCTGGTGAGTTCGGCGGGGCGGTAGCTGGGGAAGTCCACGCGGGTGGTGAAGCGGGAGTGGAGTCCGGGGTTGGCCGCCAGCAGCCGGTCCATGCCCTCCGGGTAGCCGGCGAGGATGACGACCAGCCGGTCGCGGTTGTCCTCGGCGCGCTTGAGCAGGACCTGGAGGGCCTCGTCGCCGTAGGCGTCGCCCTTGCTGTAGCCGGAGTTGGAGAGGCTGTACGCCTCGTCGACGAAGAGCACCCCGCCGAGCGCGGAGTCGATCAGGTCATTGGCCTTGACGGCCGTCTGGCCCAGGAACTCGCCGACCAGGTCCGCCCGCTGGGCCTCGACGAGATGGTCGCCGCCGAGGAGCCCCAGGGCGTAGAAGACCCGGCCGAGGATCCGGGCGACGGTGGTCTTGCCGGTGCCGGAGGGGCCGGAGAAGACGAAGTGACGCTTGGGGGGCTGGACGGGCAGTCCCTGGCCGGCCCGCAGCCGGGCCATGTGCAGCTGCGCGGACAGCGCCCGCACCTGGCGCTTGACGGGTTCGAGGCCGACCATCCGCTCCAGCTCGGCGAGGGCCTTGGCCAGCAGGACCGGGTCCGAGCGGCCGGGTGCGGGCGGCGGGCCGCCCTGGGCCGGGACGCGGAACTTCTCCCGTACGCCGTCGGCCTCGACGGGGGCGTTGCCCGGGGTGCCGCCGGGCGTGGGCGCGGGATCCGGGTCGGTGCCGGTCAGCAGGTCGAGGGGGTCGGTGAAGGGCTGGGGCTCCGGATCCCCGCCGGGCTCCTGGGGCTCGGGGGCGACGGGCCCGCCGAGCGGTACGGGCGCCAGGTCCACCGGGGCGTCGTCCAGGCCGTCCGCGTCCGCGATGGCGGTCAGCCGGGCGGCGGTGTCCATGAAGGACGGGTCCACCCGGTGGACGGCCCGGTAGAGGGGGAGGGCGGCGGCGCTGCGGCCGGTGCCCTCGTGGGCGCGGGCGAGCCAGTAGCGCAGCTCCTTGCGCTGGGGCTGCTCGCTGCGGCAGCGCATCAGCGCGGCGGCCAGCAGTGGCTCGGCCTGTCCGTACATCTCCAGGCGCACCCGGGCCATACCGCCGAACAGGCCCGCCTCGATGCCGAGCAGCGGGTCGTCGAGGAGCGGCTCGGTGTGGCGGACGAGCTGTTCCCAGTCCTTGACGAGATAGGCGCGGCAGGCGTGGAGGAAGCGCACCTGGGCGTCGGTCTCCGCGGGCGGGCAGCCGGCGAGGGCGCGGTCGAGCTCGGGGACATGGCGGCTGTCGAGCCAGTGCGAGGCATGGGCGAGCAGCAGATCGCGATGGCTCTCCAGCACCGGCTGTACCCACCAGCCCAGCCAGTACCAGGAGTTAAGGGGCCGCCGGTGGCGGGCGCGCTGTTCGCCGAAGCGGTCGCGGTGCCGGTACATCCGCAGCAGCGCGGTGGTGGTCTCCGCGCGCAGCGCGTGGAGGCCGAGCCAGGCGTCGGCCATCCCCGGGTCGGCGCGGACCGCCGCCCGGAACTCCTTCTCGGCCTCGGTGTACGCGCCCATGGTGTAGGCGTCGACGGCGCGCAGCCAGGCGAGATCGGCCGGGGCCGGCGGGCCCTGCATGCCGAGATCCATCACGTCCCCCACAAACCTGCCCCCGTAGCGTGCCGTGCCGACGGGCGAGTGCCTTGGCCGCGCCTTTCCGAACCGCTGTGCTGTGGACGGGAGTTGACCGTCAATGCCGGAGCGTCCCGCGTGGCCGGCCCGGGGCCGCCCGCCGTCGGGTGCGCCGTCTCGCATCGTACCTGCGCGATCGGTGTCGGCCGAAGGGTGTGGGGGAGCGGTTCGCGGCACGGGCGTGAGCCGGGGGCGGCCGGGAAAGCGATCCGGAGAGCGATCACCCAGGGTGACCCCGTACGGCGGTGCGAGGGAACAAACGGCGCGAATCGCCGGGCGGAGGGCAGTACGAAGCCCCCGATCACGGGGGAACAACCGGGGGCTTCGCGTCTGCAAGCGGCCTTGGCGGGCCGCACATTGAGAACGTAAGTCCTGTAAGCCCCCTGGGTCAAGCCGAGTTGAGGCAGTAGGCGGGGAACCTACGCACCCTTAGCGCGGTTCGGGCGCGGGTGTGCACGGAGAGTGAGGGGACTCCGGGGTCAGTCGGTTTTCGAGCGCCTCTCCAGTACCTCGTATCCCTCCTTGCACTGGAGTACCAGTAGTCCTGCGTAGGGCCGGGAGGGGTCGGCGGCGAAATGCGCGCGCTCCGCTCGCTTCCAGCCGTCCCAGAATTCGGTCAGTTCGGGGCCGTCGCGGAGTTGACCCCTTTCCCAGGAGCCCTCATTCGCCAACTCCATCCACAGCAGGCACGCGAGAAACGGCCTCAGTTCCCGCCGTCCCGCGCCCACACCCTCCAGCAGGACCACGGGCGCGGCGGGCAACTCCCGTTCCTCCGGCGGGAATCGGCGCGCCACCCAGTCGTAGGCGCGGTATCGCGCCGTCTCGCCGCGCGCGAAGGGGTCCAGCACCCACTCCCGCAGCCGCCCGGTCCACTCGAACAGCTCCTCGTGCGTCGCGAGGTCGTCGAGGTGGAGCACGGGGGCGCCGCCCAGGGCCGTCGCCAGCCGCTCGCTGAAGGTGGTCTTCCCGGAGCCGGCGTGCCCGTCCACCGCGACCAGCCGGACGGGGCCGACGGACGGGGGCAGCGCGCTCAGCCGGCGGGCGAGGCCGCTCAGGGTGGTTCGTTCGTTCACCGCACCACCCTAGGACCGTGCCGCCGGAGCCGTCCGCGCCCGCCCCGGTATGGGGGACGCGCCGTGCGGGAATCACTGGCCTGGGCCGCCCGGTGGCGCGATAGTGGTCCGGCCCGCCGGGCCGGTCCGGCAGACCCGCGGCACCGTCCACACACGACTGGGGGACCACATGTCCAGCAGACCCGCACCGCGCCGCACCGTGCTCACCGCGGCCCTCGCCCTGACGGCCGTGGCCGGGCCGCTCGCCTCGGTCTCCGCGGCGGGCGCGCCGGCCGGCGGCTCCGCCCGTCCCGAGGGCTCCGTCGACTACCGGGCCTGGTCCACCTTCCCCCAGTGGGCCGGCGGCAAGGGCGCCGGCACCAAGGTCGTCGGCGGCGACCGCCCCGGCCTCGTCATCGACCGCCCCCTCGGCGGCGTCGACTACACCGACCCGCACACCGGCACCACGGCCCGCTGGGAGTACGCCACCTGGCTCTCCCCGCTCCGCCGGCTGGACGCGCCCGCCACGGAGATCGTCGTCTCCTGGAACGCCCGCACCCCCGCCGGCACCTGGCTCCAGGCCGAGGTGCGCGCCGCCTACACCGACGGCACCCGCACCCCCTGGTATGTGATGGGCCGCTGGACCTCCGGCGACGCGCCCGGCGACATCCGGCGGACCTCGGTCGACGGCCAGGGCGACAAGCGCAGCAGCGTCTCCACCGACACCCTCGCCGTCGACGACCGCGCGAGCGGGACGCGCCTGGCCGCGTACGAGCTGAGGCTCACCCTGTACCGCAGGCCCGGCACCCAGCTGACCCCCACCGTCTGGCGGCTGGGCGCCATGGCCTCAGACATCCCCGACCGCTTCACCGTGCCCGCCTCACGGCCGGGGGAGGGGGCGGGCCACAGGCTGCGCGTCCCGCGCTACTCGCAGGAGATCCACAAGGGCCAGTACCCGGAGTACGACAACGGCGGCGAGGCCTGGTGCAGCCCCACCTCCTCGCAGATGGTGATCGAGTACTGGGGCCGGCGGCCCTCGGACCGCGACCTGTCCTGGGTCGACCCCTCCTACGCCGATCCCCAGGTCTGCCACGCGGCCCGGTACACCTACGACAACCAGTACAAGGGCTGCGGCAACTGGCCGTTCAACGCCGCCTACGCCGCCACGTACCACGACCTCCAGGGCGTGGTCACCCGGCTCCGCTCACTGGGCGACGCCGAGCGGCTGATCCGCGCGGGGATCCCGGTCATCACCTCGCAGTCCTTCCTCGCCACCGAGCTCGACGGCGCCGGCTACGGCACGGCGGGCCATCTGATGTGTGTGACCGGCTTCACCGAGGACGGCGATGTCGTCGCCCACGATCCGGCCAGCCCCTCCGACGCCGCGGTGGAACGCGTCTACAAGCGGCGGCAGTTCGAGAACATCTGGCTGCGGACCAAGCGTCACAATGCCCAGGGGCAGGTCAGGAGCGGCTCGGGCGGCGTCTGCTACCTCTACTTCCCCGTACGCCCGACGACCCGCCAGGCACGCGCGCTGGCCTCGGTCGGGGTGCGCTGACCGGCCGGTGGGCCGGGGTCACCGGGGCCGCCGGCCGGCCCCGGTGACGATCCCCCGCATCGTGGGACCCCCCACGTGTACCGCACATACGTCCTCCATGTGATCATTTGCAGCGGTGGCCGGTAAGCGGACGATAGTGATCGATTTCGTGATCATCGACACGTCCCGCCACCGTGGCGGTCGCGGTAAACCCCTGGGGCGGAAGAGATGCATGTCACGCGATCGGGTGGTTTCGAACGGCCGCGGAGGACACACCCGCAGGAGGCGAAGGTGGCCGATGGCCGAATGCGGATGAGCTATTTCCGCTTGACGCTTCCATTCGAACGAACGATCAGTAGCCTCTGCTCAGCACTCCCCCACACCCTTGTGATGAGCTGGAGACACAGTCTGATGGAGCGTCCCACCAGGGCCCCCCGGGGCATCGACCCGTCCCTGCCGCGTGTGACGGGTCTGCCGAGGGTCACGCCGGAGAAGAAGCGGTACGGCATCGACCGTGCGGTTTGTTCTTCGTCGGTGACACGCCCTCAACAGGACGCCATGACCGTGACCGCCGCCCGCATCCGGAACGGGAATCCCATACGGACGCGGCACGCCGGGGCGGGGTGGCAGCCGTGACCGGACGGTTCAGTGGCAGAATGCTGCCCGTGAAGCAAACCGCCTCCCCGGTTTCGTACGCCATGAGGGAACCGGCCATCGGGACCGCCGGCTGCGATCTGCGTGACGACCGGCTGCGGCGGTTCGCCGCCATATGGAGCCGCGCGGTCCACCCGACGCTGACGGCCTCCGTCTCCCGGGCCGAGTTCGAGCGCCACCTCGTCCCGCTCGCCGCCGTGCTCCGCGACGCCCTCCATGCCCGGCCGTTCGACCCCCGGCCCGCCCACGACGTCGGCGCCGCGCTGGTCGCGGCCCACTGCACCGAACCCGCGGCGCTGCCCCAGATCCTCGGCGTCATCGACGCCTATCTGGTGCTCTATCTGCCGCCCGGCCACCCCATGCCCGCCGAGGAGAGCCGCGCCCGCTGCTCCCGCCTCCAGCACGCCGTCGCCGCGGGCTTCGCCCAGGCCCTCGCCGAGCACGCCCGCGCCGAGGAGGCGGCCGCCACCAAGGCGGCCCGCGCCGCCCTCGCCGAGGCCGAACGGGCCCTCCACACCAGCGACGCCCGGTTCCGCGCCGTCTTCGAGGACACCTCCGTGGGCGTGGGCATCGCGGACGTCGAAGGCCGCATCATCGACATCAACGGCGCGCTCCAGGGCATGTTCGGCAGCCCCGGCCGCAAGGCGACGGGACGCAACGTCGGCGAGCTCGTCCACCCCGACGACGCCCCCGAGTTCTGGAGCCTCTACCGCGAGCTCGTCCGCGGCGACCGCGACCACTACCGCGTCGAGAAGCCGTACTACCGCAGCGACGGCAGCGTCGTGTGGACCGACATGTCGGTCACCCTGCTGCGCGACGCCGCCGGGGAACCCCAGTACCAGCTGGCGCTGATGGAGGACATCACCGAGCGCCGCCAGCTCCACGCGCGCCTGCGCTACGAGGCCACCCACGACCCCCTCACCGGCCTGCCCAACCGCACCCTCTTCTTCGAACGCCTCGACCAGGCCTTGGAGACCAGGGCCGGGACCGGGACCGGCGCCGGACCCGCCGAGGAGGGAGCCGGCCGCTTCGGCCTGTGCTACCTCGACCTCGACGGCTTCAAGGCCGTCAACGACAGCCTCGGCCACGCCGTGGGGGACCGGCTGCTCGTCGCCGTCGCCGAACGGCTGCGAGCCTGTGCCACCGGGCCCCGGGAACTCGTCGCCCGCCTCGGCGGCGACGAGTTCGTCGCCCTGATCACCGGCCCCTCCGCCCCCGGCGAGGCGACCGCGCTGGCCCGGCGGATGCTGGCCGCCCTCGCCGAGCCCGTCCACCTCGACGGCCGCGACCTGTCCGTACGGGCCAGCATCGGCATCGTCGACGGCACCGCCGGCGAGCTCGGCGCCGCCGAGGTACTGCGCAGCGCCGACATCACCATGTACCGCGCCAAGGCCGCCGGCGGGAACCGCTACGAGCTCGCCGACGCCGACTCCGACGCCCGCGCCATCGCCCGCCACGGCCTCACCAACCGGCTGCCCGCCGCGCTCGACAACGGCGAGTTCTTCATCGAGTACCAGCCGCTGGTACGGCTCGAGGACGGCACCGTCCGGGGCGCGGAGGCGCTCGTCCGCTGGCTCCACCCGGTGCACGGGGTGCTCGGCCCGGACCGCTTCATACCCCTCGCCGAGAGCACCGGCCTCATCGTGCCGCTGGGCCGCTGGGTCCTGGCCGAGGCCGCCCGGCAGGCCCGCTCCTGGTACACCGAGGGCCCCGGCGGCACCCCCTTCCGCGTCAACGTCAACCTCTCGCCCTCCCAGCTGCGCTACCCCGGCCTCGTCGCCGACACCGTCGCCGTGCTGGAGGACGCGGGCCTCGACCCCTCCGCCCTGTGCCTGGAGGTCACCGAGAACGCCCTCATCGGCGCCGACGAAGGGGAGCTGCGCCCGCTGCGCGAGCTCGCCGACCTCGGCGTCGACATCGCCCTCGACGACTTCGGCACCGGCTACTCCAACCTCTCCTATCTGCGCCGGCTGCCCGTCAGCACCCTCAAGCTCGACCGCTCCTTCACCCGCGGCATGCAGTGCGCCCCCGCCGACCCCGTCGATGTGAAGATCGTCGAAGGGATCGTCTCGCTCGCCCACACCCTCGACCTGTCGGTCACGGTCGAGGGCGTGGAGACCGGCACCCAGGCGGACCACCTGCGGCTGCTGGGCTGCGACACGGCCCAGGGCTGGTACTACGCCCGCCCCGGCCCGCCGGACCGGCTGCACACCCTCTCCCTGGCGGACGCGGCCTCCGTCTGACGGACGGGGGCCGGCGGGCGGTGGCCCGGCCGCCGGCGGTGGCTCAGCCGGTGGGGGGAGTGGCGGCGGCGCCGTCGAGGGCGCGTGCCTCCCGGTCCGTCAGCAGCCGGGAACGGATCAGGAAACGCACCCCCTCCGGCGCCTCCAGCGAGAAGCCGCTGCCCCGCCCCGGCACCACGTCCACCGTCAGATGGGTGTGGCGCCACCGCTCGAACTGCTCGGCCGACATCCAGAAACCGACCGGCTCCGCCACCCCGTCGACGACCAGCTCGGCCAGCAGGACGTCCGAGCCGCCCGTGCGGAACTCGCCGCGCGGGTAGCACATGGGCGAACTGCCGTCGCAGCAGCCGCCCGACTGATGGAACATCAGCGGCCCGTGCCGCCCGCTGAGCCGCCGGACGAGCCCGGCGGCGGCGGGGGTGAGGGCGATCCGTGAGAAGCCCTCGCCGCTCCCGTGCCCGTACCCGCTCTCGTGCCCGTACCCGCTCATGGGCGGTGCCCTCGCCGCCGGCCTAAGTGCGGATTCATGGAATATCCCTCCTCCATGTGCGCCCACGTGCTGAGGGACGACAGCCTGCCCCGTGCCGGGAGCTGATCGCCAGAGGAACGCGGGGCACCGCCGCCCGCCGGGGCCTCCCCCCGGGGCCGTGTACCTGGGCGACCTCGGTCGCGTCGGCCGCCTCCGCCTCGCGCAGCTTGTGGTGGTAGGTGGCGAGCAGGCCCTCGAATGCGCTCGCTGTCGCGGTGCCGTACCGCCGCGGCGGTGGTGTCGTACCGCCGTGGTGCCGTACCGCTGTGGTGCCGGGGTCGGTATGCGTGCCGGGGCGAACGGTGGCGGACGCAGCGAAGCGCTTCGGACCGGGATCCGAGGCGCGGGACGGACGGCGCGGGCGGGGCGGCGGGGCCTATGTGTCGGAGGTGCTGCTCTGGCCGTCGGAGGAGCCCTGGGTGTCGGGGGAGCCCTGGGTCTCGGGGGTGACACGGGGCGTGGGGACGGTCCGGCCGATCCCGGTCAGATAGGCCGAGACCACCAGGTTGGCGGTGTACTCGTGCTGGGCACGGTCGTAGTCGCCGCCACAGGTGATCAGGCGGAGTTCGGCGCGGTTGGTGTCGCGGGGGCCGTAGACCTTCTCGTCGTCCCAGTGGTCCTTGTCGACGACGGTGATGTCGTCCACGGTGAACTCGGCGGTGGAGCCGTCCACACGGGTGACGTTGATCTTCGCGCCGCGTTTGAGGGAGCTCAGTTCGTAGAAGACCGCCGGTGAGGTCTGGGTGTCGACGTGCCCGACGAGCACGGCGGTGCCGGTGCTTCCGGGCGTGGGGCCGTCCTGGTACCAGGAGACGGCGTTGGGCCGCTCGTACGGGGGCGGTTCGACGCCGCCGCGCGGGTCGAGCCCGTGCCCCTCGATCGGGGCCTTGAGCCCCACCGCCTTGATGGCGAGCGCGAGGGGGCCCGCCCCCGGCAACGGATCGTGTGCCGGGGGCAGGCCGCGCGCAGGGGGTCGGCCCGCGGTGGCCACGTCACCGGGCTTGGGGGCCGAGGCTATCGGCTCCTCCGCGGTGTCGTGACCCCAGAGCCACAGGGCCAGCAGCAGAGCCACCCAGGCCACCCCGGTCAGCAGGCGGCGGTTCCGACCGCCTGTGCGCGCTTCTGACATGACGCCGGTTCGCTCCCTGTCACCGCTTGGCCGCGCTGGCGCGGCGCCGGTACCAGATCAGCCCACCGGCCATACCCACCGTGGCGCCCGCGAGGGCGAGTGCGGGGGCGTCGACGGACGTGGACTCGGACGCGGCCACCGGCGCGGTGGCGCCGCCGCCCGTGTGGTTGCGGCCGTGCGGCCGCTCGTGGTCACGCCCGTGGTCGTCACGTCCGTGGTCGCGGCCGTGGTCGTGGTCCCGACCGTGGTCACGCCCGTGGTCGTCGTGTCCGTGGTCGCGGCCGTGGTCGTCATGTCCGTGGTCCCGGCCGTGGTCGCGGCCGTGGTCCTCGTGGTCCCGGCCGTGGTCACGCCCGTGGTCGTCCCGGCCGTGGTCGTCACGTCCGTGGTCGTCCCAGTCGTGGTCGCGGCCGTGGTCACGTCCGTGGTCGTGGTCCCGGCCGTGGTCGCGGCCGTGGTCCTCGTGGTCACGTCCGTGGTCGTCCCGACCGTGGTCGTCGTCGCAGTCGTCCCGGTCGCGGTCGTGACGGCCGTGGCCGTGGTCGTGGTCACCGCGGCCGTGGTCGTCGTCGCAGCAGTCGTCGTCATGACCGGTGTGCTGTACGACGCTGCTTTCGGGCGGCTTGACCGGGGTGTTGGAGGAGCCGAGGGCGAACGCGGCGGGGGCCGCGCAGACGGCGACTGCCGTCAGGGTGCCGCAGAGAGCGGTACGGATTGACTTCATTGGGTGTACCTCCTTCGTTTCCGAGGTTCACCCCCCACTCCGGACGGAGCATCCGCAGGGTAGTCGTATTGCTCCATTCGGTAAGCAACATGGGCCGGTCGGGGGAGAGGGGCGGGGCTCGCGGCTGAATCCGGGGCCCGTACGGCGTGGCGTGCGGGCCCCGGCGAGGACGTCGGCAGGGGGGCGGCCGCCCGGCAATCGCCACCCCGCGCGCCACCTGTGGGCGGGGCATGAGGGCCCTCGGCGGCGTTCTGGCTGCTGACGGGGGTGGCGAAGGCATGGCGGGGCATGGCGGACGGTGGGCGTTTGACGTGGCCCGTGTTGGCCGGATTCGCTTCGTCGCAGGTCAAAGGGGTAGCGCGCGCTTGACCAATTGCTAGAGTGACGTTCGCGGCCAGCCGGCGCCGCCGGGAGAACGCCGGGCGGCCGCAGATCGACGCCGCGGACCGACGCCGCGGATGGCGTCGCGGATGACGTAGACGACCGAGCTCCGCGGAACGAGCGGCGGAGGCAAGTCTCTCGTACGGGACACGAAAGGCCCGGCTCCGGGGGTGCCGAGAGCCAGGCCTGTCGCGTGCGAGGCATCGCGTGGACCCGGCCGACCTATCAGCGGCCGGGTCCACACCTTCCGGTGGAACCGACCAATCGTCCGGAACCGCCCCAGCCGGTACGCCTCAGCGCAGCAGCTGGTCGCAACACCGCGCGATGGCGGCAACCGCGTTCAGGAGCACCGCCGAGAGCGTCATCCAGTCCTGACAACCCCGACCGGGACGCCGTTCCCGACGCCTCCTCCTGTTCCTCGGCTTCACCATCGGCCGGCTCCTCACCTCTTGGCGATCCCGGTACGCGGGTACGCGCCGGGGCCCCGCCCGGGCGGGCGGGGCACTCAGGGGAGGCAGAGCCGTTGCTCCCAGTAGCCTAGCGGGCGCGGTGAGTTGAACGATCCGCGTCGAGGTTTTCGCCGCCGGGTGGGCCGGGTTGCGGCATGATGGGAGATTTTCACGGACGGTGGTAGCCCCGTGTCCCCGTGACGGTCGTGACGACTGTGACGACCGTTGCCGTGTCCATGTGTCCACATGGCGACGGCGCGTCCCCCACAGGGTGAACCAGCCCAACTCCTCGGGCACAGCAGCATCTTGTTTCCGCTGCATTACGCCATGCTGAGCTGAGCGTTCTCGTGGGCGACACGCTGCGCGGCCACACTGCGGCGACAGCCCGCGCCACGACACAGCGCCACGACACAGAGAGGGCAGGGAGGAAAGTGGTGAAGATCAGACGTATGCGCCGGTCGGCACTCACCGCCGGCCTGGCCGTACTGACGCTCGTTCTGCCCGCCATGGGTCTGCAGCAGACCCGGGCGGTCGCTCAACCCGCCGTACAGCGGCTCCCGTTGGGGGACGCCAACCTGCCGGAGACACGTACGGCCACCCAGGTCGCCCCGGGAGTGACCTGGACCCGGATCAAGCGCGGCCGCCCCGACGCCCGTGACCACTGGACCGTCGAGGTCGCGCTGCTGAAGGACGAGAGCGCGGCGCGCTCCCTGGCCGACCGGCTGGACGACGCCGGGTTCGAACCCGTGGTCGGCAGGGTGGACGAGCGTCCCCAGGACCTGCCCTCGAAGCAGCCGTGGGGCTGGCGCGTACGGGTCGGCGAGCTCGCCGACAAGGCGGCGGCCGACCAGCTGGTGAAGGACCTGCGGGTGGCGGGCTTCCGTCCCACGCACACCTATTTCACGGGGGAGGACGGCACCGGCCGGACCGGCCCCTGGGTCGTCGACGTGCTGAAGGTCTCCGCCGCCCAGCGGCAGCGGGTCCAGGTGCGCCAGTCCCTGGACCGGGTGCCGGGCGGCGAGACGCTGGCCGACATGGTCAAGCACATGGGCGGCATTGCCGGGATCAACGGCAGCTACGGCTCGGACGAGGAGGACGGCACCTTCGGCGACGTCGCCGGCCTGTCGGTCGTCGGCGGCAAGCTCGTCAGCGAAGCGGTACAGGGAACCAGCGCCCTCGTCCTGCCCTCCGAGCGGCGCGCACGCCCCTCCGTCCAGCGGCTGAGCACCAATCTGCGCCTGCGCTCCGCCGACGGCGCCCAGCGCGAGCTCGACGGGCTGAACCGCTCCCCGGGCAAGATCCGCAACTGCGGCGGCACCGGCGGCGACGTGCCCACCGAACGGCCGCGCCACGACGCCCTGTGCACCGACGACTCCGAGGTCATCCAGTACACCGACTTCTTCCACGGGCCCGTGCACGCCGGTGACGGCGCCGCGGTGGTGCTCGACAAGAACGGCAGGGTGCTGGAGACGCGCGACCGGCGCGGCGGCACGTTCCCGTCCGGCACGACGCTGCTCGCCGGTACGGGCGACGGCGCCGACTGGCTGCGCGCCCATGCCCGCAAGGGCCAGGTGGTGACCGTGACGGCCATGGTCGTCGACCGCGACGGCCGTCCCCTGACCGCCACCGCCGGGCGCGGCATGGACGTCGCCTCGGGCGGCCCGCAACTGCTGAAGGACGGCCGTATCGACATTCCCGCGGAGGCCGAAGGCTTCAACTACCCGGACGACCCCGGCTTCTTCGACTACTTCGGCACCCATAGGCACCCGCGCAGCCTCGCCGGTGTGACGGCCGACGGCTCACTGCTGTTCGTCGCCGTCGACGGCCGCCGCCCGGGCTACAGCTCGGGGCTGTCCTTCCGGGAGAGCGCGGCCGTCATGCGCTCCCTCGGCGCGGTGGACGCCCTCAACCTCGACGGCGGCGGGTCGACGACCATGGTGGTCGGCGGCCGGCTCGTCAACCGGCCCTCCGACAGCACGGGGCCGCGGCTGATGGCGAACGCGCTGATCATCCACTGACGGCTCTGGTGACGGCTCTGGTGACGGCTCTGGTGACGGCTTTGGTGACGGCCGGCTTGCGTGTGCGCTCGCGCGTGCGCAGGCCGGCCGTCGGCTGTCATTCGACGGAGTCCATGAAGCGGAGCATCCGCCGGTTGATCTCCTCCGCGTGATCGATCTGGGGCCCGTGGCCGGTGTCCGGGACGATCTCGGCGCGGGCTCCCGGTATCAGCCGCGGAACGCGCTCCACCTGCCGCTTCGGGTGCACGAGGAGGCTTCGCTTGCCGAGCACCAGATAGAGCGGGGTGCGGATGGTGGTCAGCTCCTCCTCGGACAGGGGGAGCGGGGCCGGGCGGCGGATGCGGTACGCCCGGACCCCCGCCCTGACCATCGCGCGCAGCTCGGGCTCGATGAGAACGGGCTGCTCCAGCCAGCGCGCCAGCCGGGGGCGCAGCGCCTTGGGGGCGAAGGTCGCGAAGAGGCTGACGAAGATCCAGACGAAGAAGCGCAGCCCCACCTTCTCCAGACCGCCGGGGTCGAGCAGGGTGACGGAGGCGAGCCGGCCGGACCCGCGGTGCGCCTGGTTCAGGGCGAGCCATCCGCCGTAGGAGGAGCCGACGAGGTGGACGCGGTCGAGGCCGAGCCCGGCGAGCGTCTCGTCCAGCCACCGCGCGGCGTCCTCGGGCCGGTGCAGCGGTTCGCGCTGCACGCTGCGGCCCGCGTCGCCCGGGGTGTCGATCGCGTAGACGGGCCGCTCGGCGCTGAGCGCGGGCGTGTTCGGGTACCACATCGCGGAGCAGCTGCCGGCGCCGTGCACGAGGACGACCGGGGTGCGGGAGGCGGCGGCCGGGTCGTCGGGGCCGTAGCGGTAGACGTGCGTCGTCCCGAACGAGGTCTCCACGTCCGTCTCCGCGACGGCCGTCGCCCCCAGGGCGAAGACGGCGTCGCATGCCGCGAAGTAGCGGTCCCGTAGGGCGTCGTTGACGTAACGGCCGACGTCGAGGCGGGTGCGCGCGCGGGACTTGTCGCGGGTCGTGGTCTGGGGCACGGGTGGCCTCCTAGGAAACGATCACCTGGTTCGTGGTACGACCGTACCATCAAACTGATACAGCGGTACCATAAAGAGGCCCCGGTCACAGAAGGCCGCTGCCACGGATAAACCCCTTGCCACTGAAGCCCCTTGCCACCGAAGAACGGAGCCGCAACCGATGCCGAAGCGCGTGGACCACGCAGAACGGCGCACCGAGATCGCCGAGGCGCTCCTGCGCGTCGCCGGACAACGCGGGCTGCACGCCGTGCGGATGCGGGACGTGGCGGCGGAGGCGGGCGTGTCGCTGCGGCTGGTGCAGTACTACTTCGAGACGAAGGAGAAGCTGCTCCTCTACGGACTGGAGCACCTGACCGAGCGATTCGGCGAACGGGTGGCCGCCCGGCTCCGTGCGGCCGGCGACAACCCTGGCCCGCGCGCGGTGATCGAGGCGATCCTGATGGCGTCCCTTCCCACCGACGAGGCCGGCCGCACCTTCCACCTCGTCTACACCTCGTATGCCGTCCTGTCCGTCACCGACGAGGCCCTCGCCGCCCAGCCCTTCATCCGCAGCCCCGAAGCGGCCGAGGACCACCTGACCGAACTCCTGCGCGCGGCCCGGGAAGCGGACCTCACCCACCCGGGAACGGACCCCCGCCCGGAAGCGATCGCCCTGCTGGCCCTATCGGCGGGGCTGGGCACGAGCATCCTCGTGGGCCACCGCAGCCCGGAGTCGGCGATGGCGGTGCTGGAGCGGCAACTGGACCGGATCTTCAGGGCATGAGTAATCCGTGACGTGCGGGTGGATCGGCGCGAGGTCGTCACCCTGCTCTCTCGTAGGTCCGATTCCGTAATCACGTTCCGTGAGCAAGCCCGAGCGTGAGGGCGCCGCCCGGGATTGCCCCCTTCACGCTTCCGTGCGCCTCCCGGACGGAGGCACGGCTTCGGCGGACGCGTCGTTCACTGAGTACGGACGGTTACGGAAGCGGGGGTGCGGGCTCATGTGGGCGCCACTGAAACGGGCGCGTGTGCAGCGGCGCATCGGCCTCGGCCTGGCCTGCACGGCCCTGATCGCGCTGGCCGTCGTGCTGTGGCGGAACCACGGCGACAGGAACGACGCGGCCTCCCTGTGGATCTCCGTCGTCTCCGCGGTCGTCTCGGTGTGCGCCTTCGCCGCCGACCTCCTGCGAGGCCCGGACGGTGGGCACGCCCGGTCTCCGCGCACCCGGCGTCAGCACGCGGCCGACGCCCTCGCCGAGGCGGTGGAGGGCCAGTGGGCGCGGGAGGCACAGCTGCGCCGGCTCCAGGACCCCGCTCCGCTGGACGTCGGCTGGTCGACACTCGGGCCACCGCTTGCCGATCACCGGGAGAACGTCCTCCGGGGCCGGCCGCTGCCCGCACCGCGAGACGGTGACCGGCGCCTCGCCCGCATCGTCGAGGTGTTCACAGCGCTTCCCTCCCGCCGACTGGTGGTGCTCGGCGAGCCCGGCGCGGGGAAGACCATCCTCGCCGTGCAGTTCGTCCTGGGCATGCTCGCCGTACGGCGTCCGGGTGGTCCCGTACCTGTCCTCTTTCCGCTGGCGGGCTGGGATCCGGGTGCCGTCTCCCTGCGCGAGTGGCTCGCCGAGCGGCTGGCGGCGGAGTACCGGCCGCTGGCCGCCGTCGTGGACGACCGCACACTGGCCCGCGAACTGCTGGACTCCGGCTTCGTCCTGGCCGTCCTTGACGGCTTCGACGAGCTCCCTCAGCCGGCGCACGGTGACGCGGTACGACGTCTCAACGCGGAACTGGATGATCGCCTCCCTGTTCTGCTGACCTGCCGCACCGCCGCGTGGACCCGGGCCGTCGCCTCCGGAGACGTGCTCACCGCGGCGGAAGTCGTGCGGCTCGATCCGCTCGACCCGGACACGGCACGGACCTACCTGGAGCGCACGGCGCGGCCGGACGAGCACGGCTCGACCGTATGGACGAGCATCCTGCGCGTACCACCGGAACCGCTGGCCGAGGTGCTCCGCACGCCGCTGATGGTGGCGCTGGCCCGCACGGTCTACGAGGACGCCTCACGCGACCCGGCCGAACTCGCGAACACCACACGGTTTCCCACGGCACGCAGCATCGAGGAACACCTTCTGGACGCCTTCGTCCCGGCGGCCTTCTCCGACACCCACGACTCCCACAGGAGGACCTGGCAGCCGGACGCCGCGCACCGCTGGCTCCGTCGGCTGGCTCTCGACCTGGGCAGCCATGACGGAACACACGGCACGTGGCGGCTCGCCTGGTGGCAGTTACCCGCGGCCATGCCGCGCCCGCTGCGCGTCCTCGGCCCCGCCGTCCTGTCGCTGCTGGCGACGGCCGCGGTGCTCGTACCGCTCGCCCGCTTCGGGGGAGGCGTCATCGGCGACTGGGACAGTCCGCTCTCCACCCTGCTCAACCTCTTCGGCGACCTCACCGGCCTGGCTTTCGGTCTCGCCTTCCTGCTGCCCGCCGAGACCGGCAGCCCGCAAGGGCCGCGCCGGCTGGCCCGCATGGCCCTGACGCTCATCGCGGCCGCGGCGGTCGTCGCGGTGTTCCTGGGACTGCTGTGCCCGCCTGTGCTCGGCCTCCGGCTCGGCCGCGTGATCACACCCCGTCCGGCCTGGTTCCTCAACGGATGCTGTTACGGACTTGTCGTATCCATGATGTTCGCCGCGGCCGGCCTGCCCCGGCGCCCTCCTCCCCTGGGCCTGCCGTGGGCCGGCAGCTCGAGCGGAAGCGGAGCCGTCCGGCTGCTCGGCGTCGTGGCCACGGCCACCGGAATCATCCTTCTCGTCTGCTCCGGCGAGGTCTTGTGGGCCACGACCGCCCTCGTGGCGGGCGTTCTGCTGTTTGTGGCGGGACAGCGGCACGGTGAGCGGGTCGCGGCCGCGCACACGACTTTCACGGCGATGCTGAAGGGATTCGCCGGCGGTCTCCTGCGCGGCTTCCTCGTCTGTACGCTCATCGGGCTGTTCGCCGCCACTGTCGTCGGCGGGATCACCGGGCTCTTCGCGGCACAGGAGTTCCGGTGGGCGCCCCGGATCCCGGACAGCCGGATGGTCGAAGGCTGGCGTCTGGAGAAAGCGGCGGACGGCGTCCGTACGGCCACCTCCACGACGCCCTATTTGGGGGAACTGCTCTTCGGCGGCCCCGGTGAAGTCCCCCTGGCCGTACCGCGACACGCCCGGATCGCCCGCGGCGGGCGCCGGTGGGAACCGTTCCGTCAGGAGATCCGCGTCCGCATGGAGCGCGAGGGGCCGGTGCTCACGGCCCCGGGCCTGCCCAGGGCCGACGCCTGGAACGTGGCGCTCGAACTGCCGTGGCGCGCCCAGCTGTGGCTCGCCGAGCGCCCCGCCCTCGTCATCGTCCGCGACGCCATGATGCCCATCCTGGGCTTCGGGGCACTGGTGGGTGTGATCGGCGGCTGCGCCTCCGGCGTCTACCGTGCGTTGAGCATCCCCTCCGACACGATGCGGGCCGCGGGTCCGCGCAGCACCCTGCGCACCGACCGCGCCGCCACGCTCGCGCGCGGCGCGACCGCGGCCGTCCTCGCCGGCGGGATCTGCTGGGCCGTGGCTCTCCTGATCGGCCCCGGCAGCCCGGTGGGCACCATGCCCATCGAACTGTGGGTACCGGTCGGCACGTCCGCGCTCGCGCTCAGCGCCTGGGGACGGCTGGGCATCGCCCGCATCTGGCTGGCCCTGACCGGACGCGCCCCCTGGCGGCTGATGGGATTCCTCGCCGAAGCACACCGGCGCGGCGTGCTGCGGCAGTCGGGCGCCCACTACGAGTTCCGCCACCTGCGCCTCCAGCAGCGCCTCGCCGGGACCCCCGACAGCGCGGACACACCCCGCG
>NZ_JAILXP010000429.1 GCF_020740895.1 Streptomyces sp. UNOB3_S3 | reverse complement strand
CGCCACCCCTGGCCGCCGCCACGCACGTCCGGCTGCGCTTCGACGTCGGGCCGTACCTGTCCGCCGGAGCCGGCACGGTGTTCTTCCCCGAGGTGACGGTCGCCTTCGCGGTGTCGCCCGGCGAGCACCACCACGTACCGCTGCTGCTCAGCCCGTTCGGATACTCCGTATACCGAGGGAGTTAGCCCGTGATCCTGGGTCAGAACCAGTACGGCAAGGCCGAGAACCGCATCGTACGGATCACCCGCGAGGGAAGCACCCATCACATCAAGGACCTCAACGTCTCCGTCGCGCTCGCCGGCGATATGACGGACGTCCACCTCTCCGGCTCCAATGCCAACGTCCTGACCACCGACACCACCAAGAACACCGTCTTCGCCTTCGCCAAGGAGCACGGCATCGCATCGGCCGAGGAGTTCGGCATCCTCCTCGCCCGTCACTTCGTCACCAGCCAACCCACGATCCACAGCGCCCGGATCCGTGTCGAGGAATACGCATGGGAACGGATCGAGACCCCCGGACCGAAGCGCCACTCCTTCGTCCGTGAGGGCCGGGAGACCCGCACCGCCCAGATCCGCTTCGACGGCAACGCCTGGGAGATCGTCTCCGGTCTCAAGGACCTGACCGTGCTGAACTCCACCGACTCCGAGTTCACCGGCTACGTCGAGGACCGCTACACCACCCTCCCCGAGACCCGCGACCGCGTCCTCGCCACCCAGGTGCACGCCCGCTGGCGCCACTCCACCCCCGACGCGGACTGGGACCGTTCGTACCGGCAGGCCCGCGAGCACCTCCTGGCGGCCTTCGCCGACACGTACTCGCTCTCGCTCCAGCAGACCCTCTACCGCATGGGCTCCCGGGTCATCGAGAATTGCCCCGGTGTCGAGGAGATCCGGCTGTCCCTCCCCAACCGGCACCACTTCCTCGTCGACCTCGAACCCTTCGGCCTGAAGAACGACAACGAGGTCTACTACGCGGCCGACCGCCCCTACGGCCTCATCGAGGCGACCATCCTGCGCGACGGCGCCGAGCCCCGCATACCGGTGGACATGACGAACCTCTAGGACCTCCAGGACCGTTAAGGACACACGACCATGGCGGAACACCCACCCCCCGCACCCTCACCGGCCCGTGTCGTCATCGAGAACTGCGCCGTCGCGACCGTCGACGCGGACGACACCGAGTACGCCTCCGGCCACATCGTCGTCGCCGGCAACCTCATCGAGACCGTCGGCCCCGGACCGGCCCCCGCCGGTCTGACCGGGGTCGTCCGCCGCGTCGACGGCACCGGCCACCTCGCCACCCCCGGCCTGGTCAACACCCACCACCACTTCTACCAGTGGCTCACCCGGGGCCTCGCCCAGAACTCCAACCTCTTCGACTGGCTCGTCGCCCTCTACCCCATCTGGGCGCGCATCGACGAGCCGATGGTCCACGCCGCTGCGCGCGGCTCGCTGGCCATGATGGTGCGCGGCGGCGTCACCACCGCCATGGACCACCACTACGTCTTCCCCCGGGGCGCGGGCGACCTGCTCGGCGCGGAGATCCGCGCCGCCCGCGAGATGGGCGTGCGGTTCAGCCCCACCCGGGGCTCCATGGACCGCGGCGCGTCGGCGGGCGGACTGCCGCCCGACTTCGCCGTCGAGACCACCGAGGCCGCGCTCCTCGCCACCGAGGAGGCCATCGACACCCACCACGACCCGTCGTTCGGCTCGATGCTCCGCGTCGGCGTCGCCCCCTGCTCACCGTTCTCCGTCTCCACCGAACTCCTCCGCGAGGCCGCGGAGCTCGCCCGCCGCAAGGGGGTGCGCCTCCACACCCACGGCTCGGAGACCGTCGAGGAGGAGCGGTTCTGCAAGGAGAGGTTCGGCATGGGGCCCACGGACTACCTCGCGTCCACGGGCTGGCTCGGCGAGGACGTGTGGATGGCCCACTGCATCCACATGAACGACGCCGACATCGCCGCCTTCGCCCGCACCGGCACGGGCGTGGCGCACTGCCCCTCCTCCAACGCCCGGATCGCCGCCGGCACCGCCCCCGTCCCCGCCCTGCTGGGGGCCGGCGTCCCCGTCGGCCTCGGCGTGGACGGCACGGCCTCCAACGAGACCGGCGAACTCCACACCGAGCTGCGCAACGCCCTCCTCGTCCACCGGCTCGCGGGCGGCGAAGGCGCCCTCGACGTCCGGCAGGCGCTGCGGCTGGGCACCTACGGCGGCGCCCAGGTGCTGGGCCGCGCGGCGGAGACCGGTTCGCTGGAGCCGGGCAAGCTCGCCGACCTCGTCCTGTGGAAGCTGGACGGCCTCGGCCACTCCACCATCGCCGACCCGGTCGCCGCCCTCGTCCTCGGGGCGCCCGCGCCCGTCACCCTCTCCCTCGTCGACGGCAGGCCGGTCGTCGAGGACGGCCACCTGGTCACCGCCGACGAGGACACCATCGCCCGCGAGGCCCGCCGCGAGGCCCGGCGCCTGGCCCGCATGGCGGCCGACGGCTGAGGCCGCCCGCGCGAGCCGCCCGCCGAGGGGGACGGCCCTCGGCGGGCCGGACCGGGGCACGGGGCACCGCCCCGCGCCCCGGTCCTTCTCCCTCCCCCCACCACACCGGAGGAACAGCCGTGACCGCAGAGCCCGGCGCCACCGAGCGGCCCGACCGGGAACCGGAGGACGACGACCCCGAGCGGGGCGGCGCGGGCGCGGGGACCCACCCCGTGGACCGGGTCCCCGGCCCCGGCCGGCTGCTGGCCGGCGGCTTCCAGCACGTGGCCGCCAGCTACGCCGGAGTGGTCGCCCCGCCGCTCGTCCTCGGCGCGGCCCTCCGCCTCCCGCCGAAGGAGATCACCTTCCTGGTGGGGGCGGCCCTCTTCACGGCGGGCATCGCGACGCTCCTCCAGACGATCGGCTTCTGGAAGGTCGGGGCGAGGATGCCGTTCGTCAACGGCGTCTCGTTCGCGGGCGTCGCCCCCATGCTCGCCATCGCCGACGCCCGCCCCGACCACGGGGACGCGCTGCCCGTCATCCACGGCGCCGTCATCGTGGCCGGAGTCCTCGGCTTCCTGCTGGCGCCCTCCTTCTGCCGGCTCGTCCGCTTCTTCCCGCCCGTCGTCAGCGGCACGGTCATCACCCTCATCGGGATCACCCTGCTGCCCGTCTCCTTCGGCTGGATCCAGGGCGGCCGGCCGGACCGGCCCGCCTCGCTGACCAATCTGGCCCTGGCCGGGGCGACGCTGGCGACCGTGCTCGTCCTGCGGCGGCTCCTCAGCGGTTTCCTGCGGCAGATCGCCATCCTGCTGGGGATCGTCGCGGGCACGCTGCTGGCCGTCCCCACCGGTGCCGTCGACACCACCGCCACCCGCCACGCCGCCCTCGTCGGCTTCCCCACCCCGTTCCACTTCGGCCACCCCGTCCTGGAGGTGCCGGCGATCGTCTCCATGTGCGTCGTGATGCTGGTCTGCATGACCGAGAGCACCGCCGACATGCTCGCGCTCGGCGAGATCGTCGGCCGCCGGGCCGACGAGAAGGTCATCGCCGCGGGCCTGCGCGCCGACACCCTGGGCAGCGCCATCAGCCCGTTCTTCAACGGCTTCGCCAACAGCGCCTTCGCCCAGAACATCGGTCTGGTCGCCATCACCCGCGTCCGCAGCCGCTTCACCGTGGCCACCTGCGGGCTGTTCTTCGTCCTGCTCGGCCTGAGCCCCGCCTTCGCCTCCCTCATCGCCCTCGTGCCCCAGCCGGTCCTCGGCGGCGCGGGCATCGTCCTCTTCGGCACGGTCGCCGCCAGCGGCATCGACGTGCTCCGCACGGCGGGCCTGGACCAGGGCGACAACCTGCTGATCGCGGCCGCCTCCCTCGGCGTCGGCCTGATCCCGGTCGTCTCCCGCACCTTCTACGACAACACCGCCATCCCCGAGACCCTGAAGATCATCCTGAACTCGGGGGTCAGCGCCGGCTGCCTCACGGCGGTGCTGCTCAACCTCGCCTTCAACCACCTGGGGCGCGGCCGACGGCCGCTGTGAGGCCTGCGCGCCTCAGCCACGTGGGCATGACCGTACGTCAGAATCGGCACAAAAGCTGACTGACCGGGTGGTTGCCCGGGGTCGAGAGGTGTGCCGTCGTGGAGGAGAAACCGCAGGGGGCGGACCGGGAGACGGCGGGGACAGGGCACCGCTTCGTCTTCCCCAGCGCGCTGACCGTTCTCGCGGCGGTCACGGTGGCCGTCTGGATCGTCGCCTTCTTCATCCCCTCCGGCACCTACGACCGCGGCCCCGACGGCAACCCCCTCCAGGGCACCTACCACCACGAACCCGCCCGGGGCGGCTTCGTCCACCGCCTCGGCCAGCTCTTCCTGGCACCCGTCAACGGCCTCTACGGCGTCCGCGACCTCAAGACCGGCGAGGTCGCGCCCGACGCCGTCGGCTCGCTCTACGGCAGCGCCGGGGTGTTCCTCTTCGTCCTCGCCATCGGCGCGTTCATCACCGTCGTCTTCGCCACCGGCGCCCTGGACCGCGGCATCGAACGCCTCGCCCACCGGCTGAGGTCGCGCGGGGCGCTGCTCATCGCCGGGGTGATGACGGTCTTCTCGTTGCTGGGCACGGTCGAGGGGTTCGCCGAGGAGACCCTGGGGTTCTACGGGCTGCTGGTGCCGCTGATGCTCGCGCTCGGCTATGACCGCATGGTCGCGACCGGCACGATCATCCTCGGCGCGGGCATCGGAGTCCTGGCCTCGACGGTCAACCCCTTCGCCACCGGGGTCGCTTCTTCGGCAGCGGGAATCTCACTCGGCGACGGCATCGCCTTGAGATTCGTGATGTGGCTGGTGCTCACAGCCGTCACCATCGCCTACGTCGTCCGCTACGCCCACCGGGTGCGGGCGGACCCGGCCCGCTCCCTGACCGGCTTCCGCGAGGGCGACCGCGAGCTCGCCGAGCAGGCGGTCCACCCACCGGAGCTGACGGGACTGCAAAAGGGCGTGCTGGTGCTGGTCGCCCTGGTCTTCGCCTTCATGATCTTCTCGGTGATCCCCTGGTCGAGCGCGCTCAGCGGCAAGGCCGACGCGACCCCCTACGGCTGGGAGCTGGGCTGGTCCTTCGCCCAGCTGGCCGCCCTCTTCATCGCCGCCGCGGTGCTCGTCGGGCTCGTCGCCCGGCTGGGCGAGCAGAAGCTGAGCGCCACGCTCGTCCAGGGCGTGGCGGACTTCGTCTCCCCGGCGCTGGTGATCGTGCTCGCCCGGGGCATCACCGTCATCATGACGAACGCGAAGATCATCGATACGGTGCTCCACGCCATCGAGGGCACGGTCCGGGGCACCCCGGAGGCGCTCTTCGGCGTCATGGTCTTCGTCGTCAACCTGCCGCTGGCGTTCCTGATCCCCTCCACCTCGGGGCACGCCACGCTCGCCATGCCGATCCTCGCGCCCCTGGCCGAGTTCGCCGGCGTCGCCCGCGCGGTCGTCGTGACGGCCTGGCAGGCGGCGAGCGGCTGGATGAACCTCTGGGTGCCGACCACCGCCGTGGTGGTGGGCGGGGTGTCGCTGGCGAAGGTCGGCTACGACAGGTACTTGCGGTTCGTGTGGCCGTTGCTGGTGATCCTGGCGGTGCTGATTTGTGCGTTCGTGGCGGCAGGGGCGGTGATTTCCTAGCCCCCGCCCCTGCCC
>NZ_JAILXP010000428.1 GCF_020740895.1 Streptomyces sp. UNOB3_S3 | reverse complement strand
CCGTTCACCGAGTCACCCGCGTGCGGTGCGGGCGGGGCGCCTTGCGGCGGGGGTGTCGCGCTGGTCGGCGTGACGGTCATCCATCCGCCGCCTTGGCCGGATGCGGCTGCGGATCCCGGTCCGCCGTGGCCGCCTCCGCCCGGGCCGGGGCCGCCGCCGAACTGTCCGCCGGTGTCATCGGTCGGGCGGGTCGGCGGGGGCTGAACAGCCTTCTCCAGACCGTTCGTCAGGCCGCCGCCGGAGGAACCACCGGATCCGCCCTGGTTGCCGCTCTGTCCGCCGCTGCTGGTGGGGGCGATGTCACCGGGGAAGCCACCAGGGATTGCGTCGGGGCCCTGCGGTGCTGCGGCGCCTCCGGCGGCGGCGCCACCGGTTCCGGCCGCAGCCACGGCCTGGGCCCCCTTGCGGGCGGCGCGTTCGGCGTGCTGTTTGGCGATCTGGGCACCGGCGCCGCCGGCACGGTGGATGTCCTCGCCGCTGGTCCCTTCTGCGGCCCAGTGCACGAACTTGAACGTGGCGTACGGGCAGAGCAGCACCAGGATCATGATGACGATGCCGGACATGACGTCGGCGAGCGCGCCGAGGCCGTCCTTCGCTTCGGTCTTGCCCATGGCGGAGATGCCCAGGAGGAAGATCACGGTCATCAGCAGTTTGCTGCAGATGAGCGTGGCAGTGGCTTCGATCCAGCCCCGCCTCCAGCGGCGGGCGACTTCCCAGCCGCCGCCTGCTCCGGCGAAAATGGCGAGGGTGACCATGACGAGGATGCCGACCTTGCGGACCATCATCACGCACCAGTACAGGAAGGCTCCGATCGCGGCTCCGAGGCCGCAGAAGGCGCACACCAGCCAGCCGAGGGGGCCGAGGGCGCCGAGCTGGGAGACCTTGACCATGCGCCGCACGGCGTCGGACAGCGAGGAGTCCGCTGCCTTGAACAGGCCGTCGGAGAGCGCGTCGACGACTTCGATGGCGACGGTGGTGGCGGCGATGGCGGAGAAGGCGAACAGGACGCCGGACATGGTGCCGGTGAACGCTTGTCCCAGGGCTTGGCCGTCGCGTCTGACCGCGGCCCGGATGAGCTGGGCGCAGAAGGTGGCGACGAGGAGCACGAGGCCGATCGGAAGGATTAGCTCGTAGTTGCTGCGGAACCAGCCGGCTCCCAGGTCGATGTTGGTCGTCTTGTTGACGGCCTCGGCGGCGAGATCGGCCGCCGCGGCGGCCAGCTGGCCGGTGGATTTGGCGATCCAGTTGCCGATGCCTTCGGTGATCGCCTTGCCCGGGTCGGACACGAAGTCGATGGCGTCGGCCGCGGCGCAGACCTTGCCCGCGATGGGGATGGAACAGAAGTCCACTGAAGACGTTTCCTCCTTTCTTGGGTCAGTGGCCCGTCACGGGGCGACGCGGGGTGCGAGGGAGACCAGGGAGCAGTCGTGCGAGGGACGGCACTGCACGGCGAGGGTGAGCGAACGGTCCTCGGCCCCGCCCCCGCCCTTCTTCCAGCTGATCTGCTGCTTGCCGGTGACGGTGACGGCGTAGATGTACGCCTCGGTGATCGCGGAGGGGTTCTCGGCGAGGGCCTGCTTGAACGCCGACGGGAAGTGCGCCTCGGTGATCTGTGCGGTGGCGTACTGGGCGTTGTCGGCCATCCGCGACCACAGCACCGGGTCCGGGACCTGAGCGGAGAGGGAGGACCAGTCGGTGTACTTGGTCTCCGTGGTCATCCACGCGTTCATGCCGGCCAGTTGCTGGTCGCGGCTGGTGGTGCGGGTGTCGTAGGACCACAGCATCACGGCGGCGGCCTTGGCGTAGGCGAGCGGGTCGGCCAGCTGCGGGGGCTTGGGCACCGAGCCCGTCCCGGGTGCCGGCTTCGGCGCGGACTCCGACACCGAGGCGCTGCCCGGGGAGGGGACGCCGGTGTCGTCGTGGCCCTGGCCGCCGCTGCCGCTGGCCCAGGCGGCCAGGCCGGCGACCGTGAGCAGGACAGTCAGCACGAAGACGCCGACGAGGACACGGCCCTTGGCGGACCAGGCGGTGCCGTAGCCGGAGAGGGGCGAGGGGAAGCGCGGCATCAGTGGACCTGCGCCCCCAGCGCGGAGAAGAAGGCGACGATACCGTTGGCCGCGCCGAGGCCGAGGGCGGCGCCGGCCGCGACGACGGCGCCCTTCTTGCCGTTGGCTTCGGCCTGGTGGCCGCCGGTGTGGTGGCCCCAGGCCCACACGCCGAGCGAGACGGCCAGCGCGCCGACCACGGCCACGATGCCGAACAGGTTGATCGAGCTGACCACGTTCTTCAGCACCGACAGGCCGGGCAGGCCGCCCTCCTTCGGCGTGACGCCTGGGTCGTAGGCGAGGACGATGACGCGGTCTGCGACAGACATGGGTATGGCAGAACTCCTTGCAGACGCGGGGACGTTGACCAGTCCGCGGTGAGAGGGGAGAAGAAGAGGGGACGGCGGCACCCGGGCGGTATCAGGGGCACCGGCCCGAGGCCAGCAGGCGCGTCAGAGGACCCGGCGGGCGGCGAGGACGTCCCAGTCCTTGACCGGCTCGATCCGCACGGGCTTGGTGGTGCGCGGCGCGTTGATCACCAGACCCGCGCCCATGTACATGCCGACGTGTTCCGGGACGGCGGCCGTCCCGCGCGTGAACAGCAGGTCACCCGGCTGGAGGCTCTTGGGCGAGACGGGCTTGCCCTCGTTGACCTGGGTGTAGGTGGTGCGGGTGAGCTGGACGCCGGCGTGGGCGTACGCCTGCTGCATCAGCGAGCTGCAGTCGCACCGGCCCATCGGGTCGGGGCCGTGCGGGTTGGTGCACTCGCCGCCCCACTGGTACAGCGTCCCGAGCTGGTGCATCGCCCACTCGATGGCCTTACGAGCCTTGGGGTTGGCGTCCTGGGGGATCGTGTAGCCCTTCGGGACGGAGCCTTCCGGGATCGGCCCGTACCCGGATCCGTCATCGCCGGGCTTACAGCCTCCGCCCGCGCTCGGCGCGGGGGTACCGGTGCCCTGGCCCTTCGCGTCCTTGCTGGCCGTGGCGTCCTTGCCGCCGCCGGGCAGGGTCTTGGCGATGGCCTGTTGCAGGGCACGGGCCAGCGGTTCCCACTGGGCGTACGCGTCGGGAAACCCTGATGCCTGGACGGCTTGGGCGGCCTGGGTGACGGTCATCTGCTGCCAGCCGTGCACCTCGAGCAGGGCCTTGTAGAACCGGGTGCTCGCGTGGACGGGGTCGCGGACCTGCTCGGGCGTGCCCCACCCCTGGCTGGGGCGCTGCTGGAAAATCCCGAGCGAATCAAGGTCGCCGTAGTTGAGATTGCGGATGCGGGATTCCTGCATCGCGGTGGCGAGGGCGACGATCTGCCCGCGTTCGGGCACCTTCAGAGAGATGCCGGTGGCCACGATCGCCTTCGCGTTCGGGATCTGCTCCGCGGGCAGCTCCAGGCCCTCGACACGGACGTCCTTGCTGGAGCCCTTGCCGCCGAGGATCGAGGCGACCTGCTTGGCGACGGCGTCGGTGTCGACGTCCGCACCGGTGGTGCAGTTCGCGAATTGGGAGTGTGCACCGCCGGATCCGGCCGCGGCGGTCGCCGCGGCGCCGGCGATCAGGAGAGGGGAGAGGCAGGCGACGCCGAGGACGGCGGCTATGCCCTTCAACCCGTGCCGCCTCCCGGCAGGCGCTCGTGACGCGGTGGCCGGATTTCAGGCAGGGGAGGGTAGGGGTGGGTCACTGCGGTGTCCTTCGAAGTGAGCCCCGGCCGTGCATGCGCGAAGCGTGGAAAGGGTGCGGTGGCCGGGGTGGTGGGTGAACCGAGGCCGGCAGGCGGACACGAGTTGCCGCTCGTGCCCTGGGCCGGACGGGCAGGTCAGGTGGACCAGGGCATGGCGAACCTCCGTGAGGAATGAGAGAGAAGAAGCCAGCGGCGGTGTGCGCCGGGCGGTTCCAAAACAGTAAGCGGCGATCCCCGGTTGACGAAATAGTCGGCGATCAAGGTTTGATCCCGGGCGCTTTTGATCAGCGATACAGCTCAACCGGGAATCCTGCCCTACAGTTTTGATTCCCTCCCCCTCGCGCCCCGCCTCATCGGCCTGCGGGCTTCGTCCTGCCCGCACTAAGCCGCGGGAATCACACGCGAGCCGGAGCAGCTCTCCCTCTCACTACCCAACCCGGATTGGGGTTCCCCCTTTGCCTTTTTCCCTGCACCAGGGCGACGCACTGAGCGTGCTGTCCGGCCTGCCGGACAACTGTGTCGACTCCGTCATCACCGACCCGCCCTACAACTCCGGCGGCCGCACGGCGAAAGAGCGTACGAGCCGGACCGCGCGGCAGAAGTACACCTCCGCCGACGCCGGCCACCAGCTGCCGGACTTCACGGGCGAGAACATGGACCAGCGCAGTTACGGCTTCTGGCTCACCCAGACCATGACCGAGGCCCACCGCCTCACCAAGCCAGGCGGCACCGCACTGCTGTTCACCGACTGGCGGCAGCTGCCCATCACCACGGACGCGATCCAGGCGGCGGGCTGGCTGTGGCGCGGGGTGCTGGCCTGGCACAAGCCGCAGGCCAGGCCGCAGAAGGGACGCTTCACGCAGAACTGCGAGTTCATCGTCTGGGCGTCGAAGGGCGCCATCGACGGATCCCGCAATCCGGTGTACCTGCCGGGCCTGTACACCGGCTCGCAGCCCTCGGGGAAGAACCGGCAGCACATCACGCAAAAGCCTGTGGAGGTGATGCGCGAGCTGGTGCAGATCGCTCCGCCGGGCGGCACCGTCCTGGACTTCTGCGCCGGCTCCGGCTCGACGGGCGTGGCCGCCCTGATGGAGGGCCGGGACTTCATCGGCGTGGAGAAGACCCAGCACTACGCCGAGATCGCCGCCGACCGGCTCACCGAGACCCTGCGCCAGACCCTCACCCAAGACGACGTCACGCTCACCGCCTGACCCGCCGCCCGGCGTACGGCCCGCGAGACCGACCACCGTGTTCCGCGCCGTACGCCGGGCGTTATAGCAGGGCATCCCCGGTTAGCGAAACCGGGAATTTCCCGGAGAGTTGGGGCCGAATTCCACGACTCACGGCTGCGGCTGCAAGGAGACCCATTCGTGCCTGAATCCGTCGACCCCCACGACGAAGGGGAAATGGAGCCGATCCGGCTTCCGGACACCAACCTGGAAAGCATCGAGGCCAGCGTCCGCAAGCTGATGGAGCAGTCGGTCGAGCAGGCCCGGCAGCTCGACCACCTGGCCGCCGCGCCCGCCCCGTCCCCCTCGCCGTTCGCCGCCTTCGGCATGCCGGGCCTGCCCGGCATGCCGCCGCTGCCCACCGCGCCGCCGGAACCGCGCCCGATCCTGGAACTGGAGGGCGAGGAGTACGAGAACGAACTGGACGCCCTCTCCGACTGGGTGAACGACTTCCTGATGCCCACCTACGGCGCCGAGGTCACCACCGCCTGCCCGTGGTGCCAGCAGTGGCAGGAGCACAACGACGTCGTGGCCTGGCTGCACGCCCTGTGGATGGCCTACCAGCAGCACAAGGACCCCGAAGCTGGCCCGTCAGGCCCCTTCGTGTGGCACCGCGACTTCCTCACCCACGCCATGACCACCGTCCGGGCACCGGGAGGACCGCTCTCGGCGTGCATGACCGACCCCGACCGGCCCGCCCACCG
>NZ_JAILXP010000427.1 GCF_020740895.1 Streptomyces sp. UNOB3_S3 | reverse complement strand
GGGCGTAGCAGTACGTCGGCGGTGTCCGAAGCTGGCCACTATTGGGCCGTCCCTGGTTGCGTAACCGGCCCCCTGACGTAAGCGTTGAGACCGAAGATGATTAATCTGCTCATCGGTTCAATGGCGATTGCGTAAGGGGTCGGAGGCCGGCATGGCGGCGCTCGCTTGGTTGCTGATTCCCGCTGCGGCGGCCGTGGTGGCCGCGCTGTGGGGGAGCTGGGCGGCCAGAAACCGCAAGTCCGGAGATGTCGCGGAACTGGCCGGTTACGCCAAGTTCCGTGAGGCGATGGAACGCGCCGAGTCCGGATCCGGCCCGGCGGGCTGACCGGGTCGCCGGAGAGTTCCGATATCTGCCCCGGACGGACCGCCCCGGGAGTGGACTGCCGGACCGGTCCCGTACTGTCGTTCCATGCCCCGCCGCACCGCGACGATGCTCGCCTCCCTCCTGATGCTGATCGCGCTCCTGTGCGCAGGCGTGCTGATCCCCGTGCCCTACGCGGAGATGTCCCCGGGGCCGACGGTGAACACCCTGGGCGAGCACGGCGGTGAGCCGGTGCTCCAGATCTCCGGGCACAAGACGTATCCGACCACCGGTCACCTCAATATGACGACGGTTCGCGTCACCGGCTCGCAGTACCGGATGAACCTGGTGGAGGCGGTCTGGGGCTGGCTCGCCCACGACAACCTGGTCGTCCCGCACAGCACGCTCTACCCGGACGACAAGTCCCCGGACGAGCTGAACCAGGAGACGGCGGAGGAGTTCAGCCAGTCCCAGGAGAGCGCCAAGGTCGCCGCCCTGAAGGAGCTCGGCATCCCCGTGGGCACCCGGGTCGTCGTGTCGTCCGTCGTCAAGGGCAGCCCCGCCGAGGGGAAGCTGCACGCCGGAGACGTCATCAAGGACGTCGACGGCACGGAGATCAAGCAGCCCGGCGACGTGGCCAAGCTGGTCACCCGGCACAAGCCCGGCGAGAAGGTGACGTTCCGGGTCGTTCCCGCCAAGGAGGCGGCCGCCGCGGAGAAGGAGAAGCGGCAGCCGAGGACCGAGGACACGATCACCCTCGTCACCAACAAGGCCCCCGACGACAACAGGGCCATCGTCGGCATCCAGGCCGGTACGGACCACACCTTCCCGTTCACGATCAACATCAAGCTGGCGGACGTGGGCGGGCCCAGCGCCGGGCTGATGTTCGCCCTGGGGATAGTCGACAAGCTCACGCCGGACGATCTGGCCGGCGGGAAGTTCATCGCGGGCACGGGCACGATCGACGACGAGGGCAAGGTCGGGCCGATCGGCGGCGTGGAGATGAAGACGGTCGGGGCGCGCGAGAAGGGCGCCCGCTACTTCCTCACGCCCAAGGACAACTGCGCGGCCGCCGCCAAGGACACCCCGTCGGGCCTGACCCTGATCAAGGTCGACACGATCAAGGACGCCCTCCAGTCGCTGGAGAAGCTCCGCAAGGGGGACACGGCCGGCCTGCCCCAGTGCAAGACGGGCTGACCGGCCCCCTCACGGAGCCTCCAGGTCCTTCTAGTCCTCGAAGGTGGCGGACAGCGCCTCGGCCAGCCCCGGCACCAGGTCGGCGCCGGTGAGGACCTCGGTCGGCGAGTCCTTCTCGCGCAGCCGGACGGCGGACTCGCGCGCGCCGTCGCGCAGCACGGCCACCGTCATCCGGACCTCCTGGCGGTCCGGGTGCCTGGCGACCCACGCGGCGAGCTGCTTGTCGTTCATGCCGTGGGGCACGGACGTCTCGGCGGACGGCGGGAGCATCAGCCGCTCCACGGTCAGGGCGCACCCCACCACGGCGTCGGGCCAGGCGATGGTGCCCAGGAACTTGTCGAGGGCGGTGCCCTTGGGCAGCTCCTCCTGCTCGATGGGGGTGTAGGAGGCGCTGGACGACGCCTCGTCGTCGAGGCCGAGCTGGGCGGCCAGGCCGGGCTCCTGGGCACGCAGCCGGGCCGTGTCGACCAGGGCGAACAGCCGCGCGGGCTGGTCCCAGCCCAGGGTGGAGGCGTACTCGTCGATCTCGAGCACGGCACGGGTGAGCGGGCTGGCCGCCATGGGGACGCTGGGCTCCTGGGAGCCGGGAAGGTTCGAACCGGTATTGCTGGACATGGTCAATATCGTGCCCTGACCGAGCCCGAAAACGGGAACCGAGTAAAGCGTCGGTAAGTTGCCACAGTGGGTCCTACTATCGCCTGGGCCTGATCGACAGCTCGTTTCCCAAGCTTCCCAAGCTTCACAACGGCTCGGCCGGGCTCGATCGACAAGCTTCATCCACAGCGAACTTCGAGGTGCGCACCTTGGCTTTCCAGATGCCGGACCGCGGCGGAGGCCCGTCAGGGCCACGGATCAGAGTCGGCCGACCGTCCCGGCGTGTCCGGACCCTGCTGATGACCCTGGGCGTGCTGGCGGTGCTGGCCATGCTCTTCGTCATGTTCGCCGGGTTCTGGACCGACTGGCTCTGGTACCGCTCGGTGGACTACTCCTCCGTTTTCACCACCACCCTCGGCACCAAGATCGGCCTGTTCGCCGTCTTCGGCGTGCTGATGGCCCTGGCGGTGGGAACGAACATCTGGCTGGCGCACCGGCTGCGGCCGCCGCTGAGCGCGATGTCCGTGGAGCAGCAGAGCCTCGACCGTTACCGGATGAGCATCGCCCCCTACAAGAAGTGGGTGCTGCTGGCGGTCACGTCGCTGGTGGGCCTGGTCGCGGGCGCGTCCGCCGCCGGCCAGTGGCGCACCTGGCTCCAGTGGGTCAACGGCGTGTCCTTCGGGCAGCGGGACCCGCAGTTCCACAAGGACATCTCCTTCTACACCTTCGACCTGCCCTGGTACCGCTTCCTGCTGAGCTTCGGCTTCGCGGCGGCGGTCCTGTCGCTGATCGCCGCGGCCCTGGTGCACTACCTCTACGGCGGTCTGCGGCTCACCAGCCCGGGCGGCCGGGCCACGGCGGCGGCCACGGGGCACCTGTCCGTGCTGCTCGGCGTCTTCGTGACGCTGAAGGCCGTCGCCTACTGGCTGGACCGCTACGGGCTCGCCGTGAAGTCCAGCGGGCTGAAGTCCACCGAGGGCTGGACCGGGCTGCGCTATGTGGACGCCAACGCCTATCTGCCGGCCAAGACGATCCTGTTCATCATCGCGCTGATCTGCGCCGTGCTGTTCTTCGCCACGCTCTGGCGGCGCACCTGGCAGCTGCCGGTGATCGGCTTCGGCCTGATGGTGCTCTCGGCCGTGCTGATCGGCGGGCTCTACCCGGCGATCGTGCAGAAGTTCCAGGTCCAGCCGAACGAGCAGGCCAAGGAAGCGCCCTACATCAAGAAGAACATCACCGCGACCCGTGAGGCCTACGGCATCGACGGGTCCGAGGTGACGGACTACGTGGGCAAGAGCGACCTGAAGGGCAAGAGCCAGCAGGACAAGGAGCGGCTGCGCGGAGCGGCGGACTCCACCGCCAGCATCCGCCTGCTCGACCCGAACATCGTCTCGCCCACCTTCCAGCAGCTCCAGCAGGTGAAGGGCTACTACCAGTTCCCCTCCACGCTGGACGTCGACCGCTACAAGGTCGACGGCAAGGAGCAGGACACGGTCATCGGTCTGCGCGAGCTGAACATCAACGGCATCCCCGAGCGCAACTGGATCAACGACCACTTCAAGTACACCCACGGCTACGGCGCCATCACCGCCAAGGGCACCACCGCGGTCGGCGAGGGCGACCCCGCCTTCACCGAGCGGGACCTGCCCACCAAGGGCGCGCTCGGCAAGTACGAGCAGCGGGTGTACTACGGCGAGAAGACCACCCAGTACTCCATCGTCGGCGGCCCGCAGAAGGAGCTGGACTACTCCGGCGACAGCGGCGAGAAGAGCTACAGCTACGAGGGCAAGAGCGGCGTCAGCCTCGCCAATCCGGTCAACCGGGCCGCCTACGCGGTGGCGTTCGGCGAGCCGCAGATCCTCTATTCGGGCGCCATCGGCGACGGCTCGCGGATTCTGTACAACCGCACCCCGAAGGAGCGCGTCGAATCCGTCGCCCCGTGGCTGACGATCGACGGCGACGCCTATCCGGCGGTGGTCGACGGCCGCATTCAGTGGATCGTCGACGCGTACACCACGACCAACGGCTATCCCTATGCCTCGCGCACCACGCTCGGTGACACCACGGCCGATTCGCTGACCACCGGTCAGCGCGCGGTGGTGGCCCAGCAGAATCAGGTCAACTACATCCGCAACTCCGTCAAGGCGACCGTGGACGCCTACGACGGCACGGTGAAGCTGTACCAGTGGGACACCAAGGACCCGGTGCTCAAGACCTGGATGAAGGCCTTCCCGGGCACGGTGAAGCCGAAGAGCCAGATCAGCGCCGGTCTGCTGGACCACCTGCGCTACCCGCAGGACCTCTTCAAGGTGCAGCGCGAACTGCTGACCCGCTATCACGTCACCAACCCCGGCACGTTCTACACCGGCAGCGAGCGCTGGCAGGTCCCGGACGACCCGACCAACAAGTCGGGCAACGCGGTCCCGCCGTACTACCTGAGCATGCGGATGCCGGGCCAGACGGCGCAGGCCTTCTCCCTGACGACGACGTTCACGCCGAAGAGCCGGGAGAACCTGGGCGCGTTCATGGCCGTCGACGCCGACGCCAAGAGCTCCGGTTACGGAAAGATCAGAATTCTGAAGCTGCCGTCGGAGACCACGACCTCGGGCCCCCAGCAGGTGCAGAGCAAGTTCAACGGCGACCCCGAGATCGCCAATAAGATCAATATCCTGAAGCGCGGCGATTCCGAGATCGAGTACGGAAACCTGCTGACCGTGCCGCTGGACGACGGCCTGCTCTATGTGGAGCCGGTCTACGTGCGCGGCGCGGGCTCCAACTTCCCGCGCCTGAAGAAGGTGTTGGTCACCTACGGCGACAAGACCGCCTTCGAGGACGACCTCGGCAAGGCCCTCGACGCCGTGTTCGAGGTGAAGAGCCCCGCGCCCGGCACCCAGCCGCCCACCACCGGCACCACGCCCCCGGCCAGTGAGAACCCGACGGTCAAGCAGGCCGTGAAGGATGCTCAGGACGCCTTTGACGCGGGGCAGAAGGCGCTGGAGAGCAAGGACTGGGCCGCCTACGGCAAGGCCCAGCAGGACCTGAAGGCCGCCCTCGACCGGATCGCCAAGGCCGAGGCCGCGGCGCCCGGCGGCACCAAGCCCGGCAGCTGACCGCCCCGATCCCGCGTCGTCGTGGTACGGTTGTGCCACAACGACGCGGGGTGGAGCAGCTCGGTAGCTCGCTGGGCTCATAACCCAGAGGTCGCAGGTTCAAATCCTGTCCCCGCTACTCAAAGACAAGGCCCGGAGTTCTCGGACTCCGGGCCTTGTTCGTGTACCGGGCCGCCTGACGGCCGCCCGAGTGCCGTACGGGAGGCCGCTGTCGGCTGTCCGGGTGGTCTGTGCGGGTTGTGTGCGGGGCTTTTGATTAGAGTTTGGGGCACCGCCATGTCGGGAAGTCGGGAAGTCGACAAAACGCTGAAGTGACCTCACTGACTGCGGTATTCGTGGTGTACGCAGGTTGCGGGAGTGCGACGATGGGACTTATGGGGGACAAGGCGAGGCTGTTGGAAACACATCGGCTTGTGGCGGCTCCCGGGGACGGGAGCCACCGGGACGATCAGGACCCGTCGTCGTCCGGCCCGGGGGGGCCGGCGGGGACCACCGG
>NZ_JAILXP010000426.1 GCF_020740895.1 Streptomyces sp. UNOB3_S3 | reverse complement strand
GTCCCCAACCCCGCCCCTTCCCGTTTCCTGGGGCTCCGCCCCGGACCCCGCGCCTCAAACGCCGGCGGGGCTGAAATCAGCCCGTCCGGGGGGCGGAGCCCCCCGGGAAACGGTGAAAGGGCGGGACCGGGGCCTACAACCACCCGTTCTGACGGGCCGCGCGAACGGCTTCCATCCGGTTCCGCGTCTGCGTCTTCCCGATCGCCGCCGACAAATAATTCCGCACCGTCGCCGGCGACAAGTGCACCTTCGCCGCGATGTCGGCGACGGTAGCCCCGTCGACGGCGGCGCTGAGAACATCCCGCTCCCGCTGCGTCAGCGGATTCGGCCCCGCGCTGAGCGCGGCCGCCGCCAGCGCCGGGTCGATGACCCGCTCGCCCGCCAGCACCCGGCGGATCGCGGCCGCCAGGTCCTCCACCGGGCCGTCCTTGACCAGGAAGCCGGACGCGCCGGCCTCCATCGCCCGCCGCAGATAGCCGGGGCGGCCGAACGTCGTCAGTATCAGCACCCGGCACTCCGGGAGCCGGGTGCGCAGGTCGGCGGCGGCGTCGAGGCCGCTGCGGCCGGGGAGTTCGATGTCCAGCAGCGCGATGTCGGGGCGGGCGTCGAGGGCTTTGGGGACGATGTCGTCACCGTTGCCGACCTGGGCGACGATCTCGATGTCGTCCTCCAGCCCGAGCAGCAGCGCCAGCGCGCCGCGCATCATTCCCTGGTCCTCCGCCAGAAGCACCCTGATCAGCTCGCTGCTCACGCGGCCCGTTCCTCTCCGTCGCTCTCGTCCCCGTCGTTCTCGTCCACCGGAAGCTCCGCCACCAGCCGGAAGCCACGCTTCCCGTCGGGGCCCGAGGTGAGGGAGCCGCCGCCGGCGGCCAGCCGCTCGGCCAGGCCCTTCAGGCCGTTGCCGCCCGACCCCGGTGCCCCGCCCGGCTCCGACCCTACGCCGCGCCCGTCGTCGCTCAGCTCCAGATGAACCCGGTCCTCCGCCCCCCGGACCTCGATCACGCACCGCTGCGCCCTGCTGTGCCGGACGACGTTGGTGACCCCCTCCCGGACGACCCAGCCCAGCAGCGCCGCCGTCTGCGGTGGCAGCGGCGGGCCCGACTGGCGTATGTCGGCCGTGATGCCGGAGGCGTCGAGCACGGAACGGGCGCGGTCGAGCTCCGTGGTGAGACTGCCCTCGCGGTAGCCGGTCACCGCCTCGCGGATCTCGGTGAGGGCCTGCCGGCCCACCGCCTCGATGTCGGCGGCCTGGCCCAGCGCGGCCTCCAGGTTCCGGGGCGCCAGTCGGCGCACGGCCTCCGCCTTGACCACGATCACGGACATGGTGTGGCCGAGCAGATCGTGGAGATCGCGGGAGAAGCGCAGCCGTTCGCGCTCCACGGCGGAGCGGGCCAGTTCCTCGCGGGTCTCGCGGAGTTCGGCGACGGTCTCGAAGAGCCGCAGCACCGATGCGGTCACCATGCCGGACATGACGGAGCCGTAGCCGGTGATCATCGCGCTCTCGGCGCCGCTGTGCCAGCCGGCGATCACTCCCGCCGACCCGGCGATGCCCAGCACCGCGAAGGCCAGCGCCCGGTCGCCGCGCAGCACGATGCCGGCGGCCAGGGACAGCACGGGGAAGCACATCAGCCATTGGCCGCCGTACCCCAGCGACAGCGCGTAGGCGACCACGGCCACGCCCAGGAGCAGCAGCCGGGGTGCCCGGGTGCCCAGCCGCGCCCGGTCCAGGCCGAGCACCACCGTGGCCGTGTACAGGACGGCGAACGCGGCGACGCCCAGGCCGCCCAGCCAGGGGTGCGGGAACGCCCCCTTGACGAGGTCCTGCACATCGCCGGAAATCATCAGCAACCATGGCAGGAAGGCGAACCTGCCCGGCGGTTTGTGCCGTGCCATGTCGTCGTCGAGCGGGGCCCCCGTGGTCTTTCGCATGACCGGAATCCTAAGGAAGCGCATACCGGACGGTCAGATGCGTATGTCCCCGGGCGCCCATGACATTTGTCCTCCGTCTGTCGTCGTGCGTCTTCCGGCGTCAACCGGAATCGGCTATACATGAGGGCCCGTTGAATAGAACGCGTTCTAGTCATCGAAACGGACGGCGAAGGAGCGCACACCTCCATGCCCATCGACCCGGTCAAGGCGACCGCCGCCGCACCCCGGACCGCCTCGCTCGCCTGGGACCACAAGGACGTCCTGCTCTACCACCTCGGCATCGGCGCGGGCTCGCGCCAGGACGGGCGGAGCCTCGCCACCGACCCCGGCGAACTGCGCTACACCCTGGAGAGCCGGCTCCACGTCCTCCCGAGCTTCGCGACGGTCGCCGGCGGCGGCCGCGCCGTGGCCGGCGCCCTCTCCATGCCCGGCATCGACGTCGACCTCGCCGCCGTCCTCCACGGCGGACAGACCGTCACCCTCCACCGCCCCCTGCCCATCCGCGCCACCGGCGTCACCCAGACCTCGCGCGTCGCCGCCGTGTACGACAAGGGCAAGGCGGCCGTCATCGTGCTGCGCTCGGACGCCGAGGACGGGGACGGGCCCCTGTGGACCGGCGTCAGCGAGATCTTCGTCAAGGGCGAGGGCGGCTTCGGCGGCGAACGCGGCGTCACCGAGCGCCTCCCCGCCCCGGACACCGGGCCCGACCGCACCGTCGAGCGGTACGTCCGCGAGGACCAGGCCCTCCTCTACCGCCTCTCCGGCGACTGGAACCCCCTCCACGCCGACCCCGAGTTCGCCCGGCTCGCCGGTTTCGGCAAACCGATCCTCCACGGCCTGTGCTCCTACGGCATCGTCCTCAAGGCCGTCGTGGACACCGTGCTCGGCGGCGACGTGACCCGGGTGCGCTCCTACGCCACCCGCTTCGCCGGCGTCGTCCTCCCCGGCGAGACCCTGCGCGTACGGATCTGGCGCGACACCCCGGGACCCGGCCGCGTCCAGGTCACGGCCGCCGTCGTCGAGCGCGACGACGCGCCCGTGCTGACCGACACGCTCGTCGAGTACGTGTAACCGCACCCGCGAAACGCGAACGCACCCGTGAAGGGAGCACCGCCATGCGCGCCGCCGTACAGCACAAGACCGGGCAGGAGACCCTCGACGTCCTCGACGGCGTCCAGACCATAGGGTTCGGCCCCGGCAAGGTCAGAATCCGTGTCCGGGCCGCCGGGCTGTGCCACTCCGACCTCTCCGCCATGTCCGGGGTCCTGCCCCAGCGCGCCCCCCTCGTCCCCGGCCACGAGGGCGCCGGCGACGTCATCGAGGTGGGGGAGGGCGTCACCCATGTCACGCCGGGCGACCGCGTCCTGATCTGCTGGCTGCCCCCCTGCGGCGACTGCGCCTCCTGCGCCCGCGGCCAGACCCACCTCTGCCTCGCCGGCCTGGCCAACGCCGCCGCCCCCAACTTCCGCCACCGCTCCGAGGACCTCTACGGCTTCGCCGGCACCGGCACCTTCGCCGAGGAGGTCGTCGTCGGTGCGGGCTGCGCGGTGCCCATCCCCGACGACGTGCCCTACGAGATCGCCGCCCTTCTCGGCTGCGGCGTCACCACCGGGCTCGGCGCGGTGCTCAACACCGCCAGGGTGGAGCCCGGCGCGTCCGTCGCCGTCATCGGCTGCGGCGGCGTGGGCATCTCCGCGATCCAGGGCGCGAAGGTCTGCGGCGCGGCCCGGATCGTGGCCGTCGACCCGGTGGCCTCCCGCCGCGAGGCGGCCCTGCGCTTCGGCGCCACCGAGGCCGTCGCCCCCGAGGGCCTGACCGACGCCTCGTCACGCGTCACCTCCGGCGAGGGCTTCGACTACGTCTTCGAGGTCGTCGGCACCTCCGCCACCGCCCGCACCGCCTACGAGGCCACCCGGCGCGGCGGCACCCTCTGCGTCGTCGGCGCGGGCGCCCTCGACGACCACTTCCGGGTCAGCATGTTCGAGCTGTTCTTCGACGAGAAGCGGATCCTGCCCTCCCTGTACGGCGGCGGTGACGTCCGCCGTTCCTACGACCGCGCGATCGCCCTCTGGCGCGCCGGCCGCGTGGACCTCGAAGGGCTGATCACCCACCGGGTGCCGCTCGCCCGCGTCAACGATGCCATCGAACAGATGCGCACGGGCGAGGCCCTGCGGACCTGGATCATGCTGTGAGCGACGCACGCGCGGCCGGCCGGCCGCTGCGCACCCTCCGCGACCGGACGGCGATCGTCACCGGCGGCGGGCGCGGTCTCGGCCGGGCCGAGGCCCTGGAGCTGGCCCGGCACGGCGCCCGCGTCGTCGTCAACGACTACGGCCGCCCCGGCCGTGACGGCTCCGGCGAGGGGTCGGCGGGACCGGCCGAGTCGGTCGTCGCGGAGATCCGGGCGGCGGGCGGCGAGGCCGTCGCCCACGTCGGCGACGTCTCCGACTTCGGGCAGGCCCGCGAGCTCGTCGAGCTGGCGCTCGACACCTATGGCTCGCTGGACGTCCTGGTCAACAACGCGGGCATCCTGCGGGACCGGATGGTCTTCTCGATGACCGAGGACGAATGGGACGCGGTCGTCCGCGTCCACCTCAAGGGGCACTTCAACACGATCCGTTTCGCCGCCGAGCACTGGCGCGACCGCTCCAAGGCGACGGGCGGCGCCCCCGTCCACGGCCGGATCGTCACCACCTCCTCCGAGGCGTTCCTGGCCGGCTCGCCCGGCCAGCCGAACTACGCGGCGGCGAAGGGCGGCATCGTCGGCCTGACCCTCTCGACGGCGGCGGCCCTGCGGAAGTACGGCGTGACCGTGAACGCGATCTGCCCGCGCGCCCGGACCCGGATGACGGAGGACGTCTTCGCGGCGGTCGCCCCGCCCACGGACGGCGGCGTCGACCCGCTCGCCCCGGAACACGTGGCTCCGCTGGTCTCCTATCTGGTGTCGCCCCCGGCGGCGGGCATCACGGGCCAGGTCTTCGTGGTCCATGGCGGGATGGTCGCGGTGATGGAGCGACCGAGGGTGGCGGCGCGCTTCGATACAAAGGGGGACGTCTTCACGATCGAGGAGCTGGACCGGGTCCTGACCCCTTATTACGCGACACGCGACGCGGGCGAGGGCTTCGCGGCGGTGCTCCCCTGACGGGCGCCGCCCGTAAACGCCGGACCACGGTGCCTGCCGGTGCCGGTGGCTGCGGCCCGGGCGGCGGACGCATCGAGCGGGCGCGCCTCGGTCGTGTCGGTTCGGGCATCGGGCATGAGGAAAAGTCACTCCGTCGGATGGGGAAGCGTACGCATCGGGGGCCACGGCACCGCCTCACACGACGTAACACCACGTCAGACGCAACCGCCAACACGCCACCCAGCTACGGTCGTTAGGAAGACCGGCTATGGCCGCGCGACCCCCACCCAAAGTTTAACGGGGCCTTGATCACCGGGCCACCCGTCCCCTCCGGTGTGTCCGCCTTGTGCCCCGTTACGGAGTACGTCGCTACGGAGCGGGTCGCTACGGAGTGCGTGCGCAGGGCGCCTGCTGGAGCGGCACCGGCCGTGGCGTGGGCACCGGCACCATGGTCATGGCCGACGCCGCCGACGGGTCGGAGAAGTCGTCGACCTCCTCCGGCACCCGCGCCAGCCCGCACGGCACGCTCGCCGTCACGAACGGCAGCCTCAGCTCGCCGTTGGCCGTCCACAGCCCGGACCCGGCGAGCCAGCCCGTCGGGCCGGGGAAGCGCCGCAGCCGCTTGGCGGCCGCGCTCCACACGCCCACCCAGTCGCCGCC
>NZ_JAILXP010000425.1 GCF_020740895.1 Streptomyces sp. UNOB3_S3 | reverse complement strand
CCCCCTCCCCCTCCGGGTGGCCGGTCGCGCGGCCCCGGCCCGCCGAGGCCGCGCGACCGGCCACCCGGAGGGGGAGGGGGCGCACCAGTAGGCCGTTACTCAGGCCGTTACTTCGGGACGGTCCAGAGCTGGCGTTTGTTGCTGTCGGCCGTGTGCAGCTGGACCTTGGTGCCGTCGGCGGTGGCGCCGTCGGTCACGTCGAGGACCTTGCCCGACGCGACGTGGACGATCCGGCCCTTCGCGTCGACCGACCAGCGCTGCGAGGCGCCGCCGTTGCAGTCGAAGAGCTCGATCTTGTTGCCGTCGGTGGTGGCGTTGCGCGCGTCGTCCAGGCACTTGCCCAGCGCGCGGAACGTGCCGTCCTTCCCCACGATCCAGGACTGCGCCACCGAGCCGTTGCAGGTGTAGAGCTGGACCTGGGTGCCGTTGGCCGCCTTCGCGCCCTTGACGTCGAGGCACTTGCCACCGAGCCCGGTCACCCTGCCCTGGGGCGGGACGGCCGCGCCGGCGCCGGCGGCGAGGGTGCGCAGGCCCTGCGCGTCGAACTGCTGGACGTAGGTGCCCGCGCGGGCGTCCGTGTAGCCGTGGTTCGCGGTGCACATCACCGGCTTCTCGCCGGAGTCCTTGCCCACGGCGCAGTCGCCGCGCGTCGCGCTGCGGTCCGCGTGCGTCAGGCCCATCGTGTGGCCGAGCTCGTGGCTGATGTGGTTCCGCATGAACGTCTCGCCCCAGGAGGGCGCGGGCTTGCCGTCCGCGGTGAAGAACTCGGTGTCGATGTAGGCGTGCCCGCTGGTCACGGTGCCGGGGAGAGAGGAGGAGATGAGACCGCAGCTCAGGTTGGGGGCGCCCGAACCGTCACGGACGATCTTCCAGCCGGTCTGCCCCTTGTCCGCGGGCGGTACGCACGGGCGCTTGAGCACACCGATGAGGATCTCGCCCTTGGGCCGGACGTAGTCCCAGCCCACAGGAGTGGTGTCGACGTCGACGGGCAGGCTGGTGACGCGCTGGAGGTCCGCGGCGGACGCCTTCACATAGCGGCCCAGCCAGTTCACGGACTTCTGGTCGTAGAACTTGATCGTGTAGCCGGTCGGCAGCGACTGGGTCATGCCCGTCGCCAGCTTCCACCCCTCGCCCTGCGACGCCGCGGCGGCCGCCCCCGCCACCGCCGCCTTCGCGTGCGCGGGTGCCGCGCCCGGCGACATGACACCGTCGCGGAAGACGGTCCCGTCGGTCGCGGAGACGGTGCCGGAGTCGGCGTCGGAGTCCGCGTCGCCGGACAGGGCGTCGGACGGGCCCTCGGCGGTCGTCGCCGTGGTGTCCCCCGTGCCGAACGCGCTGGGCATGACCTGCGCCGTCACCGCGATCACCGCCACGGCACCCGTGGCGGCGACGGCTATGCGTCGTTTGCCGGTAAGTCGCATGTGCTGATGGGCCTTTCCCCGTTGTTGTTCCACCGGTTACCCGGGGGCCGTACCGTACCGGGCGCCCGGGCAGGAGTGATCTTGGGCCCCCTCGGTCACCGTTCCCCGCCCGTGGCGCTCCGCCAGCCGTAGCCCGTGCTGCGGAGGCGGCGCTGGACGCGGTGGAGCCTCGGGTGGCGGTCGCGCTGTTCGCGGGCGGCGCGGTCCAGTTCCTCGGCCAGCCGCTCGGTCCGCTTCTCGACGTCGAGCTCGTCCAGGATCCGGTCCACCTCCGCCAGCAGCGCCCCGTGGAGCTGCCACTGGCGCGGGTGCCGCCGGACGCCCTGGAGGAGCAGTTCCGCGGCGCGGTCGCGGCTCGCGCGGCCGGCGGCGAGTTCCGCGACGAGCCGGGACTCGGCCTCCTCGGCGTTGGCGCTCACCTGCGTGGTGATCAGGACGGCGAAGCTCTCCACCGCTCGGGCGAGGTGGACGAACACCTCCCGCAGGGCCTCCGCCACATCGGGGGCGAACAGCGCCTCCCCGGTGCGTTCCTTGGCGAGGTCGGTGAGGGTGCGGCAGATGACCCGCAGGACGACGGCGGCGATCTCGAGCGCGTCGAGGCCGGTGCGCAGCACGATCCGGTGGAGCAGCCCCTCCCTGACCCGGGGGTTGAGGCGCAGGCTGTCCTCGGCCTGCCGCAGCGCGGCGTCCACCTGCACGATCTCGTGGTCCAGGCGGCGCGCCTCGTGGAGCCGGGCGGCCGCCTCCGCGACGGGGATGTGGTCGCCGAGTTCCTCGCCGACCCGCTGGAGGAGCCGTCCCATCCGGCGGGAGAGGTGCTCGATGGCCTCGCTGGCGGGCTGCACCCACACCGGGGGGACGAACAGCACGTCGAAGAGGAGGCCGACGACGGCGCCGATGAGGGTCTCCAGGACGCGGTCCCAGGCGGTGTAGCCCACCTTGGTGACCCCGAGGACCAGCATCGCGCTGATCGCCACCTCGGGCACGAATTCACCCGCGCGGACGAACCGGCCGATGATCAGCGAGGCCAGGATGATCAGCCCCAGGCTCCACCAGGTCAGGCCCACGACGACGCTGAAGCCGATGGCGATCAGCACGCCCGCGACCACGGAGTTCACCCGGCGGATGCCGGTGGTGAGGGTGGAGTAGAGGGTGACCTGCACCACGAGGATCGCGGTGAGCGGGGCGGTGAGCGGCGCCGGCTCGCTGCTCAGCTGGAGGGCCACCACATAGGAGATCACCGCCGCCAGCGTGGAGCGGACCGCCTGGACGACGGCGGGCTCCCGGTGGCGCCGCACGAGGGTCGTCAGGGGGTCGGTGAGGTCGGGCAGCACGCTGTGCCTCTTCCCGCCGTCGTCTCCCCGGGACACCATGCCGTCACCGGTGTGGAGCAACCGGCCGGTCCGCCTCTTCCTGTCTTGTCCCCTCTCGATCAGGACGGTTTTCATCATATGCCGGTGAATGACATATGGTGGTGGCATGACTGACCGTGCGATGCAGGAACCGACCCTTCTCCTCCTCACCGCCCTCGCCGACGAGCCGCGGCACGGCTACGCGATCGCGCGCGAGGTGGAGTCGATCTCCGGCGGGCGGGTGAAGATGCGGACCGGCACGCTGTACGGGGCGCTGGAGCGCCTGCTGCAGCAGGGGCTGGTCGAGGTGCACAAGGAGGAGGTCGTCGACAGCCGGCTGCGGCGCACCTACACCCTGACCGCTCCCGGCCGTGCGACCCTGGCCGCCGAGGCCGAGCGGATCGCGGCCACCGCGCGCGAGGCCACACGGCGCCTGGGCGCCACCGGCAAGGCGGCCACCGCGTGAACCCCGTACTGCTGCGCCTGTACCCGGCCGGCTTCCGCCGCGCCTTCGGCGACGAGATAGCCGAGTCCTACCGGGAGGCGACCGAGGGGGCGGGCCGGCGCGCCCGTCTCCGCGAGGCCGCCGACATCGCCACGCACGCCGTGCGACTGCGCCTCGGCCTCGGCTCCGCACACCCGGGCGGACGGCTCTTCGCCGCCGTCGCCCCCTTCGCCCTGGCCGCGACGGCCGCCTACGCCGCCTTCAACCTCATCGGGAGCGCCGGAGACTGGTACGTCATGCGCGCCGCGGGCACCCCCGACCGCGTGAGCGCGTTCATGGCCTTCATGAACGGCTGCTACCTGCTGACCTTGATCGGCGCGGTGGTCGCGCTGGCCGGGCGCTACCTCCCCGGGGTGCTGTGCGCGGTCGCCGGGGCGGTGGGCAGCTCGGTGACCTTCCTCTACCCGGTCTGGCGCATGCCGCCCGACCTGAGGTGGGAACTCGTGGGCTTCCTGCTCGCGCCGATCCTGATCGCCGCGCTCCCGCTGGCCTGCCCGCCCGACCTGCGCCCGGCCCGCCGGGTGCGCGGCGCGGCGGGGACGCTCGCGCTGGTGGCGTGGGCCGTCCTTCTGGTGGGCGCGGTCGTCGTCATCGACCCGCTCGGGATCGGTCTGCACTTCCCCTGGCGGTTCGGCGTCCCGATGATCGCGGCCCTGTTCCTGGCGGGCCGCCGGGCCTTCGCCGGCATCCGCACCACCGTTCGACTCGCCTGCGCCGCCGCGCCGTTCATCGTCACGATGTACTTCTCCGGATGGGTGCAGAGCGAGGAGATCCTGGCGCTCCTCGGTGCCCTCGCCGCCACCGCCGCGGCCCTGCGGCTACGGCGTGGCAAGGGCCCCGACACGGTGAACCCCGCCTGACCGCAGGTCTTCTTCGACCGGCCGCCTGGCCATAGGACCTTCCATGCCCATTTCCGTACCCACCCGAGCTGCCCGCAGCCTGTCCGGGGCAGTCGGGCAGCGAACAACCCCCGCGCCGGCCGAGGGCGGACGGCTGGCCGCGGTCGACGGGCTGCGGCTGCTCGCGGCCGCGGCCGTGGCCGCCTACCACTACCTCGGCACCCCGACCCCCCGTTTCTGGGGCGAGAACTACGACCTCCCGCAGGCGGCACCACTGCTGCACGCGATCAGCGGCTACGGCTGGCTCGGCGTCGAGGCGTTCTTCCTGATCAGCGGCTTCGTCATCTGCATGAGCTGCTGGGACCGCACCCCGGCGCAGTTCGCCGTCTCCCGTATCGCCCGGCTCTTCCCGCTGTACTGGGCCGTCGTCCTGATCATCGTCGCCGCAGGCACGGTCACCGTGCTCGCCGGACAGCGATCGGGGGCGCCCACGGACCTGCGCACCACCCTGGGCAACCTGACCATGATCCCCAGCCCGCTCGGCCTGGACTTCACCGCCGGTGTCGCCTGGACACTATGGGTCGAAGCCCGCTTCTACCTCCTCATGGGCGCGCTGCTGCTGATCGGCCTGACCTACCGGCGCGCCATAGCCTTCGGTTTCCTCTGGCTCGTCCTGGCGTCCATCGGCCGCGAACTGCACTCCACCGCCCTGGACGAGATCCTGCTCAGCCGGTACGCCGGACTCTTCGTGACCGGCATCGCGCTCTACCTGATGCACCGCTTCGGACCCAACCTGCTCCTGTGGCTCCTGGCCGGCTTCGCCTGGTGCTACACCCTGACCGTCCTGAACGACCGCGTCGCCACACACCCCGGCACCAGCTGGGCGGTCAGCGCGGCCGTCCTCACCGGCTTCCTCGTCCTGCTCGCCCTGGCCGGCCCCGGACCGCTGCGCCACCTCCAATGGCGCACCCTCGTCTACGCCGGCGCCCTGACCTACCCCTTCTACCTGGTCCACCAGAGCCTGGGCATACCCGCCACCCGCGGCATCCTCAAAATGGTCCCCGGCCTCGGCCTGCTCCCCTCGATCGGCCTCGGGCTCTTCTTCTCCCTGCTGCTGGCCGCCGCGCTGAATCGCCTGGTCGACCGCCGCCTCGGCCGCTTCCTGCGCCACCATCTCACCACCGCCCTCGATCCCGGTCGCACCGGCCCGAACCGGCCGGCACCGTCTTCCGGCTAGCCGGTCGGGGAGCGCACCGGCCGGGCCGGGTCGCCCACGGTCGTCCTCTCCTCGTCCTGGGGAGCTGCTTCAATCACCGGTATGGCTGATCACATAGTGGTACGGGTGTTCACGGGACCGGAAGGCGGAGGCGGCAATCCGCTCGCGATCGTCGAGGACGGCCCCGGGGTCCCCATGGAGTCCCGGCAGGGGCTCGCGGCGGAACTGGGTTTCAGCGAGACCGTGTTCGTCGACGACCCCGCCACCGGCCGTGTGGACATCCGGACGCCGAGTGCCGCGCTGCCGTTCGCGGGGCATCCGCTGGTCGGTGTCGCGTGGTGGCTGCGGCGGCGCGGAACTCGGCGTCCGGATGTCCACACGGCCGGTGGC
>NZ_JAILXP010000424.1 GCF_020740895.1 Streptomyces sp. UNOB3_S3 | reverse complement strand
ATCGTGCCGTATGCCCACGACAGGCGGTCGTGCCGATTCCACCAGCGCACGCGCGAGGCGCCCTGTGCGGTTCTACGGGCCCCGGAGGCCCCGCCCGGGCCCGGGAGCCGCCCACGCCCCTTCCGGCCGCTCAGGGCCCCTCCCGGGCCCGTACGCCCGTACATCCGTGCCCGCGGGCTCCCGTGCGAACCGCTACAGCCGGCGGCGGGCCTTGCGGGCCCTGCGCACCAGGGCCGCGGTGCCCAGCAGCGCGACCGTCGCGCCGGCGGCGCCCGCCGCGGTGGCGTCCTTGCGGCCCAGCCGGCGGCCGGCGACGGTGTGGCGGCCGGCGACCTCCTCCAGCAGCTCGGCGAGGACCTCCTCGTTCGTCCACCGGGGCCGCCAGCCCGCGTCGTGCAGCCGGTGGCCGCTGACCACCCAGGGGTGCATCGTGTACGCGAGGTCGCCCGCCGGGGACGGGGTCAGCCCCAGCCGGTGCAGCCGGGAGGCCGCGCCGAGGGCGACCGCCGAGGGCAGCTCCATGCGGCGGATGCCGGTGAGCTCCTCGACCTCCTCCTGCTCCAGCCAGCCGTCGCAACCGACGGCCAGCTCCCCCTCCGCCTTCTCCAGGGCGGCGAACTCCAGCGCGCTCACCAGGTCCTCCACATGGCAGAACTGCCAGGTCGGCCGGGATCCGGCGACCACCAGGAGGCGGGGCGACTCGAAGTAGCGGGTCAGGGCCGTGTCGGTGCCGCCGACCAGGACGGCGGGCCGCAGCACGGTGACGTTCAGGCCGGGGTGCGCCCGGGGCGCGCGCCTGGCCAGCCGCTCTATCTCCAGCAGGTCTCCCACGCCCGTCGCCTCGGCGGTGGCGCGCAGCTCCGCGTCCTCGGCGAGCGGTACGTCGTTCTCCGGGTGCGCCCCGTAGACCATGGCGGAGGTGCACAGCACCACCCGGTGCACCCCGGCGGCCGCCGCGGCGGTCAGCACGGTCTGGGTGCCCCGCACGTTGTAGGCGGTGCGGGCGGCGGCGTCGCCCTCCAGGTCGAGGTCGAGCGCGAGGTGGACGACGACGTCGGCGCCGCGCAGCTTCTCGGCGATCGCCGGGTCGCGGACGTCCAGGACGTGCCACTGCGCCTCGGTGACGTCGCCGCGGCGCTCGTCGATCGCCACCACGTGCTTGATCTCCTCGGACGCGGCGAGGCGCCGCGTGAGCAGCGCTCCGACGCCGCGTGCGGCGCCGGTGACCGCGACGACGGGCCGGCGGCCGCGCGCGGGCATGCCGCGCGGCGCCAGGGCGCGCGGGATCGCGCTCTCGCGCGCGGAACCGTTTCGCGCTGCGCGAACTTCTCGGTCGGCTTCTCGGTCGGGGGAACTCACCGGGCGTCTCCAGCGGTTGTCTTCAGTACGTATGTGCCATCACGTTTGTCATGACGCGTACGTACCAGGTGACGTCCATCCTGCCGCAGGCCCCGGACGAGCGGAGCACCAAGCCCGGATAGCGGCGGGGTGTCTACGCTTGGTGGTGTTGTCGGGCATTCGCCGCCGGTCCGGAGCCGGTGGCCCTACGAGCCGAGGAAACCCGTGAGTGACACCCCATTCGGATTCGGTCTTCCGCCGGAGGAGCCGGAGAACGGCGACGACGGCAAGAAGAAGGGCGGTGGCCAGGGAGGCGGCCAGGGGCCCGCGAATCCCTTCGGGTTCGGCGGGCTCCCCGGCGGTGGCGGGGACAACCCCTTCGCCGCGATGTTCGGCTCCATGAACCCCAATGACCTCGGCGCCGCCTTCCAGCAGCTCGGCCAGATGCTCTCCTACGAGGGCGGCCCGGTGAACTGGGACATGGCCAAGGACATCGCGCGCCAGACCGTCGCCCGGGGCACCGCCGACGGCTCCAAGGACGCGAGCGTCACGGACGGTGAGCGCGCCGCGGTCCAGGAGGCCGTGCGCCTGGCCGACCTGTGGCTGGACGGCGTGACGTCCCTGCCGTCCGGCTCGGGCACGGCCGTCGCCTGGTCCCGCGCGGAGTGGGTCGAGGCGACCCTGCCCGTGTGGAAGGACCTGGTGGACCCGGTCGCCGAGCGCGTCGGCGCCGCCATGGGCGGTGTGCTGCCCGAGGAGATGCAGGCCATGGCCGGCCCGCTGCTCGGGATGATGCGCAGCATGGGCGGCGCCATGTTCGGCACCCAGATCGGGCAGGCCCTGGGCGTGCTCGCGGGCGAGGTCGTCGGCTCGACCGACGTCGGCCTGCCGCTGGGCCCGGCGGGCAAGGCCGCGCTGCTCCCGGTGAACATCGAGACCTTCGGTTCGGGCCTTGAGGTCCCGCAGGAGGAGGTCCGGCTGTACCTGGCCCTGCGCGAGGCCGCCCACCAGCGGCTCTTCGCGCACGTGCCGTGGCTGCGCTCGCATCTGTTCGGTGCCGTCGAGGGCTACGCCCGCGGCATCAAGGTCGACACGGCCAAGCTGGAGGACGTGGTCGGCCAGCTCGACCCCACGCACCCCGAGCAGCTGCAGGAGGCCCTCCAGCAGGGCATGTTCCAGCCGGAGGACACCCCGGAGCAGAAGGCCGCGCTGGCCCGGCTGGAGACGGCGCTCGCGCTGGTCGAGGGCTGGGTGGACGCGGTCGTGCACGCCGCCGCGGCCCCGCACCTGCCGTCCGCCGACCGGCTGCGCGAGACGCTGCGCCGCCGGCGCGCCTCCGGCGGCCCCGCGGAGCAGACCTTCGCCACGCTGATCGGCCTGGAGCTGCGCCCCCGCCGGCTGCGGGACGCCTCCCGGCTGTGGGCGTCGCTGACGGACGCGCGCGGCCTGGAGGGCCGGGACGGTCTGTGGGAGCACCCCGACATGCTGCCCACCGCCGCCGACCTGGACGACCCGGACGGCTTCGTCCACCGCGAGCACCTGGACTTCTCCGAGCTCGACAAGATGCTCGGCGAGGCCGCCAAGGGCTCCGGTGCGGAGACGCCGAAGCCCGAGGACGGCAAGGGCGAGTCCGGGGACGAAAAGGGTGAGTCCGGCAAGTGAGCCTTCACGAGAACGCGGCCCTCGTCCTCAAGGAGTACGCGGACCAGCCGGAGCTGCGCGACCTCTACCTGGACCATCTCGCCGCCCACCCGGACGGCATGTGGAAGCCCTGCCAGGCGGGGCACGTCACGGCGAGCGCCCTGGTGATCGACCCCGAGCACGGCAAGGTGCTGCTCACGCTGCACCGCAAGCTGCGGATGTGGCTCCAGATGGGCGGCCACTGCGAGCCCGGTGACGCCACGCTCCAGGAGGCCGCGCTGCGCGAGGCCACGGAGGAGTCCGGCATCGCGGGGCTGACGCTGCTGCCGGGCGGCCCGGTGCGGCTGGACCGCCACCCGATCCCGGCGCCGTGCAACTGGCACCTGGACGTGCAGTACGCGGCGCTCGTGCCGGACGGCGCCGTCGCGGCGATCAGCGACGAGTCGCTGGACCTGCGCTGGTTCCCGTACGACGAGGTGGCGTCGGTGGCCGACGAGTCGGTCGTCGAGCTGCTGCGCCGGACGCTCGAACGCCTGTAAGCGACCCGGCATGACGTAAGGGGCGGTCACCCATAGTGACCGCCCCTTACCTTGCCTCTGAGCGCGACCGCTCAGTTGGTCCAGATGTTGCCCTGGTTCTGGGCATGGGCGCCGTGCTGACCCAGACCGTACTGGGCCATGAGGCCCTGGCCGATCTCCGTGCCCTGCGGCGGCAGCAGCTCGCTGGGCTGCACCAGCGCGTAGCCGTTGCCGGAGAAGCTGAGCTCCCAGCCCTCGCCCGTGCCGCCGCGGCGCCGCCACACGCCGGACGAGGACGTCTGCGCCTGCATCTGCACCCGCAGCGACGCCGACCAGGCGACCACCGCGTCCGCGTCGGCGCTGACGACGCTGTCGGGGGTGACCTGGAGCATCAGCGGATGGCCGGAGGTCATCAGCGCGACCTTGCCCTGGCCGGAGATGTTCAGCTGGTACGCGCCCGTGCCGGAGATCCCGTACTGGCTGTCCACGGCGACGGTCTCCCAGTGCAGGCTGGAGTCCAGGGCCAGGACGTAGGAGCCGTCGACGGTCAGGCCGTCCCGGTCCACGTCCATGATGTGGACGTGCTGGGCCAGGTTGGCGAGGTAGACCGTGCCCTGGCCGGAGCAGCGCATCAGGTCCAGGCCCTCGCCGGTGTGGGCGCGGGAGTGCTGCTGGCCGCGCGTCTGGTACTCGGCGTCGAACTCGACCATGCCCTGGTAGGCGACCATCGAGCCCTTGCGGGCGAGGACGTCCTCGTGACCGGTGAGGGAGACCCGCAGCATCTGCGCGTTCTGAAGGGCGTAGCGGTCCTGCGACTGGGCCTCGGTGTAGGCGAAAAGCGGGCTCTGCATGATGTTCTCGTTCTCCCCCTCAGCCCCGGGCCCGGAGCCGGTCGGTGCTGTCCTCGCTGGGCTGGACGACCACGAAGCCCTCGCCGGAGAAGCCCAGTTGGTAGGCCTCGCCGCTGCCCCGGCCGATCAGGGAGGACGCCTTGAAGCTGCGCTTTCCCTTCATCCGGAGGTTGCTGGACCAGGCGACGAGCGCGTCGGGGTCGACGTAGGTCTCGTCGTCGCCGCGGCCGCAGTCGACGACGATCGGCGTGCCGCGGGAGGTCAGCGCCACCCAGCCGGTGCCGCTGATGCCCACGTTGAACAGGCCCTGTCCGGCGAACTTCGCCATGCCCTTGACGCGCTCGACGCCCCACTGGAGCTGGGCGTCGAAGGCGAGGACATTGGTGCCGTTCACGGAGAGGGAATCGCCGTTGAGCTGCAGACAGACGACGTCCGCCCCGTAGTCGGCCAGGTAGAGCAGGCCGTCGCCGTGGCAGCGCATCAGGGGGACGCCCTCGCCGGTGAGCCACTGGGAGGCCATCTGCCGGACGGCGGGCGGGTTCGGGTCGTACTGGACGTAGCCCTCGTAGGCGACCATCGAACCCGTACGGGCGAAGAGGTCCTGGCCGGTGCGCATGGCGACCTTGAGCATGCTGCTGCCGTGGTTCTCCATGCGCGGCCCCGACGGTACGGGGGCGGCGTGGCCCGGGAACGGCGGCTGGCCCATCGGCATCTGATGCATGGTCATTTCGGCTTCCCTCAGACCTCGTAGGGCTGGACGACGATGAAGTTGCCGGGCGCGCCCCGGAACTGGAGGTTCACTGCCTCTCCGCTGTGGCCCGGGTAGGAGGCGCGGCGCAGCCGCACCTGGCTGGAGATGATCACCTGGGCGCCCGCCGACCAGGCCACGATGGCGTTGCTGTCGGCGAAGGTGGTGGGCGTGACGGGCAGCACCACGGGCGTGCCGTGCGTCTTGACGACGACGGTGCCGGTGCCCTGGAACTGCATGGTGAACAGCGCCCCGCCGGGGATGCCGTGGCCGTCGATCCGGCGCACCTCGTGGTGCAGCGACTCGTCGAAGGCGAGCACCGCGTCGGCGCTGACGCAGATCGCGTCGTTCTCCAGCTGGATGGGGTGGACGTGCGCCGAGTTCTCAGCGAGGAAGACCTGGCCGCGACCGGTGCAGCGCATCAGCTGCATCTCCTGGCCGGTGGCGCCGCCGACGATGCGGCCCATGAAGCCGGCGCCCTTGTAGCCGAAGTCGACCTTGCCCTGGTAGAGCACCATGCTGCCCTGCCGGGCGAGCACGGGCTGGGGGTCGGCGCCGAGGTCGACCCGGATGAGCTTGGGGTTCTGGAGCGTCCAGCGCTGTCCGGTGGGGACCTCGCGGTACTTGTCCAGCGCCGCCTGGACGCCGGGCACATGGGGCGGGGG
>NZ_JAILXP010000423.1 GCF_020740895.1 Streptomyces sp. UNOB3_S3 | reverse complement strand
CCTCAACTACCTCACCACCCACCACACCCCACCCGCCACCGAACAACAAGACCCCCTCGGACAGACGCCGGAGGACATCGCCGATCAGGCCCACGCTGCCCTGCGCATCCTGCATCGCTACGCCCTGCTCACCTGCGACACCCGCGCAGAACCCCGCGCCATACGCATCCACGCCCTCACCGCCCGTGCCGTACGGGAAACCACCCCCGATACGGATCTCCCCCGCCTGGCCACCATCGCCGGTGATGCTCTCCTGCACACCTGGCCCAATCCCGACCAGCCCCACCCCGACCTCGCCGCCACCCTGCGCGCCAACACCGACGCCCTCGCCGACCACACTCTCGACCACCTCTGGCACCCTGACGGACACCCCGTCCTCTACCGCGCCGGCAACAGTCTCCTCAGCGCGGGCCTGACCGCCTCCGCCACCGCCTACTGGCAGGACTTGACCGCCGACAGCGAGGGGATCCTGGGCGAAGACCATCCTGACACCCTCTCCGCCCGCGGCAATCTCGCCGCCTCCTATCAGCAGGCGGGGCGGACCAACGAGGCCATCAGCATCAAGGAGCGGGTGGTCGCCGACTGTGAGCGGATTCTGGGCAACAAACACCCCGACACCCTCACCGCCCGCGGCAATCTCGCCACCTCCTATCAGCAGGCGGGGCGGACCAACGAGGCCATCAGTATCGAGGAGCGGTTGGTCGCCGACTGTGAGCGGATCCTAGGCAACGAACACCCCTCCACCCTCTCCGCCCGCGGCAACCTCGCCGCCTCCTATCAGGAGGCGGGGCGGACCAACGAGGCCATCAGTATCGAGGAGCGGTTGGTCGCCGACTGTGAGCGGATCCTAGGCAACGAACACCCCTCCACCCTCTCCGCCCGCGGCAATCTCGCCGCCTCCTACCGGCAAGCGGGGCGGACCAACGATGCGATCCTCCTCCTTGAGCGGTTGGTCGCCGACCGCGAGCGGATCCTGGGCAAGGAACATCCCGACACCCTCACCGCCCGCGGCAATCTCGCCGCCTCCTACCGGCAAGCGGGGCGGACCAACGATGCGATCCTCCTCCTTGAGCGGTTGGTCGCCGACCGCGAGCGGATCCTGGGCAAGGAACATCCCGACACCCTCTCCGCCCGCGGCAATCTCGCCGCCTCCTACCGGCAGGCGGGGCGGACCAACGAGGCCATCAGTATCGAAGAGCGGTTGGTCGCCGACCGCGAGGGAATCCTGGGCGAAGAACATCCCGACACCCTCACCGCCCGCGGCAATCTCGCCGCCTCCTACCGGCAAGCGGGGCGGACCAACGATGCGATCCTCCTCCTCGAGCGGTTGGTCGCCGACAGTGAGCGGATCCTGGGCAAGGAACATCCCGACACCCTCACCGCCCGCGGCAATCTCGCCGCCTCCTACTGGCAGGCGGGGCGGACCAACGAGGCCATCAGTATCGAAGAGCGGTTGGTCGCCGACCGCGAGCGGATCCTGGGCAAGGAACATCCCGACACCCTCACCGCCCGCGGCAATCTCGCCGCCTCCTACCGGCAGGCGGGGCGGACCAACGAGGCCATCAGTATCGAAGAGCGGTTGGTCGCCGACTGTGAGCGGATCCTGGGCAAGGAACATCCCGACACCCTCACCGCCCGCGGCAATCTCGCCGCCTCCTACTGGCAGGCGGGGCGGACCAACGATGCGATCCTCCTCCTCGAGCGGTTGGTCGCCGACAGTGAGCGGATCCTAGGCAACGAACACCCCGACACTGCGGCAGCGAGGGATGCGTTGCTCGTGTGGAGGCGGGAATCCGGGGGGAGGTGAGCAGCCTTTTGCCGTGTTACTTCTGGGGCATGTCACCATCTGTGTGGCCCAACCCGGGGTGTCGTTTGCGGCCGGTGACAGAGTTCTCGCCAATATCGCAAAATTGCGAAGGTCAGACTGGAGTGTTAGTGGTACCGGCGAAGCTGTCGAGCGAAGCGCCGTATAGCAAGTTCCCGCGCGGCGTGAGGCCCAAGGTAGTGGGTCAAGACGAACGTCACCCCGACCGCCAGAGTGGGCCACGGGCCGAACAGGGCGTCGCCCAGCAGCACGCCGCCCACCAACAGCAGGAGACCTATCGTGACGGCGAGCTCCTGGCGCTCGTCGCGCTCCATCTCATACCTCCCCTGATCGCGAGAGGCACCCGACAGTAGCGGCCCCAACTGACAACACCCGCACGGTTTTAGCGACCGCGGCAGACGCCACGCCGATCTTCACCCGGCCCGCCGCAGCTCACCCGCGCTCCGGACGAGGTCCGCCACCGCGCGCACGGTCTCCGCCGGCCACAGCAGCCGCACCACCCCCGACCCATCCGCCCGCGTCCGCGCCGAACCCACCAGGCCCACCGTCTCCAGGCCAGCGGCGGCAAGGGCGCCGTTCAGCTCCTCCACAGCGTCCCGGGCGTCGCGCCAGCCGCCCACGTAGTCCACGCCGCGCACCCAGAGCACGGCATCCGGGTCGAACTCGCAGCCCGTCACCTCGAACGCCTCTTCACCCGACGCGGACATCTCCCCACCCCTTCAGTCTTGGCTGATAACGGATCAAGAAAAGGGGCGCAAGCCATCAACGCACGACGAGAGCCCCGGTACCATCGGCACCGGGGTCACGCATGATCCCTGCCGGACCACCCCGCGCCTGCCAAGGAAGAGGGGTGGTCCGGCTCTGCTGTTTTGTGGTGCGGCCCGGTTCCCCAGGGGAGCTGGGGAACCGGACCGCTGTTTTCCTCCGACGCGGTGAGCCGTTCCGCCCGTGAGTCGGCAGGGACGGATACCGCTCATAGGCGGTCGCGTCGAAGGGGTCGAGGAGGCGGAACCGTCGTTCAGTCGACGTCTTCCGCCTGGTCCGGACCGGTCCTGTTCGAGGAGGGAACGCGGAAGTAGTGAATCGCCGCGATCCTGAAGTCCCGGTGTCCGGTCACCTGTTCGTGACCGATCGCCCACTGCTCCGCAACATCGCCGGAGAGCGCCGGCGTGGAGGTCTGGCACGCCCGGCATTCCGCGACGTGGTACGGCAGATCCTGCCCCGCGGTCAGCGGTTGGGGCCCCTGGTCGTCAGTCCAATCGTTCATCAGCGGGCCTCCCGCCGGGGCTTTCCCCAGCCGCGCTGAACCGTCACCTGGGCGTCGCGCCCGACGCGCAACGGGTCCCCGCCCTTGAACACGACGATGACGTCACGCCCGCGCTCGCGGACCGATTTCACTTCCCGCCGGTCGCGGCCGTCGTCGACCACGTCGCCGCTCCGCAGCATGTACGCCAGCAGACGCATCACAGCCACCTCCCACCCGGCACCGTGATCACGGCCCAGACGGACTTGCCCACACCCCGCCGGGCGGTCACACCCCACCGCTCCGAGAGCGCCTCGACCAGGACCAGGCCACGGCCTCCCGCCTCCCCCTGGGGGCGCATCTGCGGGTGGTGGCGTTCATCGGCGTCGTCCACGGCGATCCGCACACCCTCGGGGCCACGGCAGAACAAGGTCTCGATGTCCCGGCCCCGCACGTAGGCGTGCTCGATCGCGTTCGTGACCAGCTCCGAGAGAACCAGCACGGCCGGCTCCTCGATCCTGGTCAGTCCCCACTCCGCCAGTGCCGCGCGCAGCTCATCGCGCGCCAGGCCGACGGATCGTCTGTGTGTCGTCCAGCGTTGTACACGGCGTGTCTCACCGCACCTGATAGCCGTACTGGCCCCACTCATAGGTCTCGACCGTCCTTCGAGAGCACGGATAAGTGACGCCAGCGAAGGTAGGGCCGAGAGGCACGTGCGACCCGGAAAAAAATTCCGGGTCTTGCGTCAACGTGGCCAGTGCAGTGACTACTTGACAGCTCCAAGCTTGATGGCCAGCTCCTTCACGTCACGCCGACGGGTTCGTTTGTGCAGACGGCGGGCGAGATCGCGGGCGAACTCGTGAGCGCGTATCTGCTCCGGCGCCGTCAGAAAAGCGCGCTTGAGGTTGTCCACCGCCTCATCCACACGCCCTGCCTCGCCGTAGGCTCTGGCCACGTCCAGACGCAGCCGTGCCCGGCGCTCCTTCGGCAGTCCAACGGCCGACACGCCATCCGCTATACGGACTGCCGCCCCGATGTCCTCGAACTCCAGCGCAGTCGCCAGCCGGTGAATCTCGACATTGGTCGGCCCGAAGGAGGTCCACATCTCGTTACCGTCGGAGCCGAGCCGGTCAGCCGCTTGCTGCGCCTTCTGGAGCATCTCGTCGACCACCGAGGTATCGCGCATCCGTGCGGCCGCCACGGCCCCGTTGAGGAACAGAGTCCCGTAGACCGACAGCGATTGCGGTGATGACTGCCACCAGCGCTCGGACACCTCCGCCGCCGCGTCAAGGGTGACGTTGACGGCGTCCTGTACGTCCTCGGGACGGCCGGCGCCGAGCTGGACGTGGGCGACAGCGCGGCGAAGGGCGAGAGTGACGGCGGGGTCGCCCAGTTCGCTGGCCGCGACGTCCCCGCGGTCGACGGCCACCCACGCCAGATTGGTCTCACCGAGCTTGCGGAGATAGACGGCCGCAAGGTGCAGAACCAATGCGTACTCGCGAAGCGCCTGATCTCCTTCCGCCCCTGCCGTGTAGCTGTGCACGGCCACGCGAGCGTCGGCCAACAGGGCGGGGAGCTTCGAGCCGAGGTTGGCGTACTCGGAACCCTGATACAGCGCCCAGGCGTTCCCGACCTCCATGTGCACCCGTTCGAGCCGGGGAACCGGCCGCTGATCGAACAGAGAGCCTGACAGACGACGCGACTGCATCAGGGCCGTGCGAATCGCCGGGACGCTGGCTTTGTGGTCCCCGTGATCATCCAAGAGCGCGGGGCGCCCCTGTAGGTCCTCCAGTGGGACGCGCAGGGCCTCGGCCAGGTCGGCCAGCATCTTGACGTTGTTCACCGGGATGCGGTCGGACTCCACCCGGTAGACCCAGTCCTCCGACCGGCTCAGCAGCTCGCCGAGCTCCCGTTGGGACAGCTCCCGCCGCTTTCGGTAGTACCCCACGCGCTGGCCAAACGTGAAGTGATCGGTCATGCCGCGCATCGTCGCCCTCCCCTGGCTACGTCGCGTCGAGTGTCACACGCTGCCCAGCACAACGACAGGCAACGAGCCAGGCACGGCACGCGAGACCTTCCGTACGCTCGCCCCATGACCGAGACCCAGAATGAGCACGAGCTCCGCATGGCCCGCCCCCGGATGGCGGCAGGCGCGCTCTTCTTCAACGACCAAGGGGACGTGCTCCTGGTCCGCCCCTCGTACAAGCCCAAGTGGGAGATTCCCGGCGGCTACATCGAAGTGGGCGAGTCGCCCCTCGCCGCCTGCAAGCGCGAGGTCCAGGAAGAGCTGGGCATCACGCCAACGATCGGCCCCCTCCTGATCGTGGACTGGGCGCCGAACGAGGCTGAGGGGGACAAGGTCCTGTACGTCTTCGACGGTGGCGAGCTCCTGTCGGACCAGGTGAGCGCGATCGAGCTCGCGCCTGACGAGCTTCTCGCCGCAGAATTCCACCCGGTGGACGCGGTCGACGAGCTCCTGATCCCAAGGCTGGCGCGCCGAGTCCGGCGCGCAATCACGGCCCGGGCTGAGGCTCATCCGCAGTACCTCGAGCACGGCGAAATTATGACCTCTTACAACAGCTAACAGAATGAGATCTGTTGACGCTGGTTGCCGTGTCTGACGGGCGGGTTGAGCGTTGTCCGGCTCGTGGGGGCATCGCCGTGGATCGTGTCGGATGAGTTGTGGGAGCGGATCGG
>NZ_JAILXP010000422.1 GCF_020740895.1 Streptomyces sp. UNOB3_S3 | reverse complement strand
TCCCCCACCTCTCCCGTCTCTCCCGCTCCCGTCTCTCCCGCCGAGGCCTGCTGACCGCCGGTGGCGCCCTCGGCCTCGGTGCCCTCGTCACCGCCTGCGGGGGTGGCGGATCGTCGGACTCCGCCGAGGGCGCCGGACAGGGCGGCGGCAAGAAGGGCCCCTGGACCTTCAAGGACGACCGCGGACAGACCGTCAGGAAGGACCGGACGCCGAAGCGGATCGTCGCCTTCACCGGCACCGCGGCCGCCCTCCACGACTTCGGCGTCGAATGCGTCGGCGTCTTCGGCCCCACCAAGCTCAAGGACGGCAAGCCCGACCCGCAGGCCGGCGACCTCGACGTCGACAAGCTCACGATCCTCGGCAACGCGTGGGGCGAGTTCAACGTCGAGAAGTACGCGGGGCTCAACCCCGACCTGCTCGTCACCAACATGTACGAGCCGGACGCCCTCTGGTACGTGCCCGACGACAGCAAGAAGAAGATCCTGGCCCTCGCCCCCGGCGTGGCCCTCACCGCCTCCCGCGTCCCCATGCTGGAGACCGTCAAGCGCTACGCGGCCCTGGCGGAGTCCCTCGGCGCCGACCTCAAGGCGCGGCGGGTCACGGACGCCAAGGCCCGCTTCGAGAAGGCCGCCGAGACCCTGCGCAAGGCCGCCAAGGGCAACCCGGTCAAGGTCATGGCCGCCTCCGGCAGCGCCGACCTGTTCTACGTCTCCAACCCGGCTGTCAACGCCGACCTCATGTACTTCCGCGAGCTCGGCGTCGACTTCGTCGTCCCCGAGAAGACCGACCAGGGCGGCTACTTCGAGAGCCTCAGCTGGGAGAACGCCGACAAGTACAAGGCCGACGTGATCCTGCTGGACAGCCGCACCTCCGCCCTCCAGCCCAAGGACCTGGCCGCCAAGCCCACCTGGGAACGGCTCCCCGCCGTCAAGGCCGGCCAGGTCACCCCCTGGCTCAGCGAACCCCGCTTCTCCTACGCCGGCTGCGCGCCGCTCCTCGAAGGCCTCGCCGCGGCCGTCGAGAAGGCCAAGAAGACCTCCTGACCCACACGACCTCACTGACCCACACGCCCCGCCGACCCACACGACCCGCAGAAAGGGACGATCCCCCGCGATGAGCGACGCCGCCCCTCCCCCGCCCTACCGCTGGTTCGACCTCCACGTCATACGGACCGAGCGGGTCAGCCCCTCCCTCGTCCGCGTCACCCTGGGCGGGGACCGCCTCGGCGACATGGTCACCGGCGGCCGCGACCAGCGCTTCAAGCTCTTCCTGCCACAGCCCGGCCAGGACGCCCCCGTCCTGCCGGACGACCTGGGCACCGGCTGGTACGCGGAGTGGCGCCGCCAGGACCCGGCCGTCCGGGCCGTCATGCGCTCGTACACCGTGCGCGAACTGCGCCACGACCCGGACGAGCTCGACGTCGACTTCGTCCAGCACGGGGAGGACGACGGGCACGGCGGGCCCGCCTCGCAGTGGTCCCGCACCGCCCGCCCCGGCGACCGCGTGACCGTCCTCGGCCCGGTGGCCGAGGAGAACGGCGGCGTCGACTTCCAGCCGCCGGCCGGCACGGACTGGGTCCTGGTCACCGCCGACGAATCCGCGCTGCCCGCGGCCGCGGGCATCCTCGCCTGGCTCCCGGCGGGCACCCCGGCCCGCGTCTGGATCGAGGTCGACCACCCGGACGACGTCCAGGACCTCAAGACCGAGGCCGACGCGGACATCACCTGGCTGATCCGCGGCACCCGCCGCGAGGCGCCCACCGTGGACGCCGTCCGCGCCGCGGACCTGCCGCCCGGCACCCCCTACGCCTGGATCGCCGGCGAATCCGGCACCGTCCGCACCCTGCGCCGCCACCTCGTGGGCGACCGCGGCTTCGACCGCCGCGCCATCACGTTCACCGGCTACTGGCGCCGCGGCGCCACGGAGGAAGACCTCCTGGCGGAGCTCACGGGCTGAGCCCGGGGGGCCCGGCGGTGCCGAACCCGCCGGGCCCGCCCGGCCGCGCTACCAGCCCAGCCGCGCCAGCGCCTTCCCCGCGTCGAGGGCGCAGGCCCCCTCCCCCGCCGCCGTCCACGCGGCAGCGCACAGCGCCAGCAGCGCGTCGATCCGCTCGCCGCCGTCGCCGCCGCCCTCACCGTCGAGCACGAGCTCGCCGTCCTCCACCGAGGCGGTCCACCCACCACAGCGGAACCCCTCATCCGCGGAGCCAGAAACCGAAGGCTGCGGCTGCAGCAACCCCCGAAGATCCTCCGCCACGAACGTCGGCCGGTGCTCCGGCCGCGCCGCGAGAAGCCGCGCCGGCGTCGTGACCCCGGTCAGCACGAGCAGCGAGTCCACACCCCCGGCGAAGGCGCCCTCGATGTCCGTGTCGAGCCGGTCGCCGACCACCAGCGGCCGCTCCGCCCCGGTCCGCAGGATCGTCTCGCGGTGCATCGGCGGCTGCGGCTTCCCCGCCACCTGCGGCTCCGCCCCCGTGGCTATCTTCACGACCTCCACCGCGGAGCCGTTCCCCGGCGCGATACCGCGCGCGCTCGGAATGGTCAGATCCGTGTTCGAGGCGAACCACGGCAGCCCCCGCGCCACCGCGTACGACGCCTCCATCAGCCGCGACCACGGCATGTCCGGCCCGCCGTACCCCTGCACAACGGCCGCCGGATCGTCGTCCAGCGACTCCACCGGCACCAGCCCGCGCTCCCGCAGCGCGACCCACAGCCCCGCCGAGCCGATCACCAACACCCGTGCCCCGGACGGCAGCTGATCGGACATCAGCCGCGCCACCGCCTGCGCCGAGGTGATCACATCACCCGGCTCCGCCGGAATGCCCAGCTCCGTCAGATGCCCGGCCACGGTCTCCGGCGTCCGCGCCGCGTTGTTCGTCACGTACGCGAGGTGCATCCCGCCGTCCCGCGCCGTGCCGAGCGACTCCACCGCGTGCGCGATCGCCTCGCCCCCGGCGTAGACCACGCCGTCGAGGTCCAGCAGGGCCGTGTCATAGGCCGTGCTCAGCGGCCGCTCGCTGCCGTCGGGCCGGGTCCGGACGCTGTCGTTCATTCTGTGATCGCTCCTCTGTGCTGCATGTCTCTTCCCGGATCATTGCCGATCCGGCCCTGGGACATAACATTTCACAATGAGCACTCCAGGCCACGGCACCGGCGAATCCGCAGGACGCGGGCTACGGCTCGCTCCCTTCCGAGGACTGCGCTACGTTCCCGAAAGGGTGGGCAGTCTCGCGGCGGTCACCTCCCCGCCGTACGACGTCGTGGTCCGCCCCGACGGCCTGCGCCACCTGGAGACCGCCGACCCGTACAACATCGTCCGGCTCATCCTCCCCCAGGCCGCCACCGCCGCCGACCGGCACCGCCAGGCCGCGGAGACCCTGCGCCGCTGGCAGGACGAACGGGTGCTCGCCCCCGACCCCGAGCCCGCGCTCTACGTCTACGAGCAGCGCGGCGAGGGCATACTCCAGCGCGGCCTCATCGGCGCCCTGCGGCTCACCCCGCGCGAGGAAGGCGTCGTCCTCCCCCACGAGGACGTCATGCCGCACATCGTCGAGGACCGCGCCGCGCTGATGCGCGACACCGCCGCCAACCTGGAGCCCCTGCTCTTCTCCTACCGCGGCGACGGCGACGGCGACGAGGGCGCGGCGGCCGTCATCGAGCGGGTGATCCTCACGGACCCCCTGTTCTCCACCACGACGGACGACGGCTTCGCCCACCGCCTGTGGTCGATCACCGACGCCCAGGACCTCGCCCTGATCGACGAGGACCTCTCCCGCCGGCACGCCCTCATCGCCGACGGCCACCACCGCTGGGCCACCTACCTGCGGCTGCGCTCCGAGCAACCCGCTCCCGGCCCCTGGGACTTCGGCCTCGTCCTCCTCGTGGACACCGCCCGCTACCCCCTGCGCGTACGGGCCATCCACCGGCTGCTGCACAAGCTCCCCGTCCGCACCGCCCTGGAGGCGCTGGGCGACTCCTTCCGGGTCCGTACGATCGACGGCCCGCTGGAGGAGGGCCTGGACGCCCTCGCGGAGGCCGCCGCCGGGCCGGGCAACGCCTTCCTCCTGGCCGGCGACGGCCGCTTCCACCTCCTGGACCGCCCGGACCCGGCCCTGCTGGCCCGGACCGTCCCCGCCGACCGGCCCCGGGCCTGGCGCGAGCTGGACGCGACGGTGCTCCACTCGCTGCTGCTGGAGCACATCTGGAACGTGCCGGACGACCCGGAGCACATCGGCTACATCCACGACACGACGGCAGCCGTCCGGCAGGCCGTGCGCCACGAGGGGACGGCCGTGCTGATGCACCCCGTCCACGAGGACGTCGTGCGCGAGCTCGCCGAACAGGGCGTGACGATGCCGCGCAAGTCGACGTCGTTCGGCCCCAAGCCGGCGACGGGTCTGGTGCTGCGGAGCCTGGCCCTGAGCTGAGCCCTGAGCTGAGCGGACCACACGGCGGACGCCGGATACGCGCCGGATACGCGTGGAGGGCGGCACCCCGGAACCGGGGTGCCGCCCTCCTTGTCGATCACGTCAGTGATCAGCCCTTGCTGCCGGACTCCTCGTCCTTGGCCTCGGCGGGCTCGGCCGCCTTCTCCTCGGCCTCGGCCTCGGCCTTGACCTCATCCTCGGCCGTGGCCGCGGCCTCGGGCTGCGGCTCGGCGTCCTCGGCCGTCTCGGACTCGGCCTTGTCCTCGGTGCCCTTCTCGGCGGACTCGTCGGCCGAGTCCTCCTCGAGCGCGTCCGTGAACTCCAGGCCGTCCAGCTCGGCGAGCCGGTCGGAGGCGTTGGTCATGCCGCCCTGGTCCGCCTCGAGAGCCTTGGCGAACCACTCACGGGCCTCGTTCTCACGGCCGACCTCGAGCAGCGCGTCGGCGTACGCGTAGCGCAGGCGCGCGGTCCAGGGCTGGACGGAGTTCGACGCCAGCTCGGGGCTCTGGAGCGTGACCACGGCGGCCTCGGCCTGGCCCATGTCCTTGCGGGCGCCGGCGGCGACCAGACGCATCTCGACCTGGCCCGCCTTGTCCAGCCTCTGCACCTCGGGCTCACCGGCCATGGCCAGGGCACGCTCCGGGCGGCCCATGCCGCGCTCGCAGTCGGCCATGATCGGCCACAGCTCGACCGAACCGGTCATCCGGCGCGCGGCGCGGAACTCGGCGAGGGCCTCGGAGTACTTGCCGGTCGCGTACGACGCGAAGCCGGCGGCCTCGCGCACGGCGGCGACACGGGAGGCGAGCCGCAGGGCGACGCGCGAGTACTCGTACGCCTGCTCCGGCTCCTCGTCCAGCAGGTTCGCGACCATGACGAGGTTCCGGGCGACGTCGAGGGCGAGCGTCTTGGGCAGGCTCATCAGCTCCTGCCGCACGTCGGCGTCGATCTCGTCGCCGGTCACGTCCTCCGGGATCGGCAGCCGCTTCACCGGCTCGCGGTCACCGCGGTCGCGGTCCCGGTCGTCACGGCGGCCGTAGCCACCGGAACGCTCGTCGCGGCCACGGTAGCCGCCGCCCTGGCGGTCGTCGCGGAAGGAACGACGGGGGCCGCGGTCGTCGCGACGGTCGTCGCGACGGAAGCCACCACGGTCGTCATCACGACGAGGGCCACGGTCGTCACGGCGGTCGTCGCGGCGGAAGGACGGACGCTCGTCACGGCGGAAGCCGCCGCGGTCGTCATCACGACGGGGGCCACGGTCATCGCGGCGGTCGTCGCGACGGAAGGACGGACGCTCGTCACGACGCTCGTCACGGCGGAAGCCACCACGGTCGTCATCACGGC
>NZ_JAILXP010000421.1 GCF_020740895.1 Streptomyces sp. UNOB3_S3 | reverse complement strand
GTGGTGGGTGGGCTGTGCGGGGCGCGCGGGGCCCCGTAGCCGGGGCTTCGCCCCGGACCCCTTGTGGTGCGGGCCGGTGGGCACAACGCGGCTAGGCGGGGGGCTCCGGCTGCCAGGCGAAGATCATCGCGCCGCCCACGATGCCGGTGAGGGTGCCGAAGAGGAATCCGCCGAGGTTGGACATCACCAGCGCGGCCGTCGCGATCAGGACGGTGAGGATCCCGGCGAGGCTCCGGTACTGCGGGGCGAACCACGCGGTCAGACCCATGATGATCATGACGATGCCCATCAGGACCGACGGGATGCCCGCGATGCCCTGCTCCAGCATGATCCTCAGCGGGGCGAGCGGGATGGCGCAGATCTCCGCGCCCGCGACGACGGCCGCCAGGCCGCCCCAGAAGGGGCGCCCCTTGCGCCATCGCCGCCAGGCGGCCCACAGGCGTGCGGGCGATCCGTTGTCCGGTGACCCGGTGCCGGGTGACCCGGTGTCCGGCGACCCGGTGCCGTCCCGGCGCCCCGGCACGTCAGAAGCACTCATCCTTGCCGAGCTTGATCTTCAGGTCGAGGCCGGCGAGCTTGAACCTCCCGGCGTTGGTGGCCCAGGCCACCTGCTTCAGATCGGTCATCTTGACGGACTTGGCCTGCTGGCCGAAGGCGTCCTGCAGGCCCTGCGCCGAGGCGGGGCCCTTGTTGAGGGTCGACGCGTCACGGCCGATCTCGATGTTCTCGAACTCGGCGTCGCCGGACATCTGGGTGGCGTCGATGAAGAGGTCGCTGGCCTCGACGGTCTTCGCGCCCTGGCCGGCGTGGAGCTTGAGGGAGATGTCGCCGATCACCGGCAGGGTGGTGACCACCGACTGGCACAGGTCCTTGAGCTTGGCCTCCTTGACGGCGGTGACGGCCACCGGCAGCAGCTTGCCGCGGACGTTCTTGTCGATACCGCCGTACTGGGCGAAGCCCGTGCCCGTCAGGCTGCTCGCCCCGACCTTGAACTCCTGGCCGGAGACGGCGAACGAGGCGGCCAGCGCCCCGTCGGCGAGCGCGACGGCCAGCGCGGCCGTGGCGGCGAGGCCGGGCACGGCCAGGACGGCGAACCTCCGCCACCTGACGCGTCCCGTCACCTGTCTTCCCTGATCGTCCTTCATACGGCTGCCCCCTGGAAGCCCTTGGCGAGTGCGGTGCGGTGCGTTGGGGGAGGGCGCACAGCGGTGCGCGACCGAAGCGCTCATGCGCCGTCCCTGAAGGTGTACCCGAGAGTAAGTCCGGTCGCTGTAGCTGACAAGGGGTCAGGTATGGACCGATTCCCTTGACCCACAAGGGAGTTGATCTCTCGCCCGTTGCTCACTCGTAGCTGACGCGGAGCTCCTTGATGCCGTTCAGCCACGCCGAGCGCAGCCGGCGCGGCGCCCCGGCGAGCCGGATGCCGGGCAGGGTGTCGGCGACGGCGGCGAAGATCAGGTCGATCTCCAGCGCCGCCAGGGAGCGGCCCAGGCAGAAGTGCGGGCCACCGCCGCCGAAGCCCAGGTGGGGGTTGGGGTCACGGGTGATGTCGAAGGCCTCGGGGGCGTCGAAGACCTCGGGGTCGTGATTGGCGGAGGCGTAGAACAGGCCCACGCGCTGCCCCTCGTGGATCGCCGTGCCGCCCAGCTCGGTGTCGTGCGTCGCCGTGCGCTGGAAGGAGATCACCGGGGTCGCCCAGCGGACGATCTCCTCGGCGGTCGTGGCGGGCCGCTCCCGCCGGTAGAGCTCCCACTGCCCGGGGTGGGTGAGGAAGGCGTGCATGCCGTGGCTGATGGCGTTGCGCGTGGTCTCGTTGCCGGCGACCGCCAGCATCAGCACGAAGAAGCCGAACTCGTCGGAGCCCAGGCTGCCCTCGTCCTCCGCGGCCACCAGCCGGCTGACGATGTCCCGCTCGGGCCGGGCCGTACGGGCGGCGGCGAGGTCCATCGCGTAGGCGATCAGCTCCATCGCGGAGCGGCTGCCGGTCTCCTCGGTGATGGCGAGCTCGGGGTCGTCGTAGGCGATCATCCGGTTGGACCAGTCGAAGATCTTCGCCCGGTCGTGCTGGGGGACGCCGATGAGCTCGGCGATGGCCTGGAGGGGGAGTTCGCAGGCGATGTCGGTGACGAAGTCGCCGCTGCCGTGCTCCCGGGCGGCCACGACGATCCGTCCGGCCCGCTCCCGCAGGGCCGACTCCAGGGCCCGGACCGCCCGGGGGGTGAAGCCGCGCTGGACGATCCGGCGGACGCGGGTGTGCTCGGGCGGGTCCATGTTGAGCATCATCAGCCGCTGGGCGTCGATCCGCTCGCGCCGCATACCGGGGTGGAAGCGGATGACCGAGGTGTTGCGGGCGGAGGAGAAGTCCTCCGGCCGGGTGGACGCCTCCTTGACGTCCGCGTGCCGGGTGACGGCCCAGTAGCCGTCGTCGTCGAAGCCCGCGAGGCCGTGCGGCTGGGGGATCCAGGACACCGGCGCCGACCGCCGCAGCAGGGCGAACTCCGGCAGCGGCACCCTACGGGCGTTGACGTCCGGATCGGTGAAGTCGAAGCCCTCGGGCAGCGCGGGACAGGACGACATGGCCACCACTCCAGTTCGGGGAGCCGCCGGGCCGGTGATCGGGGCCGGGCCGGCGGCGAGCTGCTGAGCCGATGAGCTGATGGACCATCAGAAACCTGTCGTTCGACGGTAGTGACGGGGTCGTGCACCGGCAAGGCGCGCGACGCCATCTGTCGCACGCGCGGGGCGTGCGCGACCCTTGTGCGGCGGGGGTGGCGCTGGAAAGACTGCCGACGGAAGCGGAACTGGAACGCGTACTCGTTTTGCCGGGGGCGCCGGGACGCCCAGCGGACGCGCGAGGAGAGGACAGCCGGACATGGCCGCGGAACCCGTGATCGTCGAAGCCGTACGGACGCCCATCGGCAAGCGCGGGGGCGCGCTCGCCAATCTCCACCCCGCCTATCTCCTGGGCGAGACCTATCGGGAGGTCCTCGCCCGCACGGGCATCCAGCCCGACTGCGTCGAGCAGATCGTCGGCGGCACCGTCACCCACGCCGGGGAGCAGTCGATGAACCCGGCCCGCACCGCCTGGCTCGCCATGGGCCTGCCCTACGAGACCGCCGCCACCACCGTGGACGCCCAGTGCGGCTCGTCCCAGCAGGCCAACCACCTCGTCGCCAACATGATCGCGAGCGGGGTCATCGACATCGGGATCGGCTGCGGCGTCGAGGCCATGTCCCGGGTGCCGCTCGGCAGCGGCTCCAAGCACGGGCCGGGCCGGCCCTTCCCCGACGAGTGGAACGTCGACCTCCCCAACCAGTTCGAGGCCGCCGAGCGCATCGCCCGCAGGCGCGGCCTCACCCGCGACCGCGTCGACGCCCTCGGCCTGCTCACCCAGGAACGGGCCGCCCGCGCCTGGGCGGAGGAGCGCTTCAAGCGCGAGACCTTCGCCGTGCAGGTGCCCACCACGGAGGAGGAGCAGTACGCCGGGCAGGGCATGTGGCGCCTGGTCGACCGCGACGAGGGCCCGCGCGACACCAGCATGGAGGCGCTGGCCGGGCTCAAGCCCGTGATGCCCACGGCCGTCCACACCGCGGGCAACTCCTCGCAGATATCCGACGGCGCGGCGGCGCTGCTCTGGGCCTCCAAGCGGATGGCCCGGGCACTGCGGCTGCGCCCCCGGGCCCGGATCGTCGCCCAGGCGCTCGTCGGCGCCGACCCCCACTTCCACCTGGACGGGCCCGTCGACGCGACCCGGGCCGTGCTGGGCCGGGCGGGGATGTCCTTGCGGGACATCGATCTGGTGGAGATCAACGAGGCCTTCGCCTCGGTGGTGCTCTCATGGGCGGAGGTCTTCGAGCAGGACCTGGAGAAGGTCAACGTCAACGGCGGCGCGATAGCGCTCGGGCACCCGGTCGGGGCGACGGGCGCCCGGCTGATCACGACGGCGCTGCACGAGCTGGAGCGGCGGGACGGCGAGTTCGCGCTGATCACGATGTGCGCGGGCGGGGCGCTGGCGACGGGGACGATCATCCAGCGGCTGTGACGCGTGCGTGAACGTCACGCGTCCTTGAACGTCGCCGGCGCGTCGAAGGCCGCGCGGCGGGTGGCCCGGCGCAGGGCCTTGAGCACGGTCGGGCCGAGCGTGAGCGAGGCGACCACGGTCACCAGGGCCCTGGGCAGGTCCCAGCCCAGGGACGTCGCCAGACAGTAGGCGAGGAAACGGGAGAGGTTCTCCGGCAGTGGATCGCCCGGGACGAAGGAGACACCTGAGACGAGGGAGCCGATGTACGGCCAGCCCTGGAGGTTCATCACCGTCCCGTAGGCGACGGACGCCACCGCCCCGTACCCCGCCAGCATCACCAGCTCGCGCCGCCCCCGCAGCCGGTCCGGCCCCGGCAGCAGCCCCGCGCCCATGGTCACCCACCCCATGGCCAGCATCTGGAACGGCATCCACGGCCCGACCCCGCCCGTGAGCAGGGCGGAGGCGAACATCGACAGGGAACCCAGGACGAAGCCGAAGCCCGGGCCGAGCACCCGCCCGGACAGCACCATCAGGAAGAACATCGGCTCGATGCCGGCCGTCCCCGCGCCCAGCGGCCGCAGCGCGGCCCCGGCCGCCGCGAGGACGCCGAGCATCGCGACGGCCTTGGCGTCCAGCCCGGTGTCGGCGATCGTCGCCATGACCACCGCGAGCAGCAGCGGCAGCAGGGCGGCGAACAGCCAGGGGGCGTCCTGCGAGTGGGCGAGACCGGAGGCGGAGCCGGCGAGCAGCGGCCAGCCGAAGGCGGCGACCCCGATGAGGGAGATGAGCACGAGCGCGGTGACGGACCGCCACCCGAGGCGGATGGCTTGGGCCTGGCGGTCGGCGGCGACGGGGGCAGCGGGGGTACGGGCGCTGGTCACGCCGCCCCCAGGGCGTCGCGGACCTGGGGCACCGTCAGCCACGGCTGGGGCGCGAGGATCTTCGCGACCTGCGGGGCGAAGGCCGGGGAGGAGACCACGACCTCCGCCGTCGGGCCGTCCGCGACGATCTCGCCCTCCGCGAGGATCACCACCCGGTGCGCCAGTTCCGCCGCGAGCTCCACGTCGTGCGTGGCCAGCACGATGGCGTGGCCCTGGCCGGCCAGCCCGCGCAGGATCTCCACCAGCCGGGCCTTGGCCGCGTAGTCCAGGCCGCGCGTCGGCTCGTCCAGGAGCAGCAGCGGCGGTCGCGCCGTGAGCACCACGGCGAGCGCGAGCGCCAGCCGCTGGCCCTCGGACAGATCGCGGGGGTGGGTGCCGTCCGCCACGTCCGGGAGCAGCTCGGACACCAGCGCCCGGCAGGTGCCGGGCTCGGCCCGCGCGTCGTGGTCGGCGGCCGCGCACTCCGCGGCGACCGTGTCCGCGTACAGCAGGTCGCGCGGCTCCTGCGGGACGAGCCCCACGTGCCGCAGCAGTTCGCGCGGGCTCGTGCGGCGCGGCTCCACGCCGCCCACGCGCACGGTGCCCCGGTCGGGGGCGTGGATGCCGACGAGGGTGCGGAGGAGGGTGGACTTGCCCGCGCCGTTGCGGCCCATCAGGGCGACGGTCTCCCCGGCGCGGACGGACAGTTCCACGTCGCGCAGGGCGACGACGCGGTCGTGGTGCACGGAGAGGCCGGTGACGGAGGCGGCGTCCGTTGCCTCGGTGGCCGTCGGCGTCTGCGGGGCCGGTGGGGCGAGCGGGGCCAGGCGTTCCCGCAGGGGCGCGGCCTTGCGCCGGGCGTCGCGCACGGACAGCGGCGGCGGGGAC
>NZ_JAILXP010000420.1 GCF_020740895.1 Streptomyces sp. UNOB3_S3 | reverse complement strand
CGTCCGTGTCAGGGCGGCCACGGGCCGCCGCCGGCCGGGCCTCGCTCGCCGAAATCGCCACCACAGACCCCCAGTCGCACGAGGACGGGACAGTGGGAGGAAACCTAACAAAACGGACCTACGATCATGTGATGAACGCCCCGAAACCGACATCACATCACCTGCACAGCCGAGAGCTACGGTCCGTTCGCCCGCTCGGCCTAGAATTGCGTAATTCTTCAATTCACCAGGTCTGTGAAGAGCCGGACGATTCAGCGAGGGGAGCCGCCGTGAGTGCGTTCGCCGAAGCGATGCGGGAGCGGGTGCGCGCCGCGCGCGCCGACCTCGCGGCCGCGCGGGCGGCCGGGGACGTCTACGCGGCCGCGGTCGCGGAGGACGAGCTGGACGACGCGCTGCGGCTGGCCCGCGCGCACGGCATCACCACGGACGAGGACGACGGGCGGGGTGGGAGTTGATCGGCGTGAAGGTGCCGCTGTACCAGGCCAAGGCGGAGTTCTTCCGGATGCTCGGCCACCCCGTGCGCATCAGGGTGCTGGAGCTCCTCCAGGACGGGCCCATGCCGGTGCGCGATCTCCTCGCCGAGATCGGGGTCGAGCCGTCCAGCCTCTCGCAGCAGCTCGCGGTGCTGCGCCGCTCGGGCATCGTCACCGCCACCCGTGAGGGGCCCACCGTCGTCTACGCCCTGGCCGGCGGGGACGTGGCGGAGCTCCTCGGCGCCGCCCGGCGCATCCTGGCCCAGGTGCTCAGCGGCCAGGAGGAGCTCCTCACGGAGCTGCGGGGCGCGGAGAGCACGGCGGAGCGATGACATCGTCCGCGCACCCGAAGGCAAGACGAACCACGACGACCGGAGAGATACGGCCATGACCCACGATTCCGAGAAGTACGCCGAGAAGGCGGTGGGCTGGCGCGTGCTGATCTACATCGTCTTCGGCCACGTCCTGGCCGGCTTCATCTGGCTGCTCTTCTACCTCGGCTCGCACGCGAAGTAGCGAGCGGGACGGGCGGGGGCCGCGTGGCGCTCACCCCCGCCCGGCCGCCCCCGCCAGCAGGACGGACGCCGCCTCCCGGGCCGTGCGGGCCGCCCCGGCGTCGCCCGACACGGCCGCCGTCACGATCGCGCCCTCCGCGAGGAGGGCGATCTGCTCGCCCACCGGCGCCGGCGCGCCCGCCTCCGCGACGAGGCCGCCCAGGTAGCGGCGGAAGGCGTCCTTGTGCGCCCGGGCCGCCTCCGCCACGGCCGGTGAGACGCCCCCCAGCTCGCCGAAGGAATTCACGAACGCGCACCCGCGGAAGCCGTCCTCCGTGAACCAGCGCTCCAGCCAGCCGAACACCGCGAGCACCCGCTCCCGCCCGGCGGGCAGCGCCTCCGCATGGCGCGCCAGCGCCGCGCGCCAGCGCTCGTCCCGGCGCCGCAGATAGGCCTCCACCAGCACGTCCTTGGAGGGGAAGAGCTGGTAGAGGCGCTTGAGGGACACCCCCGACGCACCCCGGATCGCGTCCATCCCCACCGCCTGGAGCCCCCGGGCGTAGAAGAGCTCCTCGGCCGCGTCCAGGACCCGGGCCTCGGCCTCCACCGGCGCCACCGTCACCATCGCTCTCCCTCTCTTCGCCGCTTGCGCGGAGAACCATCGTTCTCCTACGCTACCGCACACCGCTGGAGAACGAGCGTTCTCCGCTCCGTGCGGCCCAAGCGCTGTATGGCCAAGGACAAGGGGAGAGTCATGTCCGAGATCAAATTGCCGGTCCCGCCGTTCACCACCGCGACCGCCCTGGAAAAGGTGCGCGCCGCCGAGGACGCCTGGAACTCCCGGGACCCCGAGCGGGTCGCCCTCGCCTACACGGAGGACTCCGAGTGGCGCAACCGCGACGTGTTCCTGATCGGCCGCCGGCGGATCGTCGCCTTCCTGCGCGAGAAGTGGGAGCGCGAGCTCTGCTACCGGCTCCGCAAGGAGCTGTGGGCCCACACCGACGACCGCATCGCCGTGCGCTTCGAGTACGAGTGGCACGACGCGGACGGCCAGTGGTACCGCAGCCACGGCAACGAGAACTGGGAGTTCGCCTCGAACGGCCTGATGCGCCGCCGCTTCGCGAGCGTCAACGACGTCGCGATCACCGAGCGGCAGCGGCGCCTCCACCTGCCGCCGGAGGCGTCATCCGCAGCGGCGTGAGCTGCTCGATGTCATAGCGGAGGCGAAGCTTGGCGATCGCCTCGTGGTCCACCGCCGGCCCGGAGTCGAGGATCTCGAAGAGCTCCTCGAAATACCGCTCGTGATCGGGTGGCGGCGACGCCTGGAAGAACATCCGGGCGGGGTCGCCCGTCACATTGGCGAACGCGTGCGGACAGCCCGGGGGCACGACGATCACCGTGCCGGCGGTGGCCCTGACACAGCGCCGGCCACTGGCGGACTCCCACTCCCGCCAGTTGTCCCGGGTGCGCACCTTCGGCTCGAAGGCGAGGACGTCGAGCTCGCCCTCGAGCACGTAGAAGAGCTCCTCGCTGCGCGTGTGCCGGTGGGCGCCGACGTCGAAGCCCGGGGGGACGACCACCTCGAAGCTGGAGGCGGCCCGGGAGTGCTCCCCGGTCACCTTGAAGGTGACCCGCTGGGCCGCGGTGACCAGCGTCCGGCCCTCGCCCGGGGGCACGACCAGACCGTCGGGGGCGCTGATGAGCGTCATGGCGGAGCCTTTCGACTGCGGCCGGTGGAACCGGGACGGGCCGGGGCGGCGGTCACCAGGTGACGGGAAGGTTCTCCGGGCCCCGGATGAGCGCGCTGCGCTGCCAGCGGACCTTCTCCACGGGCTCCGCCAGCCGCAGCTCCGGGAAGCGCCGCAGCAGGGTGGAGAGGATGATCTCCGACTCCAGCCGGGCCAGCATCGACCCCAGGCAGAAGTGCGGTCCGTGACCGAACGACAGATGCGGGATGTGCTCGCGGTCGAAGTCCAGCTCGTCGGGGTGGTCGAAGACCCCGGGGTCGCGGTTGGCCGTGAGATAGGAGGAGTGCACCACCTCACCGGCCTCGATCCGCACCCCGGCGACCTCGACGTCCTCCATCGCGATCCGGGCCAGCCCCACGGCGCTGCGGTGCGGGATGAAGCGCAGCAGCTCCTCGATGGCCTGCGGCAGCAGCTCCGGCTCGGCCCGCAGCCGGGCCAGATGATCCGGGTGGGTGAGCAGCGCGTAGACCATGTTGGCGCTGTTGTTGCGCACGGCGTGGGCGGCGCTCGCCTGGATCAGCAGGGCGATGGCCACGGCCTCCTCCGTGCTGAGCCCGCCCTGGGCCGTGGCGTCGGCCAGCTCGCCCGCCAGGTCCTCCTGGGGCTCGGCGAGCCGCTGGGCCAGCAGATCGGTGAAGTAGTTCGCCATCCCGTTCTTCGCCCGCTCGCTGGCCTCACGGCCGTACCCCGCGGAGAGGATGACGTTCGTCCACAGCGCCATCTGCCGCCGGTCGACCTGGGGCACGCCCATCAGATCGCTGATCACGGCCAGGGGCAGCGGCCCGTGGAGATGCTCCACCAGATCCGCGGGCGGCCCCTCCTGCTCCATCTCATCCAGCAGCTCGTCCGCCGCGCGCTGGGCGCCGGGCCGCAGCCGGTCGAGGCTACGGGTGGTGAAGGACCGGGCCACGGCCTTGCGCAGCCGGGTGTGCTCGGGCGGGTCGGCGAAGCCCACGGCCTCGTCCAGCGGGATGAAGTGCGGGGCGAGCCGGGTGATCGGGCGGCCCAGCACCGCGTGCCGGCTGAACCGGGGGTCCGAGGTGACGAACTTGACGTCCTCGTAGCGGGTCACGAACCAGGCGTGCCCCTCGCCGTTGGGCAGCTTGACGCGGGAGATCGGCTCGTCCCTGAGCTGCGCCGCCATGAAGGGGTCGAAGTCCAGTCCCCGGAGGTCCTTCACATCCCAGAACCGTACGGGGAACCGCTCCCGTGCTGATTCGGTCGTCGTCATCGCTGGGTACTCCCACCCTCGCCGCGAGCCGTCTGTCCGACAGACACGCTCCCCCAGAACGGCCGCGCGCGGCGCGCCACGCCGGGGAAATCACCCGTCCGGCCCACGCCCCGGCAGGGCCGTTCGCGTGACGCGCGGGCGTGGTGCCGCGTCCGTCCGGGGGTCCGGCCCGACGCTGTGCGTCGTGAACACAGGGGTGAGCGGACCGGTGGCCGTCCTGCTGGCGGCGGCGCTGACGTTCGCGGCACCGGGCGTGGCGGGCGCCCGGGCGGGACGGCCGGGGGCACGCGCGGCGGCCGCGCCGATCGTGACGGCCGACCAGGCGACGCGGTCCGTGTACGTCCTGGACTCCGCGCGGACGCGGTGGGACGCCCAGGACGAGGACGACCCCGGGGTGCTCTGGTCATGGAGCGCGGACGGGCGGTCCGAACTGTCCGACCTGGACCCCGGCACGACGTGGACCAACCCGAGCGAGGTCAAGTTCCGGTCGCTGAACGGCAGACGCTATCTGCTGGCCACGGCCTCCGGCGGACTGGCCGCCGTGGTGGGCTACCCGGACCGGGCGGTGTACTGGGCGGCCGACACCGGCACCGGCAACGCCCACAGCATCGACCTGCTGCCCGACGGGAACGTGGCCGTGGCGGCGAGCACCGGTGGCTACGTCCGGGTGTACGCGGCCTCCGCCGGACCGCGCGCCACGGACCACGCGCAGGTGCCGCTCCCGGGAGCGCACGGAGTGCACTGGGACCCGCGCACCCGGCTGCTGTGGGCGCTGGGCAGCCGGCAGCTCGTCGCCCTGCGGGTGGACGGGTCCGCCGCAGACCCCGGACTGACCGTCGTCCGGCGCGTGGCCCTGCCCACCCGGGGCGGGCACGACCTGGCGCCCGTACTGGGCAGGCCGGGGCGCCTGTGGGTGACCACGGCGTCGGCGGTGTACCAGTACGCCACGGACGGGCAGGCGTTCGTCGGTTATCCGCTCCAGTCGAGGATCAGCGGCCCGGACGTCAAGAGCATCGGGGACGACCCCGCCACGGGCCGGATCCTGCTCTCCCGCCCCGAGCCGGGCCACTCCTGCTCGTGGTGCACCACCACGCTGGTCCTCTACCGCCCGGACGGCACCCGGACCCTGCTGCGTGGCGGCATGTACAAGGCCCGCTGGTGGACGACCGCGCGCGGCGGGTGAGGAGCGGGGCGCGCCCCTAGCGCGAGCCCACCGGCGGCATCTCCCCCGTCAGGCGCGCCCGTACGTCGGCGGCGGCCTCCTCGCTGTCCGGCACCCGTTCCCACAGCGCGAGCAGGGCGGGCGCCAGCGACGCCGCCCGGTCGCCGCTGTGCTGCCAGCAGTAGTGGGCCCGTTTCAGCGCGGCGAGGGCCTCCGCGTCGGCCGGGCCGCCCCGGTCCAGCCGGTGGGAGGCGGCCGACAGCCACAGCTCGGCGGCGCGCGGATGGTCCCCGGCGAGGCGGGCGAGGTCGGCCCGTACCTCGATCCAGAGGCAGGCCTCGGGGCTGTGGGGGCCGTGGCGGCGCAGCGCCTGCTGCTCCCAGGCGGCGGCCATGGCCGCCGCCTCGTTGTGCCGCCCGGCGTGGGCGGCGGCGAGGACGCCCGGCAGCGGGTCCTCCTCCCGCGGCGCCGGCTCCTGACGCGCCGGCGCGGGCACGGCGGCAGGGAGTGCGGGTGCGAAAGCGGGCACGGCCGGAGGTGTTGTGGCACGCGGTGGGGCGGCCCGGTTGGCCAGGACGGGACCGGCGTCGCCGTACTGGAGGGTCAGGAAGCCCTCGGGCAGGGTGGCCTGGGTGAGCGCCAGCTGGTGGGGCAGGGCCGGGTCGAGCACGGGCCCGGCGGTGGGGTGCCCGACGGACAGGGCGGTGAGGAAGGCGCGGGTGTAGGGAC
>NZ_JAILXP010000042.1 GCF_020740895.1 Streptomyces sp. UNOB3_S3 | reverse complement strand
CCGCCACCGGGGACGGCGCGGACACATCCCCCGCGCCCCCGGCCGCCGGCCGGCGCCCCGGAACGGCCTTCGCCGTGATGTACGTCCCCCGCCTGGGCGCCGGCTGGGCCAAGCCCGTCCTCGAAGGCACCGGCACCGAGCTGCTCAAACGGGGCCTCGGCCACTACACGGGCACCGCGCCGCCCGGCGGCACCGGCAACTTCGCCGTCGCCGGCCACCGCCGCACCTACGGCGACCCGTTCAAGGACCTCGACGAGCTGCACCCCGGCGACGCGGTGGTGATCAACGACGGGACGACCTGGTTCACCTACCGCGTCGATGCCCGGCCCCGCCGGACGCTGCCCACCGACGTCGCGGTGATCGACCCGGTGCCCGCCGGCTCCGGATACCGGGAGCCGGGCCGCTATCTGACCCTGACCACCTGTGAACCGGAGTGGGGGCACAGCCACCGGCTCATCGTCTGGGGCCGTCTGGCCGAGACCCGTCCGGTCTCCGCCGGCAGGCCCGCCGCTTTGTCCGGCTGACCCCCGCGGCCGGGGTGCCGACCCTTAGTCTGGTGCCCAAACATCCAATCATCGGCGAGTGGGTAGAGCATGTACGTCTGGATCTGGCGTCATCTGCCGGGCAACGCAGGGGTGAAGGCGCTGATCTCGCTCCTGCTCGTGCTGGCGGTCGTCTACGTCCTCTTCCAGTACGTCTTCCCCTGGGCGGAACCGCTGCTGCCGTTCAACGACGTCACGGTCGACAACGGCATGCCGGTGAGCAACGGAACGGTGGCGGTGACCCGGTGAGCGCACGCATCCTCGTCGTGGACAACTACGACAGCTTCGTCTTCAACCTCGTTCAGTACCTCTACCAGCTCGGCGCCGAATGCGAGGTACGCCGCAACGACGAGGTCGAGCCCGCGCACGCCCAGGACGGCTTCGACGGCGTCCTCCTCTCGCCCGGCCCGGGCGCGCCCGAGGAGGCCGGGGTCTGCATCGACATGGTGCGCCACTGCGCCAACACCGGAGTGCCGGTCTTCGGCGTCTGCCTGGGCATGCAGTCGATGGCCGTCGCCTACGGCGGCGTCGTCGACCGGGCGCCCGAACTGCTGCACGGCAAGACCTCCCCCGTGACGCACGAGGGCAAGGGCGTCTTCCACGGCCTCCCGTCGCCCTTCACGGCCACCCGCTACCACTCGCTGGCCGCCGAGCGCGACAAATGGCCGGACGAGCTGGAGATCACCGCCTGGACCGACACCGGGGTGATCATGGGCCTGCGCCACCGCGATCTGCCGGTCGAGGGGGTGCAGTTCCACCCGGAGTCGGTGCTCACCGAGTGGGGCCACCTCATGCTCGCCAACTGGCTGGTCGCCTGCGGTGACATGGGGGCGGTGGAACGGTCGGCAGGGCTCGCCCCGGTGGTGGGCAAGGCCGGGGCGTGACCACGCTCCGCCCGGAACCGGACCCCCTGCGGGCCCCCGAGCAGGTCCCCCGGCAGACGACGTACGGCACCGGCGCGACGTACGGATCCGGCGCGGCGTACGGCTCCGAGCCGTCCGGCACCGGGGCGTACGGCTCCGGTGCGTACGCCCCCGGGGCCGCCGCCCAGCCGCTGCCGCCCGAGGACGACTCGACGATGACGCTGCACCGGGTGGAGCCGGAGCGGCCGGTGGTGACCGGCGGGCGCGCGGAGCGCCGCCGCGCCGCCCAACGGGCCGCACGCGCCCGCAGGGACAGCCCCGGGGTGATAGCCAGCCGGGTCGTGGGCGAGCTGTTCATCACCCTGGGCGTGGTCATGCTGCTGTTCGTCGCCTACCAGCTGTGGTGGACGAACGTCATCGCCCACCGCCAGGCGGGCGGCGCCGCCAAGGACCTGCGGAACAGCTGGGACAAGGGCGCGGCCCGGGACGCGGGGGAGTTCTCCCCGGGCCAGGGCTTCGCGATCATCTACATCCCCAAGCTGGATGTGAAGGCCCCCATCGCCGAGGGCGTCGGCAAGCACCAGGTACTGGACCGGGGCATGGTCGGCCACTACGCCACCGGATCCCTCAAGACCGCGATGCCCTGGGACAAGGCCGGCAACTTCGCGCTGGCGGGCCACCGCAACACCCATGGCGAACCGTTCCGCTACGTCAACAGGCTGCAAACCGGCGACAAGATCGTGGTGGAGACGCAGAGCACCTTCTACACCTATGAGATGACAAGCCGTCTGGATCAGACGTCCCCGGCGAACACCAAGGTCATCGACCCCGTTCCGGCCGGCTCCGGTTTCACCCGGCCCGGCCGCTACATCACGCTGACCACCTGCACCCCGGAGTTCACCAGTACGTACCGCATGGTGGTGTGGGGCAAGATGGTCGACGAGCGGCCCCGGAGCAAGGGAAAACCGGACGCGCTCGTGGAGTGACGGCACAGCGGAGAACGGGGTACGGGCGCGGTGGCACGGACCGGCGGCGACGAGCCACAGCGACAGGACCTGACGCGGAGGCGGATCGCCGCCGTGGTCGGCGTCATAGGCGAGCTGCTGATCACAGCGGGTGTGATCATGGCGCTCTTCGTGGCCTACTCGCTGTGGTGGACGAACGTCCTCGCCGACCGAGAGGCCAAGCGCCAGGGCAGCCACGTGCGCGACAACTGGGCCAAGGCCCCGGCCTCGGCCGCCGGCCCGGGCGCGCTGGACACCAAGGACGGCATCGGCTTCCTCCACGTCCCGGCCATGCGGAACGGCGAGGTGCTGGTCAAGCCCGGCACCGGCGGCAAGGTCCTCAACGAGGGCGTCGCCGGCTTCTACCGCGAGCCCGTCAAGGCGGGCATGCCCTGGGACCGGCAGGGCAACTTCACCCTCGCCGCCCACCGCGACGGGCACGGCGCCAAGTTCCACAACATCGACAAGATCAAGGTCGGTGACCCGGTCGTCTTCGAGACCCGCGACACCTGGTACGTCTACAAGGTCTACGCCGACCTCAAGGAGACCTCCCGCTTCAACGTCGACGTCCTGGACTCCGTGCCGAAGGAGTCCGGGAGGACCCGCCCGGGCCGCTATCTCACCCTGACGACCTGCACTCCGGTCTACACCTCCGACTACCGCTACATCGTCTGGGCCGAGCTGGAGCGCACGGAGAAGGTCGACGCCAAGCGCACCCCGCCCAAGGAACTGCGCTGAAGGACGCCTGACGGGCCGACAGACGACAGCGGAAAGCCCCGGCATCCATGAAGGATGCCGGGGCTTCACGCTGTCCTACGGGCGCCTTGCGGGCGCCTTACGGGCGTCGCCAGGGCGTCAGTGGCGACGGCCGCCGATGATGCCGCCGAAGAAGCCGGTGTCCTGGTCGCTGCCGGTGGGCTGGCCGCCCTGCTGACCGCCGGGGTTGCCGCCCGGGTTCGGCGCGCCGGCCGTGGTCGTCAGATTGACCGGGGTGTCCTTGGGCACCTGGGTGCCGGCACCGGGGTCGGAGATCAGGACCAGGGCGTTGTCGTCCTGCGGGCCGGCGATGTTGCCGACCTTCAGGCCCGCGCCCGTCAGCGCGTTCCTGGCGTCCTTGAGCTTCTGGCCGACCACTCCGGGCACGCCGGTCTTCTGCGCGCCGCCCTTGGAGACGAACAGGGTGACCGTGGAGCCCGCCCGCGCCGAGGTGTTGCCGTCGGGGCTCTGGCGGGTGACCGTGCCGGCGGGCTTGTCCGAGTCCTCGTCCTCGCGGTTCACCGCGAAACCGAGGTCGGTGAGCTGCTTCTTCGCCTGGTCGTAGGGCTGGCCGGTCACGGACGGCACCGTCTTGCTCGCCGCCTGGGCGGCCACGGTGAGGGTGATCTCCGTGCCCTTCTCGGCCTTCTCACCGGCGTCCGGGTCCTGCTTGGTGACCGTGCCGACGGGCTGGGTGGACTCCTCCTGCTTCTGCGTCACCGTGAAGCCCAGGCCCTCCAGCTGCGCCTTGGCCTTGTCGAACGACTGCCCGATCACACTCGGGACGTCGATCTTGGCCGGGCCCTTGGAGATCGTTACCGTGACCTCGCTGTCGCGCTCGACCTTGGTGCTCGCCTTGGGGGTCTGGTCGCAGACCTTGCCCTTGGGCTGGTCGCAGTTCTTCTGCTCGCCCTCGGTGACCTTGAAGCCGCCGTTCTCGCCGGAGCGCTTGGCCTCGGCGAGGGTCTGGCCGATGAGGCTGGGGACGGTCACCTTGGAGTTGTTGCCGCCGCCGCTGAAGAGCGACTTGCCGATGAAGATGGCGCCGACGAGCACCAGCACGCCCGCGACGACCAGCAGGATCGTCGAGAGGTTGCTCTTGCGGCCGTTCCCGCCGGCGGCGCGCCGGCCGCCGTGGGAGCCGTTGTCGTAGCCGCCGTAGCCCCCGCCGTCGGCCACCGGCGGCATCATCGACGTCTGGGCCATGTGCCCCGGCTCCTGGGGCCGGAGCATGGTGGTCGGCTGCTCCTCCATGCCGTAGCCGCCCGCGCCCATGGCGCCGAGCGCGGCCGCCGCGGCCACCGGACGGCCGTCCAGGGCCGCCTCGATGTCGGCGCGCATCTCGTCGGCCGACTGGTAGCGGTAATCGGGGTCCTTGGTCAGCGCCTTGAGGACGATGGCGTCGATCTCGGGCGCGATCTCGGGGTCGTACGTGCTCGGGGGGTTCGGCTCCTCCCGCACGTGCTGATAGGCGACGGCCACCGGCGAGTCGCCGATGAACGGGGGCCGGACCGCCAGCAGCTCGTAGAGCAGACAGCCGGTGGAGTAGAGGTCGGAACGCGCGTCGACCTGCTCGCCCTTGGCCTGCTCGGGCGAGAGGTACTGGGCGGTGCCGATGACGGCCGCCGTCTGGGTCATGGTCATGCCGGCGTCGCCCATGGCCCGGGCGATGCCGAAGTCCATGACCTTGACCTGGCCCGTGCGGGTCAGCATGACGTTGGCCGGCTTGATGTCACGGTGGACGATGCCGGCCCGGTGGGAGTACTCCAGCGCCTGGAGCACGCCGATGGTCATCTCCAGCGTCCGCTCGGGCAGCAGCTTCCGGCCGGAGTGCAGCAGTTCGCGGAGCGTCGACCCGTCGACGTACTCCATGACGATGTACGGGATCGAGACCCCGTCCACGTAGTCCTCGCCGGTGTCGTACACGGCGACGATCGACGGGTGGTTGAGCGAGGCCGCCGACTGGGCCTCACGGCGGAACCGGGCCTGGAAGGACGGATCGCGGGCCAGGTCGACCCGCAGCGTCTTCACGGCGACGGTGCGGCCGAGCCGGGTGTCGTGCCCGAGGTAGACCTCGGCCATGCCACCGCGGCCGAGCACCGAGCCCAGCTCGTACCGGCCGCCGAGGCGACGCGGCTCTTCCATAGCTCCAGCCCTTCCGTGTTCCTGACCTCACCGGCGTGGGTCCGGCGGTGTGCTGTCCGGCATACCGTACCCGGCGCGCCGGGCGCCTTCGGGGCGCCACCGGCACCCGATATACGACCGGTACAGACGGAGGAGTGGTTCGGCCGTGGCGAGTGAGCCGGATCACTTCTCCGAGTTGATGACCGCCTCCATGACGTTCTTCGCGATCGGGGCGGCGAGGTCGCCACCGGCGATGTCGTCGCGGACGGTGTCCGAGCCCTCGATGACGACGGCGACGGCCACCGGCGAGCCCTTGTCGGTCTTCGCGTAGGAGATGAACCACGCGTACGGGTTGCCGCTGTTGTCGACGCCGTGCTGGGCCGTACCGGTCTTGCCACCGACCTTGACGCCGCTGATCTGGCCCTTCTTACCGGTGCCCTGCTCGACGACCGTCTCCATGATGCTCTGGAGCTTCTGGGCGGTCTCGGCCGACATCGGCTGGTTCAGCTGCTTGGGCTGGTGGTGCTCGATGACGTTCAGGTTGGGCGCGCGCAGCTTGTCGACCATGTACGGCTCCATGAGCTTGCCGTTGTTGGCGACGGCCGCGGCCACCATGGCCATCTGCAGCGGGGTCACCCGGTTGGACGCCTGGCCGATGCCGGCCATCGCGTTCTGCGGGCGGTTGTCCTTGGGGAAGATGCTGGGCACGGCGCGCACGGGCGTGTCGACCGGCTTGTTGAAGCCGAACTTGTTGGCTTCCTCGATCATCTTCTGGTTGCCGAGATCGGCGCTGATCTTGCCGAAGACGGTGTTGCAGGACCACTGGAGGGCGACCCGCAGCGAGGCGTCCTTGCAGGGGATGTTGCCCTCGTTCTTCAGCTCCACGCGGGTGTCCGGCAGGATCCACGGCAGCGGCGAGTCCGTCTTGGCGTCGACGTCCTTGTAGAGGCCGTTCTCCAGCGCCGCGGCGGCGGTGACGACCTTGAAGGTCGAGCCCGGCGGGTAGGTCTGCTTCAGCGCCCGGTTGAGCATGGGCTGGTTCTTGTCGGCCTGGAGCGCGTTCCACGCCTTGCTGTCCTGGGCCCCGGCGATCGTCGACGGGTCGTACGAGGGGGTGGAGGCCAGCGCGAGGATCTTGCCCGTGCGCGGGTCGAGGGCGGCGACCGCGCCCTTCTTGTCGCCGAGGCCCTTGAAGGCGGCCTCCTGCGCCTTGGCGTTCAGGGTGGTGATCACGTCACCGCCCTTCTTGCCCTTGCCGGTGATCATGTCGACCGTGCGGTTGAAGAACAGCCGGTCGTCGTCGCCCGTGAGGACCTTGTCCTCGAGCTTCTCGATCTGGTTCGCGTCGAACACCTGTGAGCTGTAGCCCGTGACCGGAGCCCACATCTCACCGTTCTTGTAGGTGCGCTTGTACTTGAAGTCGATGCCGCCGGTCTCCTGGGAGCCGGTGATCGCCTGACCGTCGACGATGATGTTGCCGCGCGGCTGGCTGTAACGGGCGATCGTGACGCGGCGGTTGTGCTTGTTCGTCTTGAGCTCGTCGGCCTGGACGAACTGGATCCAGTTGTCCCTGATCATCAGGGCGAGGACGAGGAGACCGCAGAAGATGGCGATCCGGCGCACGGGCTTGTTCACGGGCGGACCACCTGGGTCATCTCGGCGTCGGGGGACGGGGCGGGGGCCGGCGCGGGGCGCCGGGCCGTGTCGCTGATCTTGATGAGTACGGCGATCAGCGCCCAGTTGGCGATGACGGAGGAACCACCCTGAGCCATGAACGGCATGGTCATACCGGTCAGCGGGATGAGGCCCATGACACCGCCGGCGACCACGAAGACCTGGATGCCGAAGGCGCCGGACAGGCCCGTGGCGAGCAGCTTGCCGAAGGGGTCGCGAGCGGCGAGGGCGGTGCGGACGCCGCGCTCCACGATCAGGCCGTAGATCAGGAGTATCGCCATGACGCCGGCCAGGCCGAGCTCCTCGCCGACCGTGGCCAGGATGAAGTCGGAGTTGGCAGCGAAGCCGATGAGGTCGGAGTGGCCCTGGCCCCAGCCCGTGCCGAAGACCCCGCCGGAGCCGAAGGCCATCAGGGCCTGGGCGATCTGGTCGGAGCTGCCGTCCTTGAAGGCGTCGAAGGGGTGGAGCCAGGCGGTGACGCGCTCCTGGACGTGGTGCTCGAAGCTGGCCACGGCCACCGCGCCGACGGCCGACATCAGCAGACCGAAGACGATCCAGCTGGTGCGCTCGGTCGCGACGTAGAGCATCACGACGAACATGCCGAAGAACAGCAGCGACGTACCGAGGTCGGTCTCGAAGACGAGGATCAGGATCGAGAACGCCCAGACCGCCAGGATCGGGCCGAGGTCACGGCCGCGCGGCAGGTAGAGCCCCATGAAGCGGCGGCTGGCCAGGGCCAGCGCGTCGCGTTTCACCATCAGATAGCCCGCGAAGAAGATCGCCAGGACGATCTTGGCGAACTCACCGGGCTGGATCGAGCCCAGACCGGGGATCGTGATCCAGATGCGGGCGCCGTAGACGGCGGGGAAGAACATCGGGGCGATCAGCAGGACCAGCGCGACCGCCATCGAGATGTACGTGTAGCGCTGGAGGATCCGGTGGTCCTTCAGGAAGATCAGGACGGCCACGAACAGCGCGATGCCCAGCGCCGAGAACAGCAGCTGGTTGGTCGCGGCGGGCGCGAAGACCTTGCGGGCCATCAGCCGCGGCGACTGGTCCAGCCGCCAGATGATGACCAGGCCGATGCCGTTGAGCAGCGTCGCCAGGGGCAGCAGCAACGGGTCGGCGTACTTGGCGAACTTACGGACGACCAGATGGCCGACGCCCGCCAGCAGGCCGAGGCCGATGCCGTAGCCGAGCATGCCGGAGGGCATCTCGCCGTCGAGGGCCAGACCCACATTGGCGTAGGCGAAGCACGGCAGGATGACGGCGAAGGCCAGCAGCGCCAGCTCGGTGTTGCGCCGGCTCGGCGCGCCCACGGTGCTGATGGTCGTCGTATTGCTGCCGGAGTTGGGAATGGGTGAAATCGCTGACATGGCGGTGGTGGCCCCCTACGGCTTCACTGCTGAGCGCTGCTGCACTGCGGGACCAACTTCTGCTCTTCCTCGCTGAGGGTGGGGCCCGGAGTGGGCGCCGGGGTGGCCTGGGCGGCGTGGGAGCGGGCCTCGCCGGATTCCTTCGCCGCGTCCTTGGCGGTGCCGCCGCCGGTGCGGTCGCTGTTCTGCTTCTCGCTCTCGCGCTGCGCCTGCTCGGCCTTGTGCCGCTCGGCTTCCTTCTTGCAGGCGCCGGCGAGCGTGCCGAGCTCCTTGGCCTTCTGTACGGCCTGGTCCCGGCTGCCGACGGCGATCGTGTCGACGACACGACTGCGCTGGTCGACCGGAAGGTACTTGAGTTCGATCTCGGGGTGGTCCTTGTACAGCCTGCTCAGGCTCACCCACGCCAGGTCCTGGTTGATGCCCTGGTAGACCGCCACGTGGTCGTTGTCCTTCGCGCCCACGTAGTACTGCGTCTGGGTCCACTGGTAGCCGCCGTACAGACCGCCGCCGACGACGCCCAGCGCCAGGGCGATGATCAGCGAGCGCTTGATCCAGCGGCCCTTGCGCCGGGGCTTGACGAAGTCCTCGTCCGTGAACGGGCCGAAGGCGCCGTCCGGCATGCCGCCCATCCCCGGGTCGCCGCTGCCGGGCGGGCCGAAGCCGCCGGGCGCCGTCTCCTGCGAGGGCACGGGCCGGCCCAGCTCGGCGGCGCGGCCGGCCGGGGTCTGCATGGCCCGCTTGTCGATGATGTGCAGCTGGTTCTCGGCGACGGCGCCGACGATCACCGGCGTGTCGTTGAACTCGGCGGCGAGGGTGTCCCCGCCGTCGACGTCGAGGACGTCGGCCACGATGCAGGTGATGTTGTCCGGGCCGCCGCCGCGCAGGGCGAGCTGGATCAGCTCCTGGATCGTCTCGTGCGGGCCCTGGTAGCTGGCGAGGGTCTCCTCCATCGTCTGGTGGCTGACGACACCGGAGAGCCCGTCGGAGCAGATCAGATAGCGGTCGCCGGCCCGCACCTCGCGGATCGACAGGTCCGGCTCGACGTGGTCGCCACTGCCCAGCGCGCGCATCAGCAGGGAGCGCTGCGGGTGGGTGGTGGCCTCCTCCTCGGTGATCCGGCCCTCGTCGACCAGCCGCTGCACCCAGGTGTGGTCCTGGGTGATCTGCGTGAGCACACCGTCGCGGAGGAGGTACGCGCGGGAGTCGCCGACGTGGACGAGACCGAGCCGCTGACCGGTCCACAGCAGGGCCGTGAGCGTGGTGCCCATGCCCTCGAGCTGGGGGTCCTCCTCGACCATGACGCGCAGCTGGTCATTGGCGCGCTGCACGGCGGTGCCGAGGGAGGTGAGGATGTCGGAGCCCGGGACGTCGTCGTCGAGCCCGACCAGCTGGGAGATCACCTCGGACGAGGCGACCTCGCCGGCGGCCTGGCCGCCCATGCCGTCGGCGATGGCGAGCAGCCGGGGGCCGGCGTAACCGGAGTCCTCGTTGCCCTCCCGGATCATGCCCTTGTGCGATCCGGCGGCGAAGCGCAGTGACAGACTCATGCGCACCTCGCCCGTCGGCTCCGGGTACAGCCCCTTCCCAGCCACGCTGCCCACCCTCCGGTCGTCATGGTCCTACTACTTCCGCAGCTCGATGACGGTCTTGCCGATGCGGATCGGCGCGCCGAGCGGAATCGGGGTCGGGGTGGTCAGCCGGGTCCGGTCGAGGTAGGTGCCGTTGGTCGACCCGAGGTCCTCGACGATCCACTGGCCGTCGCGGTCGGGGTAGATCCTGGCATGCCGACTGGAGGCGTAGTCGTCGTCCAGCACGATCGTCGAGTCGTGGGCGCGGCCGAGGGAGATGGTCTGGCCCTGGAGGGCCACCGTGGTGCCGGTCAGGCTGCCTTCGGAGACCACCAGCTTGGTGGGCGCGCCCCGGCGGCCGCGGTCGGCGCGACGGCCGCCGGGCTGCTGCTGGCGCTGCTGCGGCGGCGCCGACTGGGCCTGCTGCGCGCGCTGCGGGCGGGCCTCCCCGCCGCGGCGGGAGCCGCGCTGGGTCACGCGGGTGCCGAACAGATCGCTGCGGATGACCTGGACGGCCACGATGACGAACAGCCACAGTACGGCGAGGAAACCCAACCGCATGACCGTGAGGGTCAGCTCTGACATTGCCCCCGCTTCACCCTTCGGCTTGCCGATAAACGATGGTGGTACTGCCCACGACGATCCGTGAGCCGTCGCGGAGCGTAGCGCGCGTGGTGTGCTGCCCGTCCACCACGATGCCGTTGGTCGACCCCAGGTCCTGGACCGTGGCGGGGGTGCCGACCCGGATTTCGCAGTGCCGGCGGGAGACGCCGGGGTCGTCGATGCGTACGTCCGCTTCGGTGCTGCGGCCCAGCACGAGCGTGGACCGCGAGATCTGATGACGGGTGCCGTTGATCTCGATCCAGCGGCGCGTCTGTGCCCCGGGCACCGCTCCGGGACCCGGCCCGCCGGTGCGCGGCAGGGGACGGGCACCGGACGGCGGCGACGCGGGCATGGGCGGCACGCCGGAGGGCTGCGGCGGATAGCCGGCGCCCTGGGTGGCGCCGGCCGGTCCGGGGCGCGCGGCCTGCTGCCGGGCGTGCGGGTCCTGCGACTCGCTGGAGGCGAGGGTGCGGCTGCGCACCCGGTACAGACCGGTGTCGAGATCGTCGGCCTTCTCCAGGTGGACCTTGATGGTCCCCATGAAGGTGTACCGCTGCTGCTTGGCGTAGTCGCGGACCATGCCGGACAGCTCGTCGCCGAGCTGGCCGGAGTAGGGGCTGAGGCGCTCGAAGTCCGGGGCGCTCAGCTCCACGATGAAATCGTTCGGGACGACGGTGCGGTCACGGTTCCAGATGGTGGCGTTGTTGTCGCACTCCCGCTGGAGTGCCCCCGCGATCTCGACCGGCTGCACCTCGGACTTGAACACCTTGGCGAAGGTGCCGTTCACGAGACCCTCGAGTCGCTGCTCGAAGCGCTTCAGTACTCCCACGGGGCACCTCCTTCCCTCAGTGACGTCTCTGATGCTCAGTGTCGTTCCTGATACTGCTTACTGATCGTATCCACGCGTCGGGAAAACGGCTGGTTCCCCTTCGACGCCAGGAGTGATGAGTGTCGCCTCCACGCGGATCGTAGAGGTGCCCCGAAGCCAGTGTCCCGCAACCGGAGCCCTCCCCGGGCCCTCCCCCGGGGACGGGGCGGAGGCAATGGGTGTGAACGCACCCGCGAGAGCGTGCTAATGTTCTCGATGTCGGAAGGCGAACGGACAAGAACCGGGCGGAAACGCCGGGGGAACGGTCCGGAAAGCGGAAGACACACCCATGCGCGGGTGGCGGAATAGGCAGACGCGCTGGATTCAGGTTCCAGTGCCCGAAAGGGCGTGGGGGTTCAACTCCCCCCTCGCGCACAGACGAGACGGCCGGCATCGTGATCACGATGCCGGCCGTCTTGCTATGTCCCCGTCCGGTATGTGGGAGTGCTCACACCCCGCCCCACCCGGCGGGCGCCGGGCGGAGCGGAGCGCGGACCGCAACGGTCAGGCCGTCAGCTTCGCGACCGCCTCCGTCAGCTCGGCGATCGCCTCCGTCAGCGGCAGCTCCTCGCTCTCCCCGCTCCGGCGGTCCTTGAGCTCCACCACGCCCTCGGCGGCCCGGCGGCCGACGATCAGGATCCTCGGGATGCCGATCAGTTCCGCGTCGGTGAACTTCACCCCGGGAGAGACCCCGGCCCGGTCGTCGACCAGCACCCGCAGTCCGCCCGCGCGCAGCCGCTCGGCGGCGTCCAGGGCGAGCTCGGTCTGCGCCGCCTTGCCGGCCGCGACCACATGGACGTCGGCCGGGGCGACCTCGGCGGGCCAGCACAGGCCCTTGGCGTCGGCGGTCTGTTCGGCCAGCGCCGCCACCGCCCGTGAGACGCCGATGCCGTACGAGCCCATGGTCACCCGCACCGGCTTGCCCTGCGGGCCCAGCACGTCCAGCTGGAAGGTGTCGGCGTACTTGCGGCCGAGCTGGAAGATGTGCCCGACCTCGATCGCCCGGCCGAGCCGCAGCCCCGCGCCGCACGACGGGCACGGGTCGCCCTCCTCGACCACGACGACGTCCAGGTAGTCGTCGACCTCGAAGTCCCGGCCGCAGACGACGTCGCGCGCGTGGGTGTCCGGCTTGTTGGCGCCCGTCACCCAGGCGGTGCCGGGGGCGACGCGCGGGTCGGCGATGTAGCGGACCTTCGCGAGGCCCTGCGGGCCCACGTAGCCGCGCACCAGGTCCGGGCGGCCGGCGAAGTCCTCGGCGGTGACGAGCTCCACGACCGCCGGGGCCAGGTGCTCGCCCAGCTTGCCCAGGTCCACCTCGCGGTCCCCGGGCACGCCCACGGCCACGATCTCCCCGTCCACCTTGACCAGGAGGTTCTTCAGGGTCGCGGAGGCCGGTACGGCCAGCTGCCGGGCCAGGGACTCGATCGTCGGGGTGTCCGGGGTGTCCAGCTCCGTCATCGGGCCCGCCGCGGACGCGTCCACCGGCTCCGCCCGGTCCGCCGGGAAGGTCACCGCCTCCGTGTTCGCCGCGTACCCGCACGCCGGGCAGTCGACGAAGGTGTCCTCACCGGCCGCGGCGGGCGCCAGGAACTCCTCCGAGGCCGAGCCGCCCATCGCCCCCGACACCGCCGACACGATCCGGTGGTCCAGCCCCAGACGGGCGAAGATCCGCTGGTAGGCGGCCCGGTGGAGGGCGTACGACTCGGCCAGCCCCTCGTCGGTGATGTCGAAGGAGTACGAGTCCTTCATCTGGAACTCCCGGCCGCGCAGCACCCCCGAGCGCGGCCTGGCCTCGTCCCGGTACTTCGTCTGGATCTGGTAGAGCATCACCGGCAGGTCCTTGTAGGACACGCACTGGTCCTTGACCGTCTGCGTGAAGATCTCCTCGTGCGTGGGGCCCAGGAGATAGTCCGCGCCCTTGCGGTCCTTCAGCCGGAACAGCAGCTCGCCGTACTCCTCCCAGCGGCCGCTCGCCTCGTACGCCTCCTTGGGCAGCAGCGCCGGCAGCAGCACCTCCTGGGCGCCGATGGCGTCCATCTCCTCGCGCACGACGGCCGAGACGTTGTCCAGGACCTTCTTGCCCAGCGGCAGCCAGGTCCAGACGCCGGCCGCGTTGCGACGCACATAGCCGGCCCGCACCAGCAGCTTGTGGCTGAGCGTCTCGGCGTCCGCCGGATCGTCGCGCAGGGTCTTCACCATCAGCCTGGACATGCGCTGGACCTGGGACACGATGACTCCTTGCGAGGGGGAGAGCGGTGCGATGGACGCGATGGATGTGCAGGGTATCCAGCGTCCCTCGCCGCCCAGAAGCGGATTTCCCGGGGAAGATCCGACATGCGCGACTGGTCAAGCGGCGGGTCAATGGGCCTGCGGGAGAGGAGACTTGCCGGGTGACCGCCCGGCCGGACACGGCGCCCGGCGGGACGGTACGGTCGGGGAAGATCGACACCAACGGGCGGTTGACGCCGATGGGGGAGGTGGCACCGCGATGACGCGACTGCCGTACGTACCGGGATTCGCCCAGCCGGCGGCCGGAGAACCGGCCGGGACCGCGCGCGGGGCGGGCAAGGTCGGCAGGGCCGGTAAGGCCGCCAGGACCGCGGGCAAGGCCCTGCGCGACGCGGTGCCCCGCGCCGAGCACGCCCGCTGGCGGCCCGCCGCCGGACGCCCCGGCGCGGTCGAGAGCGTCGAGGAGGCCAACGCCGGGCGGCTGCCCGGGCTCGTCCCGATCCGTGTGGGCCGCATGGTGGCCTCCCCCTTCGCCTTCCTGCGCGGCTCGGCCGGGCTGATGGGGTACGACCTGATGGGCACGGCCGTCACCGGCGTGGGCGCCCAGCTGTGCGGGGACGCGCACGCCGCGAACTTCGGGCTCTACGGCGACGCGCGCGGCGAAATAGTCATAGACCTCAACGACTTCGACGAGACCCTCCACGGACCGTGGGAGTGGGACGTCAAGCGCCTCGCCGCCTCCCTGGTGCTGGCCGGGCGCGAGGCGGGCGCCGACGAGGACACCTGCCGCACGGCGGCGCGCGACGCCGCCGGCGCCTACCGCCACACGATGCGGCTGCTGGCCCGGATGCCCGCGTCCGAGGCCTGGAACGCCATCGCCGACGAGGAGCTCGTCTCCCACGCCGACGCCCACCAGCTGATGGGCACGCTGGAGCGGGTCGGGGCGAAGGCCCGGCGGAACACCAGCGCCCGCTTCGCCGCCAGGTCGACGGAGGAGGACGGCCTGGGCGGCCGCCGGTTCGTCGACGCGCCGCCCGTGCTGCGCCGGGTGCCGGACCAGGAGGCGGCCGCCGTCGCGGCCTCCCTCGGCCCGTACCTGGGCACGCTGCCGGAGGAACTGCTGCCGCTGCTGGCCCGGTACACGATCCAGGATGTGGCGTTCCGGATAGTGGGCACCGGGAGCGTGGGGCTGCGGTCGTACGTGGTGCTGCTGCACGACCACCGGGGCGAGCCGCTGGTGCTCCAGGTCAAGGAGGCCCGGCCGTCGGCGCTGCTGCCCTACGCCGAGAAGACGGGCTTCGAGGCGCCGCCCGCCGGGCACGAGGGGCGGCGCGTGGTGCTGGGACAGAAGTCGATGCAGGTCGTCAGCGATGTGCTGCTGGGGTGGACGACGGTCGAGGGACGCCCGTACCAGGTACGGCAGTTCCGCAACCGCAAGGGCAGCGTGGACCCGGCGGCGCTGGCCCCCGGCGAGCTCGACGACTACGGCCGGATGACGGGCGCCCTGCTGGCGCGGGCGCACGCGCACAGCGCCGACCCGCTGCTGATCGCCGGCTACTGCGGCAAGGGCGAGGAGCTGGACGAGGCGATCGCCGCCTTCGCCGTCGCGTACGCGGACCGCATGGAAGCCGATCACGCGGAGCTGGCGGCGGCCGTGCGCACCGGGCGGGTGGCGGCGGAGACGGGGGTCTGAGGGGCGCCCCGGGTGGGCCAGGGCCGGAACCCGGGGCCCGGGCCGGAACCGGGGGCCCGGGCCGGAGGCCACCTCGTACCCTGGGCGGGTGATGAACCCGGAAGCTGAGACGGCCGACGAGCCGCGCGCGGAGGAACCCGGTACCGAGCGGCTCGCCCAGGCCGTGCGGTCGGCCGAACAGGCCTTGATCGAGTTCGAGATAGCGGTGGAGACCTTCCGGGTCGAGGTGGAGAACTTCTCCCGCCTGCACCACCAGCGCCTCGGCCCGATGTACGCCCGTCTCGACGAGCTCGACGCACTGATCGCCGAGGCTGTCGCGGCACGCTCGGGGGACGCGGAGGACGCCCGGCGCGCCCGGGAAGCCCGGGCGCTGGTGCAGCCCATGCCCGGGGTCGACGACCTGCTGGGCGGCTGGATCGACGACTCCGGGATGTCGCCGGAGGCCGCGGCCATGCTCACCGAGCAGCGGGTGCGCCCGCCGGCCCGGGTGCGGCCCAGCGACGCGGCCCGGCGCGCCTACCGCGAACTGGTCCGCAAGGCCCACCCGGACCTGGCCCCGGACGAGGCGGACCGGCTGCGCCGCGAGGCCTTCATCGTGCGGGTGAACGCCGCCTACGCCGACGGTGACGAGGCGCTGCTCCTGGAGCTCGCCGAGGAGTGGGCGGCGGGTCCCGTGCCGGCGCAGCGGCGCGTCAGCCCCAGCGAGGAGCTGTACGCGCGGCTGGAGTGGCTGGCGCGACGCAAAGACATGCTGTCGGCGGTGGCCGCCGAACTGGAGGCCTCCGCGATCGGCGCGATGCTCCGGATGGCGCCGGACGACCCGGACGGGCTGCTGGTGGAGATCGCCGACGGGCTGCTGGCGCAGATCACGGAACGGGAGGCTCATCTGGCCTCGCTGACCGGCTAGCCGGTCGGGTAGCGTCGGGAGCATGGTTTTTGGTTCCCGAGTGCCCACGGTCGGTGTCGACGCCCTGTCCGCCGACGATTTCCTGCTGGACGTGCGTGAGGACGACGAGTGGCAGGCAGGGCATGCCGAGGGCGCGCTGCACATCCCGATGAGCGATTTCGTGGCGCGCTTCGGTGAGCTGACGGAGAAGGCCCCCGAGGGCGGCCGGATCCATGTCATCTGCCGGTCCGGGGGCCGTTCCGCGCAGGTCACGGCCTATCTGGTGCAGCAGGGGCTCGACGCGGCGAATGTCGAGGGCGGGATGCAGGTGTGGGCGGCCGCCGGCCGTCCGGTCGTGGACGCCGCCGGCGCCCCGGGCGCCGTGATCTAGCCGCTGTGATCTAGCCGTTCCTCAGCTCAGGGGGTGGGCGGCCAGCAGGTCGCCCAGGGCCTCCTCATGGGCGGCGGCCGGGCCGAGGGAGAGCTCCAGCTGTTTGGCCCAGGCGTGATAGCGGTGGAGGGCGTACTCGGTGTCCGCGCCGAAGCCGCCGTGCAGATGCTGGGCGGTCTGGACGACGCGGCGTACGCCCTCGGAGGCCCAGACCTTGGCGACGGCGATGTCCGCGGCGACGGGCAGCGCGTCGGTTTCCCCGCTGCCGGTGGATATCTCGATGCGCCAGGCCGCTTGCAGCAGCGTGGCCTCCATCGCCCTCAGGTCGATATAGCGATCCGCGCACTGGACCGCCACGGCCTGGAACGTGGCGAGGGGGAAGCCGAACTGCTCCCGCTTGCTCGTGTAGTCACTTGTCATCCGGGCGGCCGCCTCGCCGACGCCGAGTGCCAGGGCGCAGGTGCCGACGGTGAGCAGCTCGCGCAGCCGTTCCCAGCCGCCGTCCGCCGTGACCGTCTCGTCCGCCCCCATGCGCACCGCGTCGAGGGTGACCCGGGCGTAGCGCTCGCCGTTGGTGGAGACCTGGTCGTCCAGGGTGACTCCGGGGCGGCCGGGCGGGACCAGGGCGAGGACCGTACGGCCGTTCCCGGCGTGGGCGGGCAACAGGATCCGGTCGGCGGTGGGTGCCCAGGGCACGGCGGTCTGCTGCCCGTCGAGGAGCCAGTGGCCGTCGCTGTCCTGCCGGGCCGTGACGGCTCGCTCGGGGGCGTCATGCCCGGTACGGCCCTGGGCGGCGGTCGTGACGACGAGCTCGCCCCGGCCGATGGCGTCCAGCAGCGGTCCCGTCGCGGCGTCGCCGTACGTGCCCAGGACGAAGGCGGCGGCGCTGGTCTCCAGCAGGGGGACGCGGGCCAGGACCCGGCCGGCCTCGCGGAGCACCAGGCACAGGGCGATCGGCCCGAGCCCCGCTCCGCCGCGCTCCTCGGGCAGGAGCAGGCTCAGCAGGTCCGCGTCGGCGAGGCGGCGCCACAGCGGGCGGTCGAAGTCCTCGGCGACCGGGCCCGTCACCAGGGCCGGGCTGGGCACCCCGTCGGCGCTCACCCCGCCGAGGACGGCCCGGGCCGCCTCGGCCGCCGCCTGCTGCTCCTCGGTGAAGGTGAAGTCCATGGCCGCCGCCCCTTCCATGAGCATCCCGTGACTATCTGACGATCCGTCAAACTAAGGGAGTGTCGAGGAATTGGGAATGCGGTCAGCGGTCGAAGTCCAGCTCGACCTTCTCCGTGGTGGCGTGCGACTGGCAGGCCAGTACGTATCCGGCGTCCAACTCCTCCTGTTCCAAAGCGAAGTTGCGGTCCATTCGAACGTCACCGGAGATCAGGAACGCGCGGCAGGTGCCACAGACGCCGCCCTTGCAGGCGTAGGGCGCGTCGGCGCGGTTGCGCAGCACCGTCTCCAGCAGCGTCTCCCCGTCGTGCACGGGCCAACTGCCGCTGCGGCCGTCCAGTTTGGCGGTCACCTTGCTGTGGGTGAGGGGCGTCTTCGTGGCCGCCACCGGGGCCGTGGCGGCGCCCGTCGTGGTCTCCTCCGCGTGGAAGATCTCCTCGTGGATCCGCTCGCGCGGGACGTCCAGGGCGCGCAGCGCCCGCTCCGCGCCCTGCACCAGCCCATGGGGGCCGCACAGGAACCAGCCGTCGACCGCCCCGACCGGCAGCAGCGCGGGCAGCAGCCGGGTCAGCCGCTCCTCGTCCAGCCGGCCGGAGGCGGGCCCGGCCTGCTGCTCCTCCCGGGAGAGGGTCTGGACGAGCTGGAGCCGGTCGGGGTAGCGGTCCTTGAGGTCGGCGACCTCGTCGAGGAACATCGTCGAGGCGGTGGTGCGGTCGCTGCGTATCAGGCAGAACCGGGCCTCCGGCTCGCTCGCCAGCAGGGTCGAGACGATGCTGAGGACGGGCGTGATCCCGCTGCCGCCGACGATCGCGGCGAAGCGGCCCGGCCGGGGCCGCAGCACGAACCGTCCGGCCGGGGCCATCACCTCCACGGTGTCCCCCACGGCCAGCTCCTTGAGGGCGTACGTCGAGAACGCCCCGCCGTCCACCAGCCGCACCGCGACCCGTAGCGTCTCGGGCCCCTCGGGGCCCGGGGCCCGGCCGCAGATGGAGTAGGTGCGGCGTATCTCCGTGCCGTCCACGGTCCGGCGGAGGGCGAGGTGCTGGCCGGGCGCGTGCCGGAAGCCGGCGCGCAGGTCGGGCGGGACCGCGAGGGTGACGGCGACCGAGTCGTCGGTGAGGGGCTCGACGGCCGTCACTCGCAGGGGGTGGAAGGCGCCATGGCGGGCCGCTGCCATCACAACTCCTTGAAGTGGTCGAACGGTTCGCGGCAGGCCTCGCAGCGGCGCAGCGCCTTGCAGGCGGTGGAGGAGAAGCGGCTCAGCAGCGTGGTGTCGGTGGACCCGCAGTGGGGGCACCGAATGGCCAGGCCGACCATGACAGGGCCTTTCGCCCCCGTCGGCCCCGGTGGCGCGATGCCGAACTCCTCGAGTTTGCGGCGGCCTTCGGCCGTGATGTCGTCGGTGGACCAGGGCGGGGAGAGGACCGTGCGGACGGTGACCTCGGCCTGCCCCCGCTCATTGAGCACACGTTCGATGTCGGCGGACATCGCCTCGACGGCGGGGCAGCCGGTGTAGGTGGGGGTGAGCTCCACCTCGACCCGGCCGGGGCCGGTGACGCGCAGGCCGCGCAGGACGCCCAGCTCGGCCAGGGTGAGCACGGGCAGCTCGGGGTCGGGGACGGACCCGGCCAGGGCCAGGAGCTCCTCTTCGAGGCGGGAGACGGGGGCTCCCGTGGGCGTGCTCACCATGTCGCCCCCGGGTGGCTGCGGTGCAGATGCTGCATTTCCGCGAGCATCCGGCCGAACGGCTCGGTGTGGATGCCCTGCCGGCCCGCGCCGGCCGTCCACGCGCCGGCCTGGGGGCCCTCGGGCAGGGTCAGCGTGGCGCGGCGGAGGACGTCGGTCACGGACGTCAGCCAGCCGTCGCGGAGGGCGGCCGGGTCGACGGGCAGTCCTTCCACGGGCTCGAAGAGCTCGCCCGTGAACCGCCAGAGGGCGTCGAGGGCGCGCCGCATCCGGGCGTGGCTCTCCGCCGTGCCGTCGCCGAGCCGCAGGGTCCAGTGCTCGGCGTGGTCCCGGTGGTAGGCGACCTCCTTGACGGCCTTCGCCGCGACGGGGGCGAAGGGCGACTCCCCGTCGCCCGCCAGCCGTTCGTACAGCAGCTGCTGGTAGGTGGAGAAGTAGAGCTGGCGGGCGATGGTGTGCGCGAAGTCGCCGTTGGGCTGTTCGACGAGCTGGACGTTGCGGAAGGCGCGCTCCTCGCGGAGGTAGGCGAGCTCGTCCTCGTCGCCCACGAGGGAGAGCAGGACGCGGGCCTGGCCGAGCAGGTCGAGCGCGATATTGGCGAGGGCGACCTCCTCCTCCAGCACGGGGGCGTGCCCGGCCCATTCGCCCAGCCGGTGGGAGAGCACCAGGGCGTCGTCGCCGAGGGCGAGGGCGGCGGCCGCGGGAGCCTGCACGGGGGCGGTCACAGGTGCTTCACCCCCTCCGGGATGTCGTAGAAGGTCGGGTGGCGGTAGGGCTTGTCGGCGGCGGGCTCGAAGAAGGGGTCCTTCTCGTCCGGGGAGGAGGCGGTGATCGCCGTGGACGGCACCACCCAGATGGAGACGCCTTCGGAGCGCCGGGTGTAGAGGTCGCGGGCGTTGCGCAGGGCCATCTCGGCGTCCGGGGCGTGGAGGCTGCCGGCGTGGGTGTGGGACAGGCCCCGCCTGCTGCGCACGAACACTTCCCACAGGGGCCAGTCGGTGCCGGTCATGCTGTCGCCTCTCCGTGTTCGGCCGCGTGCTTGGTGGCGTACGCGGCGGCTGCCTCGCGGACCCAGGCGCCTTCCTCATGGGCTTTGCGGCGCTGGGTGATCCGCTGTTCGTTGCACGGGCCGTTGCCGCGGAGGACCTCGTGGAACTCGTCCCAGTCGATGGGGCCGAAGTCGTGGTGGCCGCGCTCCTCGTTCCACCGGAGGTCCGGATCGGGGAGGGTGAGGCCCAGGGACTCGGCCTGCGGGACGCAGATGTCCACGAAGCGCTGGCGCAGCTCGTCATTGGAGTGCCGCTTGATCTTCCAGGCCATGGACTGCGCGGAGTGGGCGGACTCGTCGTCGGGCGGGCCGAACATCATCAGGGACGGCCACCACCAGCGGTCCACCGCGTCCTGCGCCATCGCGTGCTGGGCCTCGGTGCCCCGGCTGAGGGCGAGCAGCAGCTCATAGCCCTGGCGCTGGTGGAAGGACTCCTCCTTGCAGATGCGGACCATGGCCCGGGCGTAGGGGCCGTAGGAGCAGCGGCAGAGGGGGACCTGGTTGGTGATGGCCGCGCCGTCCACGAGCCAGCCGATGGCGCCGACGTCCGCCCAGGTCAGGGTGGGGTAGTTGAAGATCGAGGAGTAGCGCTGGCGGCCGGCGTGGAGCTTGTCGAGCAGCTCGTCGCGGCCGGTGCCGAGGGTCTCGGCGGCGCTGTAGAGGTAGAGGCCGTGGCCCGCCTCGTCCTGCACCTTGGCCATGAGGATCGCCTTGCGGCGCAGCGAGGGCGCGCGGGTGATCCAGTTGGCCTCGGGCTGCATGCCGATGATCTCGGAGTGGGCGTGCTGGGCGATCTGCCGGACGAGCGTGGCGCGATAGGCGTCGGGCATCCAGTCCCGTGGCTCGATGCGCTCGTCGGCGGCCACGGCGGCTTCGAACACCGCCTCCAGCGCTCCCGTCTCCGGCGCCGTCGTGGTCATGCCGTGCCCCCTCGCCTTAATGACTCTCCCTACCGACCGATCGTTCGGTTCAATGGTGAGGCGAGCCCCAGACCCTGTCAAGCCTGTGGATAACCCGTGGACGCTGGGCCTGGTGAGGCCACGTCGGTACGGTTCGGGTGCACGCCGGGGCACTCGGGCGCCCGGCGGCGCGCGCCACGGGCGCACGGACCGGCGGACACGGGATCGGGGCGGAGCGATGGAGACGGACGAGGCGCGGGGGCGGGCCGACGGCGCCGCCGGACCGGAGGGCCTCTCCCTGCCGTCACGCGTCGTCGTGGCCGTCGGCGCCGTGGTGGTGACGCTGGCGGTGGCGGTGCACCTCGCGATGATGTTCCTGCATGTGGCGCCGCCGAACACGGTCAGCAAACGACACGCGGCGGAGATAGACGACTACGTCTACCCGGAGTTCGAACAGAACTGGAAGTTCTTCGCCCCCAACCCGCTCCAGCAGAACATCGCCGTGCAGGCGCGCGCCGAGCTGACCGGCCCGGACGGCCGGACCACCGTCACCCCCTGGACCGACCTGTCGGCCCGCGACGGCGCCGACATACTCCACAACCCCGTCCCGAGCCACACCCGGCAGAACGAGCTCCGCCGCGCCTGGGACTTCTACGCGGGAACCCACGACGGCCAGGAGCGCCCCAGCGGCCTGCGCGGCCGCCTCGCCGAGCAGTACGTCCGCCGCATCGCCGTCTCCCGGCTGGGCGCGGCCCGGGACGGCCGCCCGGTCGAACGCGTCCAGGTGCGGTCCGTGACCACCTCCATCGCGCCCCCGCCCTGGAGCGACGAGAAGGCCGACACCAAGCCGGTGTACCGGGTGCTGGGCTGGTGGCCGGTGACCAGCGCCGATCTCGCGGAGGCGAGGAACCGATGACCACCTCACTGTCGCGCGCGCTCGCCCGCGTCACGGGCGCCTCCCTGGGCCCCCATCAGACGGCCCTCCTGCGGATCGGGCTCTCCTTCACCTGGCTGTGCTACCTGCTCCGCGAATGGCCCAACCGTCATGAGCTGTACGGGCCGGACGCGCCCTGGAGCTGGCGGATGGCCCGCGAGCTCACCGGTGACAACCACGCCTTCACCGCGCTGATGTGGTCCGACAGCCACGCGTGGTTCGAGACCGTCTACGTGCTCGCCATCGTCTTCAGCGCCCTGCTGATGCTCGGCTGGCGCACCCGGACCATGTCGGTCCTCTCCATGCTCGGTGTGCTGTCGCTCCAGAACCGCAGCGTGTTCATCGGGGACGGCGGCGACAACGTCGTCCATCTGATGGCGCTCTACATGGTCCTGACCCGCTGCGGCCAGGTCTGGTCCCTCGACGCCCGGCGCGCGGCGCGACAGGCGCGGGAGGGTGCCGACGCCGGCTCGAAGGACGTGCCGGGAGTCGTGCTGTGGACGGTCTGCGGACTCGGGCTCGTCCTCGCGCAACTCCTCGGCGACGACAGCATGTCCTGGACCGGCGAGGGGCCGCTGCCCGGCCTCTCCTGGCCTGTCGCCCTGTGGGGGTTGTGGGCCGTCCAGGGCGTGTGGTGGGCCGTGCGGCGCCACGCCCCCGGGGAGCCGCGCGCCGTGCTCGACGCGCTGGCCCATCTGGCGCACAACGGCGCCCTGGTGGTCATCATGGCGGAGGTCTGCCTGATCTACGCCACGGCCGGCTGGTACAAGGTCCAGGGATCGCGCTGGCAGGACGGCACCGCGCTGTTCTACCCGATGCACATCGACTACTTCTCGCCCTGGCCCTGGCTCTCCCACGCCCTCGCCGCCAGCAGCCTCGTCGTCCTGCTGCTCAGCTACGGCACGGTGGCCGTGCAGGTCGCGTTCCCCTTCACTCTGCTCAACCGGCGGGTGAAGAACGTGCTGCTGGCGCTGATGATGGCCGAGCACCTCGGCATCGCCGTGCTGCTGGGCCTGCCCTTCTTCTCCCTCGCGATGATCGTCACGGACGCGGTGTTCCTGCCGACGTCCGTCCTGCGCCGGCTGGAGGGCGTCCGGCGCCTGCCGTCCCTGGTCCGCCGGCGGATGGGGACGGCGGCCTCCTGCCCCGCTCCCCGGACCCCGGCCGAGGAGGGAGCCGACGGGCCGGCCGATGGCTCGACCGACGGGTCGGCCGCCGTGCCGGGGCCCGGCCGGCGGACCGTAGGCTGAGGCCCATGACCCAGGACGATCCCGGCACCGCCGCGCTGCGGCGGTGGGCCGCCGACGCGCCCGGCGCCGTGCTGCTCGACGGCTTCCACGCGCTCAAGCACGCCCTGCGCTTCGGGGCACCCGTGGGGCCCGCCCTCACCAGCGACAAGGCCTCGGTCCTGGCGCTCTCCGCCGACCTGGCCGGGGATCTGACGGACACCCTCGACGACCTCCTGGTGGAGGTGCCCGCGGCGACGCTGCGGGAGCTCGTGCCCAGGATCCACCCCACGGGCGTGGCCGCGCTCGCCGCGCGGCGCGACCGCCGGGCCAACCTCGACACACTGGCCCGACGCCCCCGGCCGGCCCCCGTCGTCGTCCTGGACAACCCCCGCAACCTCGGCAACGTCGGGGCCGTGGTCCGGCTGGCGGCCGGCTTCGGCGCGACCGGCGTGGTCACCACCGGGGACATCGACCCCTGGCACCCCAACGCTGTGCGATCGGGGGCCGGGCTGCACTACGCGACGGCGGTGGAACGACTGCCGGCCGACGATCTGCCCCCGGGGCCGCTGTACGTCCTGGACCCGGAGGGGGACGACATCCGGGGCGTCCCCCTGCCCGACGACGCGCTCCTCGTGTTCGGGTCGGAGCGGCACGGGGTCTCGGCGGAGCTGCGGGGCAGGGCGGACCGGCTGGTCGCGCTGCCGATGCGGCCGCAGGTGTCCAGCTACAACCTGGCCACGAGTGTGGCGATGGCGCTGTTCCACTGGGGTGGGACCGGGGCGGCGCCCGCGGCGGGCTGAGCCCCGGCCCCGGCCGGCTCAGGCCTGGCGGCGTACCTCCACCGTGCGGAAGCGGGTGGCGACGAAGGCGCTGTCGCACAGGACCGCGTTGGCCGCGGGGTTGCCGCCCGAGCCATGGAAGTCGGAGAACGCGGCCGTCTGGTTGACGTACACCCCGCCGGTGAGGTTGAGGGAGAGCTGGGCGCACTCCTCCAGGCATGCCTCCTCGATCAGCCGCTCGACATCGGCCGAGGTCGTGTACGCCCCGACCGTCATCGCGCCCTTCTCCCGCACCGTGCGGCGCAGCAGCTCCACCGCGTCGGCGGCGGAGCCGACCGCCACCGCGAAGGACACCGGGCCGAAGCACTCCGAGAGATAGGCCGCCTCGGCGTCCGGCTTGGCGCCGTCGAGCTTGACGATGACCGGGGTGCGGACCGTGGCGCCGGGGAAGTCGGGGTTGGCCACGGTACGGGAGGCGAGAGCGACCTCGCCGAGCTGCGCGGCGGCGTCGATCCGGGCCTTGACCTGGTCGTTGACGATGGCGCCGAGCAGGGCGTTGGCCCGGGCGTCGTCGCCCAGGAGCCGCTCCACGGCCGTGGCGAGGTCGGCGACGAGCTCGTCGAAGGACTTGTGCCCGGCGTCCGTGGAGATGCCCTCGCGCGGGACGAGCAGGTTCTGCGGGGTGGTGCACATCTGGCCGCTGTAGAGGGACAGCGAGAAGGCCAGGTTGGAGAGCATGCCCTTGTAGTCGTCGGTGGAGTCGACGACGACGGTGTTGACGCCCGCCTTCTCCGTGAAGACCTGCGCCTGGCGGGCGTTGGCCTCCAGCCAGTCGCCGAAGGCGGTGGAGCCCGTGTAGTCGATGATGCGGATCTCCGGGCGGACGGCCAGGGACTTGGCGATGCCCTCGCCGTCCCGCTCGGCGGCCAGCGCCACCAGGTCGGGGGAGAAGCCGGCCTCGGCCAGCACCTCACGGGCGACGCGCACCGTCAGGGCGAGCGGCAGCACCGCGCGCGGGTGGGGCTTGACCAGGACGGCGTTGCCGGTGGCCAGGGAGGCGAACAGGCCCGGGTAGCCGTTCCACGTGGGGAAGGTGTTGCAGCCGATGAGCAGGGAGACGCCGCGCGGCACGGTGGTGAACTGCTTGTTCAGCTTCAGGGGATCGCGCTTGCCCTGCGGCTTCACCCACTCGGCGGTCTCCGGGGCGGCGCCCGTCTGCTCGGCGTAGGCGTAGGCGACGGCCTCCAGGCCGCGGTCCTGCGCGTGCGGCCCGCCCGCCTGGAAGGCCATCATGAACGCCTGGCCGCTGGTGTGCATGACCGCGTGCGCGAACTCGTGCGTCCGGGCGTTGATCCGGGCCAGGATCTCCAGACAGACCGCCGCCCGCGCCCGCGGGCCCGCCTCGCGCCACGAGGGCATCGCCGCGCGCATCGTGGGCAGGAGGACGTCGACGTCGGCGTGCGGATACTCGATGCCCAGCTCGAAGCCGTACGGAGAGACCTCCGAGCCCGCCCAGCCGTCCGTGCCGGGCTGGTCCAGCTCGAAGCGCTTGCCGCGCTGCGCGTCGAAGGCGGCCTGACCCTCGGCGGCGCCCAGGCTGCCGGGCGCGCCCTCGGGCCCGTAGGCCTTCGGGTGCTCGGCGTGCGGGGACCAGTAGGCGCGCGAACGGATGGCGTCCAGGGCCTGGTCAAGGGTGGGGCGGTGCTTCTCGATCAGCTGGGCGGTGGTGAGTCCGGCGGTCACGTCAGACCAACTCCTCGTCGAGCGGGGCTCCGATACGGGGGATCAGAAGCGCCCCCGATGGATACAGTAACCGAACGATCGGTCGGGGCAAGGGGGCCCGGCGAACCTGTGGACAACTCATCGGGGAGGATCACTGTCATGACCGCAATCGACCCGGCCCGAGCCGTCGCCGTCGTCGGCACCGGCACCATGGGCCAGGGCATCGCCCAGGTCGCCCTGGCCGCGGGCCACCCCGTACGGCTGTACGACGCGGTGCCAGGCCAGGCGGAGGAGGCGGCCCGGGCGGTCGCCGCCCGGCTCGGCCGCCTGGTGGACAAGGGCAGGCTCGACGCGGCCGGCCGGGACGCGGCTCTCGCCCGTCTGCGACCCGCCGCGCGGCTCGCCGAACTCGCCGACTCCGCGCTCGTCATCGAAGCGATCGTGGAGCGGCTGGACGCCAAGCGGAAGCTCTTCCAGGAGCTGGAACCGGTCGTCGCGGACGACTGCCTGCTCGCCACCAACACCTCCTCACTGCCGGTGACCGCCGTCGCCGGGGCGCTGCGGCTGCCCGGCCGCTTCGTCGGCCTGCACTTCTTCAACCCCGCCCCGGTGCTTCCCCTCGTCGAGGTCGTCCGCGGCCACGCCACCGACGAGACGGCCGCCGAGCGGGCCCGGGCCACCGTCGCCGCGTGGGGCAAGACCCCGGTGGCCTGCGCCGATACCCCCGGCTTCATCGTCAACCGCCTCGCCCGGCCCTTCTACGCCGAGGCCTTCCGGGTGTACGAGGAGCGGGGCGCCGACCCCGCCACCATCGACGCCGTGCTCCGGGAGAGCGGCGGCTTCGCGATGGGCCCCTTCGAGCTGACCGACCTCATCGGCCAGGACGTGAACGACGCCGTCACCCGTTCGGTTTACGAGGCGTTCTTCCAGGACCCGAAGTTCACGCCGTCGCTGGCACAGGGGCGGCTGGTGCAGGCGGGGCTGCTGGGCCGGAAGAGCGGCGAGGGGTGGTTCCCGTACGCCGACGGCGCCGAGAGGCCCGAGCCGAGCACGGCCGGGCCCTGTGAGCAGCCCGCGGAGGTGGGCTATCGCCATCGTCTCACGGGTCCGGCGGCGGTGCTGCCGCAGATGATCGAAGAAGCCGGTATCAAGATCACCCGGGATGGCGGTCAGGACACGTACGACGGCTCCATCGTCCTCCCGGGCGGTACGGAACTGTGCCTCACCGACGGTAACGGTCCCACCAACGCGGCCTACCTCGGCCCGCGCATCGACTTCGACCTCGCTCTCGACTACCGCAGGTGCACCCGCGTCGCCCTGGCGCCCTCCCGGACCGCGCCGGAGGCGGACGTACGGGCGGCCATTGGCCTGTTCCAGGCTCTCGGCAAGAAGGTCAGCGTCATCGGCGACCTCCCCGGGATGATCGTCGCCCGTACGGTCGCCCTCCTCGTCGACCTCGCGGAGGACGCGGCCGGCCGGGGCGTCGCGACGTCCGAGGACATCGACACCGCCATGCGACTGGGAGTGAACTACCCCGTCGGCCCTCTGGGATGGGGGCGGTCGCTCGATACCACCTGGCTGCGGCAGTTCCTGCTGAGCATGGACCACGAGTACCCCGGCGGGCGCTACGCCGCCTGTCAGTCCCTCCGCCGCCGTGCGGCCGTCGAAGAGAGCCTGCTGTAATCATGACCATGGCCAAGCGCGACACCTACACGCCCGAATCGCTGCTCGCGGTCGCCGTCAAGGTGTTCAACGAGCGGGGCTACGACGGCACCTCCATGGAGCACCTCTCCAAGGCGGCCGGGATCTCCAAGTCCTCGATCTACCACCACGTCAAGGGCAAGGAGGAACTGCTGCGGCTCGCCATAAGCCGGGCGCTGGACGGCCTCTTCGCGGTCCTGGACGAGCCGGGCGCCACCGGCGGGCGGGCGGTCGAGCGGCTGGAGTACGTCACCCGGCGGACCGTCGAGGTGCTGCTCGCGGAGCTGCCCTATGTGACGCTGCTGCTGCGCGTGCGGGGCAACACGGACACCGAGCGCTGGGCGATGGAGCGGCGGCGCGAATTCGACCACCGTGTCGCCGCGCTGCTGAAGGAGGCCGCCGCCGACGGCGACCTGCGGCAGGACGTGGACGCCCGGCTGGCGACCCGGCTGCTCTTCGGAATGATCAACTCGGTCGTGGAGTGGTACCGGCCGGAACGGGGCGGGGCCGCCACGAGCGACGAGGTGGCCGACGCGGTCGTCCACACGGCCTTCGCCGGCCTGCGCACCTACCGCTGACGCCCCCGTCGGCAGCCACCCGCCCGCCGGCGGCGGCCGCGGCGCCCTCCGGGCGCGCTAGCGGCCGTCGTCGAGCGGGCGGTCCTCCTTGAGGTCCGTCTCCTCGAAGACCAGCAGCGTCCGCGTGCTCAGCACCTCTTCGATCGCCTGGATCCGGCTCAGGACGAGCTCGCGCAGGGCGCGGTTGTCCTTGGTGTGGACGAGCAGCAGGACGTCGAAATCCCCGCTCACCAGGGCGATGTGGGCGGCGCCCGGCAGCTCCCGGAGCTTCTCGCGGACCGTGCGCCAGGAATTCTGGACGATCTTCAACGTGATGTAGGCCGAGGCGCCGTGCCCGGCCCGCTCCTGGTCGATCCGGGCGCCGAACCCCTTGATCACCCCGTCGTCGATCAGCCGGTTGATCCGCGCGTAGGCGTTGGCCCGCGACACGTGCACCCGCTCGGCCACGGACCGTATCGAGGCCCGACCGTCCGTCTGGAGCATGCGCAGGATCGAGCGGTCTATGTCGTCGAGCGGGCGGGCGGGCGGTCTGCCGCCCGAAGTGGCCATCTGTTCGTCCGGCATACCGCCATGCCTCCCCTTCATGGACGTCCTGCCCATATCTCAGGTTGTGGAGAACCGTTTGTCCACAGGCTCGGGCCGCCTGTAGCCAAAAAGTGCCGACGACCGAACAATCGGTAGGGAGAGCGCAGGACGCTTTCCGGTCAAGCTCGTCCCAAGAGGAGGTGCTCGCCATGACGGTTCTGGAGCAGCCCGGCTCGTACCGGCCCGCCCCGCCCCCGGCCTGGCA
>NZ_JAILXP010000419.1 GCF_020740895.1 Streptomyces sp. UNOB3_S3 | reverse complement strand
CCCCCAGCTACCGCTGGGAGGTGCCCCCAGCCCTGCGGAACGCCTGCCCACAAACCCATCCTTCCGACCGTGAGGTTCTACCCGTGAACTGGGACGACGAGTCCGTACCTGACACCCGTACCGGCGACCGGCTCGTCGGTACCGTCGCCGATGGGGAGGATCAGGCGGTCGAGGCCGCGCTGCGGCCCAAGGACCTGGACGAGTTCATCGGGCAGGAGCGCGTCCGCGAACAGCTCGACCTCGTCCTGAAGGCCGCCCGCGCCCGGGGCGCCACCGCCGACCACGTGCTGCTCTCCGGCGCCCCCGGTCTCGGCAAGACCACCCTGTCGATGATCATCGCGGCCGAGATGGGCGCCCCCATCCGCATCACCTCCGGCCCCGCCATCCAGCACGCCGGCGACCTCGCCGCGATCCTCTCCTCCCTCACCGAGGGCGAGGTCCTCTTCCTCGACGAGATCCACCGCATGTCCCGGCCCGCCGAGGAGATGCTCTACATGGCCATGGAGGACTTCCGGGTCGACGTCGTCGTCGGCAAGGGGCCCGGCGCCACCGCCATCCCCCTGGAGCTGCCGCCCTTCACCCTCGTCGGCGCCACCACCCGGGCCGGGCTGCTGCCGCCCCCGCTGCGCGACCGCTTCGGCTTCACCGGCCACATGGAGTTCTACTCGCCCGCCGAGCTCCAGCGCGTCGTCCGCCGCTCCGCCCGCCTCCTCGACGTGGAGATGGCGGACCAGGGCGCCGCCGAGATCGCCGGCCGCTCCCGTGGCACGCCCCGCATCGCCAACCGGCTGCTGCGCCGCGTCCGCGACTACGCGCAGGTCAAGGCCGACGGTGTGATCACCCAGGAGATCGCCGCCCAGGCCCTCCAGGTGTACGAGGTGGACGGCCGCGGCCTGGACCGGCTGGACCGGGCCGTGCTCACGGCGCTGCTCAAGCTGTTCGGCGGCGGTCCCGTCGGGCTGTCCACGCTGGCGGTGGCCGTGGGGGAGGAGCGCGAGACGGTCGAGGAGGTCGCCGAGCCCTTCCTGGTGCGGGAGGGGCTGCTGGCCCGTACGCCCCGGGGCCGGGTCGCCACGCCGGCGGCCTGGTCGCACCTCGGGATGGTGCCGCCGCAGCAGCAGGGCGGTGGCCCCGGCCAGCGGGGTCTCTTCGGGGAGTGACGGCGCGGGGGCTGGTCCGCTCAGGAACCACGGTGCCATGCTGGGCGTTGTTCCATCGGTGCGGACTCGCTTAGACTCCGCCGATGCCGCCCGTATTGTGCGGCATACCACCCCCGTAGACCAGGCCGTTTCCCCAGCGGTCGTGTGAAGGAATCCCCGTCCCGTGAATATCGCGACTCTCCTGCCGTTCATCGTGCTCATCGGGGCCATGTTCCTGATGACCCGCTCGGCGAAGAACAAGCAGCGCCAGGCCGTCCAGATGCGCGACCAGATGCAGCCGGGTACCGGTGTCCGGACGATCGGCGGCATGTACGCGACCGTCAAGGAGATCCACGACGACACGGTTCTCCTGGAGGTCGCCCCGGGCGTCCACGCGATCTACGCGAAGAACGCCATCGGTGCCGTCCTGGAGGACGCCGAGTACAACCGCATCGTCCACGGCCTGGAGCCGGAGGAGACCCCGGTCGTGCCGGACGACGCCTCCTCGCTCACCGAGGCCGTCGAGGCCGGCGAGCCCCCGGTCGAGAAGAAGATCGACCTGGGCAAGGACGCCGCTCCGGCCGCCGGTGAGGCCAAGGACGCCGACACGGGGGCCGAGAAGTCCGGCGAGGCGACCGAGCCGAAGGACAAGGACGCGAAGCGGGACGGCGACACCGACGCCAAGTAGCCCTTCTCCGGAACCGCGGAGCACCCACTGAGCGGTGCGCCGCGGTTCCGTTACGGTCTAGGCTCCGGCGGGGGCAGGTCCCCACATCATTTCGTGGCCGCCCGGCGAACACCCGAAGCCGGGCGGTTGGACAGGGAGAAACGACAAGGTGGCAGCACCGAAGAAGGGCCGCAGGTCCCCGGGCGGCCAGGGCAGGCCGGGACGAGTCCTGGCCCTGATCCTGATCGCCATGGTGGCGCTCACCGGGGGGATGTTCGCCTCCGGGCACACGACACCGCGGTTGGGCATCGACCTCGCGGGCGGCACCAGCTTCACGCTGGAGGCCAAGAACCAGCCGGGCAAGCCCAACGCGATCAACAAGACCAATATGGACACCGCCGTCGGCATCATCGAGCGGCGTGTCAACGGTCTTGGTGTGACCGAGGCCGAGGTCCAGACGCAGGGCAGCAAGCACATCATCGTGAACATCCCCCGGGGGACGAACGCGAAGCAGGCTCGCCAGCAGGTCGGCACCACCGCTCAGCTCGGTTTCCGGCCCGTCCTCACCGCGACCGCCGGTATCAAGGCGCCCGAGCCGACGCCCGGCTCCTCGGCCGACAAGGGCAAGGGGAAGCAGGACAAGGGCGACAAGTCCGGCGACAAGTCCGCCGACAAGAACAAGCCTTCCGGCTCGCCCTCGACGTCCGCCAGCCCCCAGGGCCGTCCCGTGACCGACGCCCTCAAGGCCGACGGCACCCCGACCCCGCAGGCCACCGCGTCCGTGTCCGACGGCAAGAAGGACGACGCCAAGCAGGACGGCGCGAAGAAGGACGACAAGAAGGCGCCCACCCCGACGCCCACGCCGGGCACCGGTGACGTGGCCGCCCTCCAGAAGCAGCTCGACGCCCTGGACTGCTCCACCAAGGAGAGCCGCTCCAAGGCCAACGAGGCCGCGTCCCTCGCCAAGCCCACCGACCCCATCGTCGCGTGCCGCAAGGACGGCTCCGTCAAGGAGATCCTCGGCCCGGTGGCCGTGGAGGGCACGGCCATCAAGGACGCCAACGCCGTCTTCGACGCCCAGGGCGGCAAGGGCTGGCTCGTCCAGCTGAAGTTCGACTCCTCCGGCGCCAAGAAGTTCGCCCAGGTCACCGGCCAGCTGGCCGGCAAGCCGTCGCCGCAGAACCAGTTCGCGATCGTCCTCGACGGCGAGGTCGTCTCCGACCCCTCCGTGAGCACCTCCATCGTCGGCGGCCAGGCGGAGATCTCCGGCGGCTTCACCCAGGAGAGCGCCCAGGACCTCGCCAACGTGCTGTCCTACGGCGCCCTGCCGCTGTCCTTCGACGTCGTCACCGAGCAGTCGGTGACCGCCGCGCTCGGCGGTGAGCAGCTGCGGGCCGGTCTGATCGCCGGTGCCATCGGCCTCGCGCTCGTCGTCCTCTACCTGGTGATCTACTACCGCGGTCTGGCGCTCGTCGCCCTCGCGAGCCTCGGGTGCTCCGCCGTGCTCACCTACACGATCATGGTCCTGCTCGGCCCGGCCATCGGCTTCGCGCTGAACCTGCCGGCCGTCTGCGGCGCCATCGTCGCCATCGGCATCACCGCCGACTCGTTCATCGTCTACTTCGAGCGCATCCGCGACGAGATCCGAGAGGGCCGCACCCTGCGTCCCGCCGTGGAGCGCGGCTGGCCGCGCGCCCGCCGTACGATCCTCGTCTCGGACTTCGTCTCCTTCCTCGCCGCCGCGGTGCTCTTCATCGTCACCGTCGGCAAGGTGCAGGGCTTCGCGTTCACCCTCGGCCTGACCACGCTCCTCGACGTCGTCGTGGTCTTCCTCTTCACCAAGCCCCTCATGACGATCCTCGCCCGCCGCAAGTTCTTCGCCAGCGGCCACCCGTGGTCCGGTCTGGACCCCCAGCGGCTCGGCGCCAAGCCGCCGCTGCGGGCCTCCCGCCGCCGTCCCTCCGCCACCGTCGACCCGAAGGAGGCGTGAGATGTCGCGACTCGGCACTCTCGGCGCCCGGCTCTACCGCGGCGAGGTCGGCTATGACTTCGTGGCCAAGCGGAAGATCTGGTACGGCATCTCGATCCTGATCACCATCACGGCCATCGTCGGCCTGGCGGTGCGTGGTCTGAACTTCGGCATCGAGTTCTCCGGCGGCGCGGTCTTCACCACCCCCAAGACCTCGGTCTCGGCCGAGGCCGCCCGCAAGACGGCCCAGGACGTCTCGGGGCACCCCGCGGTGGTCCAGAAGCTCGGTGACAAGACGCTGCGCGTCCAGGTCAGCGACCTCACCCCCGAGCAGTCCCGCAAGACCCAGGAAGCGCTGGCCAAGAAGCTGGACGTCGACCTGAACAAGGTCAACACGGACATCGTCGGCCCCAGCTGGGGTGACCAGATCGCCAACAAGGCCTGGACCGGCCTCGCCATCTTCATGATCCTCGTGGTCATCTACCTGGCCATCGCCTTCGAATGGCGGATGGCGGTGGCCGCGCTGATCGCCCTGATCCACGACCTCACCATCACCGTCGGCGTCTACGCGCTCGTCGGCTTCGAGGTCACCCCGGGCACCGTGATCGGTCTGCTGACGATCCTCGGCTACTCCCTCTACGACACCGTCGTCGTCTTCGACGGTCTGAAGGAGAGCGCGAAGGACCTCACCAAGCAGACCCGCTTCACCTACAGCGAGATCGCCAACCGCAGCCTCAACGGCACCCTGGTGCGCTCCATCAACACCACGGTCGTCGCGCTGCTGCCGGTCGCCGGCCTGCTGTTCATCGGCGGCGGCTTCCTCGGCGCGGGCATGCTCAACGACATCTCGCTCGCCCTGTTCGTCGGCCTCGCGGCCGGCGCCTACTCCTCGATCTTCATCGCCACCCCGCTGGTCGCCGACCTCAAGGAGCGGGAACCGCAGATGAAGGCCCTGGCCAAGCGGGTGCGCGCCCGTCGCGCCGCCGACGCCGCCAAGGCCGAGGCGGGCGGGGCCGCCCAGGACCGCGAGCCGTCCGACGCGGACGACGACGCGCCGGAGGACGCCCCCGCCGGGGTCGTCTCCCAGCGCCGCCAGAGCCGCGGCCGCGGCGGCCGTCCCTCGGGGAAGCGCGGATGAGCGCCCCCCAGGACCTGCGCGAGCTGCTGCTCAGCCGCATCCACGACGTGCCGGACTACCCGAAGCCGGGCGTGATGTTCAAGGACATCACCCCGCTGCTCGCCGACGCCGAGGCGTTCGCGGCGCTCACCGACGCCCTCGCCGGGCTCTGCGAGCGCCACGGCGCCACCAAGGTCGTCGGCCTGGAGGCGCGCGGCTTCATCCTGGCGGCCCCGGTCGCCGTCCGCGCCGGGCTGGGCTTCGTGCCCGTCCGCAAGGCCGGCAAGCTCCCCGGCGCCACCCTCGCCCAGTCGTACGAGCTGGAGTACGGCACCGCCGAGATCGAGATGCACGCCGACGCGCTCGTCGCGGGCGACCGCGTCCTCGTCATCGACGACGTGCTGGCCACCGGCGGCACGGCCGAGGCGTCGCTGAAGCTGATCCGGCGCGCCGGCGCCCAGGTCGCGGGCGTCGCGGTGCTGATGGAGCTGGGCTTCCTGCCGGGCCGCGCCCGGCTGGAGCCCGCCCTCGAGGGCGCCCCCCTGGAGGCGCTGATCACCGTCTGAGCCGCCCGGCGACGGGTGGGCCCACACTGCGCGCGGCGGGCACCGGGGAAGGCCCCGGTGCCCGCCGCTGTTGTTCCTGTTGGCGCCCCGTGCGCGGCGGTCCGGTGGCCGGGATCGATACCATGGCAGTCCGGACCTGAACGGGGGGCCGGTACGCATGAGGAGTGCTCTTGCCAGACGAGGTCCAGCCGCTCACCGCCGCTCAACAGGACAAGAAGCCGTCTCCCGAGGCCGCGGCGGTCACGGGCACGCCCTCCGGCCGCCCACGCGGCACGGACGGGCCCGACCGGGGCACGGACGGGGAGCGGAGCCGTCCGCAGGCCGCGGGCACCCCGCACCACAAGACCGACCGGCAGCCCACCGCGGCCCGGCCCCAGCCCGCGG
>NZ_JAILXP010000418.1 GCF_020740895.1 Streptomyces sp. UNOB3_S3 | reverse complement strand
GCCCCGGGGCGGGGGCGGTGCCGGTGATGGAGCCGGCCGGGCCGGTGGCGCTGCCGCCGTCCTTCTTCCGCTCCTCCTCGCGCTTCTTCTCCTCGTCCTTCTTCCGCTCGTCCGGTTGGGCGCTGCTGTGGCCGCGCTCCGGCTCCCCCTCGTCGCCGTCGGCGCCATGCTGCCCGCCCGTGAGCTCGTGGGTGCGCTGGCGGGTGCTGGCCGCGTTGGTCGCGCGGTCGTCCGTGGTGCTCGCGGTCGTGGCGACGTGGATGAGGGCGGGCAGCGCTGTCGCGCCGAGGATCACCGCGGCGGCGGCGCCGACGATGGCCTGCCGGCGACGGGTGCGCCGGGCGGGTACGGCACGGTGGAGGTGCTCCAGCGCGTCGGGCGAGGGCTCGATGTCGCCGACCGCGCCGTGCAGCAGGCGGCGCAGCGCCTGCTCGTCCAGCGAGCCGAGTGAGTCGAGTGAGCCCAGCGAATCGAGTGAGCCGAGCGAGTCCGGCGAGCCGAGCGAGTCGCCCCCCGGGTTCGCGGCGCCGGAGTGGTTCGCGTCGTTCGTGTCGTGTGTCATGTCGTGCGCGCGCGGGCCGGAGGATTCCGGCTTATCACGCCCTTCCGGGGAGTGCGGGAAGTGCTGGTGGCTCATACCGGTGCCTCCATGGCGATCCGGAGTGCCGCGATGCCCCGCGAGCCGTACGCCTTGACCGAGCCCAGGGAGAGCCCGAGGGTCTCGGCGACCTGGGCCTCGGTCATGTCGGCGAAGTAGCGCAGGACGAGGACCTCGCGCTGGCGGCGCTGCAGTCCTCGCATCGCTTTGATCAATTGGTCCCGCTCCAGCTGTTCGTACGCGCCCTCCTCCGCGCTCGCCATGTCGGGCATCGGCTTGGACAGCAGCTTCAGCCCGAGGATGCGGCGCCGGAGCGCGGAACGGGAAAGATTGACGACAGTCTGCCGCAGGTAGGCGAGGGTCTTCTCCGGTTCGCGGACGCGGTTGCGGGCCGAGTGCACCCGGATGAAGGCTTCCTGCACCACGTCCTCGCAGGAGGCGGTGTCGTCGAGGAGCAGGGCGGCGAGGCCGAGCAGCGACCGGTAGTGGGCCCGGTAGGTCTCGGTGAGATGGTCGACTGTGGTGCCCTCAGCCATCGCCTCGTCAGCGTCCCCCGGCCGCGCCGACGGCTGTGGGGACAGCTGTGGGGACGTCTGCGGCGACGCCTGTGGCGAGAGCGCCGAGGAGATCGGCGTGATCGGCGCGAGCTGCGCGACCGGGGCGGGCTGCGCGGACGTCGCGGAGGGCTGTGCGGGGACCTGCGGCGGAAGCTGCCCGGGGCGGGCGGCCGACCAGGGAGCGATCACCGGCATACCGCCCGGCGCTGCGGAACGCGAGCGCACCGGGGCACTGCCGCGCCTCGGTACCGTTGCGATGCTGATGACCTCTGCCACGCCTGTTGGACACGCTTCCCCCCGTCAGGGTTGTACGCGCCAGGCATCGCGATCGACGACGCGCCATGGGACGCGCCGGATGACGCGCCGCATGACGAAGCGCCATATGCCCTCATGCGTACCAGCTCTTCCTCAATGCCCCGGTTCATGCCCCGTGTCCCGGCACCGTCACTGAAGACGGCGACAAAGACGACCCCCGCCCAGGGCGCGGTTGCGGTGGGCGGGGAGCGAATCGTCGAACAGATCGTTCGCCCAGTTCAAGAGGTCCGGACCAACGAGTTGATCACAGGACCTTCACACCTTCCCCAGCCCGTCCACCCAGTATTACGGAGCAGTAAGCTCGGCCGCCACGCATTCCGCGATCTGTGCCGTGTTCAGGGCCGCGCCCTTGCGCAGATTGTCCGCGCAGACGAAGAAATCGAGCGCCCTCGGGTCATCCGGTGACCGTCGTACCCTTCCGATCCACGCCGGATCCGTGCCGACCGCGTCCGCCGGAGTGGGGTACTCCCCTTCGGCGGGGCTGTCGCACAGCACCACGCCCGGAGCGTTGGCCAGCACCTCGTGCGCCCGCTCCACGGTCACCTCGTTCTCGAAGCGCGCGTGGACGCTCAGCGAGTGGGTCGTGATCACGGGCACGCGGACGCAGGTCGCGGTCACCCGTAGCCCCGGCAGTCCCAGGATCTTGCGGCTCTGGTCGCGTATCGCCAGCTCGGCGGAGGACCAGCCGGCCCGGTCAACGGCGGAGGCGCTGTCGTACGACCCCACCCACGGCACCACGTTCAGCGCCACCGGCGCCGGGAACGGGCCCGTGCCGTCCCCCACCGCGCGCCGCAGGTCACCGGGGTGCGTCCCCAGCTCCGTACCGGCCACGGCCGTGAGCTGCGCCCGGAGGGTGTCCGCCCCGGCCCGGCCCGCGCCGGAGGCCGCCTCGTACGTGGAGACGATCAGCTCGCTCAGCCCGAACGCGGAGTGCAGCGCGCCCACCGCGACGATCATCGCCAGGGTCGCGCAGCCGGGGTTGGCGATGATCCCGCGCGGCCGCACCCGGGCGGCGTGCGCGTTCACCTCGGGCACCACCAGCGGTACGTCCGGGTCCATCCGGAAAGCAGCGGAGTTGTCCACCACGACCGCGCCCTTGGACACCGCGATCGGCGCCCAGCGCGCCGAGATCTCGGCGGGGACGTCGAACATCGCGACGGCGACGCCCTCGAACGCCTCCTCGCTCAGCGCGACGACCTCGGTCTCCTCGCCCCGGACGATCAGCTTCCGGCCGGCCGAGCGCGGGGACGCGATCAGCCGGATCTCGCCCCAGATGTCCGCGTGCCGCGAAAGGATCTCCAGCATCACTCCGCCGACGGCGCCCGTGGCGCCGACGACGGCGAGCGTGGGCCGGCCGGCCCGGCCGGCCCCGGCACCGCGCACAGCGGCACCGGGAGCGGCGGCGGCCGTCATCGGCCGGTGCCTCCGTAGACGACGGCCTCGTCACTCTCGCTGTCCAGGCCGAACGCGGTGTGCACGGCGCGCACGGCGTCCTGCACATCGTCGGCGCGCGTGACGACCGAGATGCGGATCTCCGACGTCGAGATCAGCTCGATGTTCACCCCGGCGTTGGACAGGGCCTCGAAGAACGTCGCCGTGACACCCGGGTTCGTCTTCATCCCCGCGCCGACCAGCGAGATCTTCGCGATCTGGTCGTCGTAGCGCAGCGAGTCGAAGCCCACGCCGGCCTTCGTCTTCTCCAGCGCCTCGATCGCCTTGCGGCCCTCGGTCTTCGGGAGGGTGAAGGAGATGTCGGTCAGACCCGTCGTCGCGGCGGAGACGTTCTGCACGACCATGTCGATGTTGATGTCGGCGTCCGCGATCGCGCGGAAGATCGTCGCGGCCTCGCCCGGCTTGTCCGGCACCCCGACGACCGTGACCTTCGCCTCGGAGGTGTCGTGTGCGACGCCCGAGATGATCGCCTGCTCCATCGGCTGGTCCCCTTGCGGTTCGTTGCTGACCCAGGTGCCGGGCAGCCCCGAGAAGGACGACCGGACGTGGATCGGGATGTTGTAACGGCGTGCGTACTCGACGCAGCGGTGCAGCAGCACCTTGGAGCCGGAGCTCGCCAGCTCCAGCATGTCCTCGAACGAGATCCAGTCGATCTTGCGGGCCTTCTTCACCACCCGCGGGTCGGCGGTGAACACACCGTCGACATCCGTGTAGATCTCGCACACCTCGGCGTCCAGCGCGGCCGCCAGCGCGACGGCCGTCGTGTCGCTGCCGCCACGGCCCAGGGTGGTGATGTCCTTCTTGTCCGCGGACACACCCTGGAAGCCGGCCACGATCGCGATATTGCCCGCGTCGACGGACTGCTGGATCCGGCCCGGCGTGACATCGATGATGCGCGCTTTGTTGTGGGCCCCGTCCGTGATCACACCGGCCTGGCTGCCCGTGAAGGACTGCGCCTCATGGCCGAGGTTTTTGATCGCCATCGCCAGCAGCGCCATGGAGATGCGCTCTCCGGCGGTCAGCAGCATGTCGAACTCCCGCCCGGCGGGCATCGGCGACACCTGCCCGGCGAGATCGATCAACTCGTCCGTCGTGTCGCCCATCGCGGAAACCACGACGACCACCTGGTGGCCGTTCTTCTTGGCTTCCACGATTCGCTTGGCGACCCGCTTGATGCCCTCGGCATCGGCAACGGAGGAGCCTCCGTACTTCTGCACGACAAGGCCCACGTGCGCTCCTCGCAGCTATACGTAATGCGGTCGGGTCCGAGTCTAACGAGCGATCGGAATCGGCCAGGGGGGTCCCACATGGTGAGATTTCCGGTCGTGGGGCGTCAGTCCGCGTAATCCTTCAGCTTCTCGGTGTCGAGAACGAGGCTGACGGGGGCAGGGATCTCGACCCTCGCGCCAAATGGGCGCGTAGTGACGCTGCGGTACTCACCCGCCTCGGGATCCGTGTACACGGTCACCGCACATCGCTCACGGTCGATGAGGAGATACACGGGGATGTCCGCATCCGCATACCCGTCACGCTTCTCCCACCGATCGCGACGATCGGTGTCGGAATCGTGTGAAGTGATCTCGACCGTCATCAGCACACCGTCGGGCTCCGCCCACTCGCCCTGCCCGACGAAGTGGTCATCAGGCACAAGGGCACCGTCCGTGCGCGCCCGACCCTTGCGGTACGTCCCCACCTTCAACCCCTGCTCGGGGTAGAGCGAGAGATCCGGCCGCTGCTGCATGCACTGCTTCGCCAGCCACACAGCGATCGCGCCGTGGCTACCATCTGGCACCGGCTTGACCTTTACCTTCCCGTTGATGAACTCAAGCCGGACGGTCTCCGGCGCGGTACGAGCGAGCTCCTCGAAGTCCTCGACGGGCATCTGGGGCCGGGGGGTCATACCGGTGCTGGGGGTCATGGCGTCGCCTCCTCCCTCCCATGGTGCCCTCACCAAGGGCGGCGCGGTCATGATGCGCCGCCCTTACGGGCGATGCCAGCGGCGGCGCGGAGGGTGTCGACGTGGCGAGTGACCTCGTCGGGCGGCAGGCCCTCGCCGGGATGGTCGGGGAAGTAGGGACGGGCGAATCTCGCGGGCACGGGGGGCATTTTTCGCTCCAGTCGTTCGCGCATGAGTCCGGCAGGTCTCGTGATCGGCTGCGGCAGGCCGGTCGTCAGCGCAGCCGTCAACTGTTCGGGGGTCGTGTCGAGCGCCAGCCACTGCGCCGCGAGGGGTTCCAGTTCCGCGCACTCGGCAGCGGAAAGCGTCAGTCTGGGGTCGACACGACCGAGAGAAGCGAGGGCGCGGTACGCGCGGGAGCGGCGGGGTTCTTCCGGTACCCGCTCGGGCGCGGGCACCGGTTCCGGCTCCGGTTGCTCTACGGTCGGTACGTCGCCGCGCAGCAGCCGTTCCCACCACGAGGCGGGGCGCGCGGTGCGTGAGAAGAACGTACGCGTCACCCAGCGCTTGCCCGCTTCTGTGGCCTCGACGACCGGCCGGACGAGCAGGTGCCCTGCCTCGCGCAGGTATCGCAGCGCCGAGCGGCATGCCTGCTGGCCGTAGTCCGGCAGGACCTTGGCGAGTGTTTTTGCGTCCATCGCCGCGCCCTCGGGCAGCCGGTCGATGAACGCGGCGATCGATGCCTCGCGCCTGGGCAGATGTGCGAAGTCGTCTGCGGTGCGCGGCGCCTGGTCGGGCGCGACGCGCTTTCCGTAGCCCGGATTGGCCATCGGGTGTGCGGGGGTGGGCAGGACGGCATTAGAATTGGCAACAGCCATGGATCGAAGCCTCTGATTCGATCTAGCAGGTCAGGCCCCGGATCGGTGTTCCAGCACCGGCCGGGGTCGTCTGTTGTTGGGGACGTTAGAGCGTCCGCACTCCGCGTCGCAAGCGGATCACATCAAGTCACCACACTTGTGGTATGGGCG
>NZ_JAILXP010000417.1 GCF_020740895.1 Streptomyces sp. UNOB3_S3 | reverse complement strand
CTGCGCGACCTCCAGCACGCCATCCTCACCCACGACGCCTCCCTCTCCCTGCCCCCGGCCCGCCTGGTAGGGGGCGGCGCCCAGGAGCCGGGCCGGGGGCAGGGAGAGGGAGGCGTCGTGGGTGAGGATGGCGTGCTGGAGGTCGCGCAGCGAGCGGCCGGGCTCCAGGCCGAGGTCCTCCACGAGGGTGGTGCGCACCTTGTCGTAGACGGCGAGGGCGTCGGCCTGCCGGCCGCAGCGGTAGAGGGCGAGCATCAACTGCCCGCAGGAACGTTCCCGCAGGGACTCGGTGGCGACCATGGTCTCCAGTTCGCCGAGGACGGCCTGATGGCGTCCGCAGGCGAGCTCGGCCTCGAAGTAGTCCTCCATGGCGTCGAGCCGGGCCTTCTCCACGGCGGCCAGCTCGGGCCAGGCGATGCCGGTCTCCACCAGGTCGGCCAGGGCAGGGCCCTGCCAGAGGGTGAGGGCCTGGCGCAGCAGTGTCGCGGCGTCCTCGGGGGCGCCGGCGGAGAACTTGGCGCGGCCCGCCTCGACCTGGCGCTGGAAGCGGTGGAGGTCGACGTCGTCGGGGTCGACGCGCAGCACATAGCCGGGCGCCTGGGTCAGCAGGGCCGGGGCGCTCGCCCCGCCGGGGGCGGCCGGGTCGGCCGAGAGGACGCCGCGCAGTCCCCAGACGGCGTTCTGGAGGATCTTCCGGGCCGAGGTGGGCGCCTCGTCCACGGGCCACAGGGCCCGCAGCAGCTGGCTGGTGGCCACGACCCTGTTGGCCTGCAACAGCAGGAAGCCGAGCGTGGCGCGCTGTTTGATGCCGCCCAGTGCCACGGGGCGGTCGGCGTCAATGACTTCCAGAGGACCTAGCATTCGAAACCGCATCGCTCACCCAAGATCTTTTTGCATCGTCGTGCAAAGGTTGTCGCCGGTCGATTCAGAAGGCGGCTTGTCGTGGGCCATGCGGCGCGACGTTAGGTCACGGAGGGTCGAACTCGGTTCTGTGTGCAGTTGTCCGTTCCCGCGCTCGTTCACCCACTGAAGTCGACGGGAACGCTAGTGGCGGCCTCTAGAGGTTCTCTCGAGGTCCGTTCGAAGACGGTTGCGCAGGCTTCACCCGGAGGGTGCCAGCATGCGCAGTTCGTGCTGCTCACCCCAGGCGGCGAGGGGGAGCAGGCTCTCGTGGAGGGTCAGGCCGAGCTCGGTGAGCGAGTACTGCACGGCCCGGGGCGGGATGGACAGACAGACCTCGCGGTCGACGACGCCGTCGAGCTCCATCTCGCGCAGCTGCTGGCTGAGCACCTTCTCGCTGACGCCGGGCAGGGCGCGTCTGAGCTCGCCGAAGCGGCGTGGCCGCCGGTGCAGTTCGGTGATGATCAGGGGCTTCCATTTGCCCCCGATGACCCCGAGGGCGGTCACCAGACCGCCGGTGAACGACTGACCGGACATGCGCAACTCCCCTACCCCGCCGCGGCCGGACACGAGCTCCCCCACGCTACCCCCGTACGCTCTCCGCTTCACGACGAGACCATACCGCGTAATCGGTATGTTTTACCCATGGCGACGGCCCCTGCCCCGGCGGGGGACCGGAGGCAGGGGCCGCACTGGGGAGCGCCGGTTTCGGGGTGTCCGTCCGGGCGCTTAGGCGACCAGGCCGCCCCGGGCCACGGGGCGGTCGATGGCCATCAGCCAGCGGCCGTCCTCGACCTTGACCAGGACGTCGGTGCAGACGCCCTCCAGGTGGAAGGGCTCGCCCTCGGCGTTGACGCCGTCGATGGCGTAGTCGACGCCGATCAGGGCCACGTCGCCGGCCGTGTAGGCGAAGGTCACCTTGGCCTCGAGCTTGGGCTTGGTGGCCAGGAACTCCTTGAAGAACTTCAGGCGGGCCTCGCCCGTGAGGGGCTCGCCGGAGAAGTTGGAGATGGAGTCCGCGCGGTAGAGGCTGTCGAAGAACTCGCCGTTACCGGAGTTGAAGACCTGGAGGAAGATCTCGTTCTGGGTCCAGGTGTCGTCGGTGAGGTCGGGCTTCTCGGGGTCGAACGGAACGGTGAACGTCGTCATGGCGGTTACGTCCTCTTTCTCTGCAGTTCCGGGCACCCGGGCGCGGGTGCCCCCGGGGGAGGGTCCGGCGGGGGCCGCCGGACGGGGTGTCACATCTCGCCGTTGGCCAGCTGGGCGGCGCGCATGCCCGACTCGATCGCACCGTCGATGAAGCCGGTCCAGCCCTCCGCGATGTCACCGCTGGCCATGGTGATCCGGCTGGTGACCTGGTTCAGGACGTCGGGGTAGAGCGAGGTCAGCTGGCCCGGCTTGCGGAAGGCCCAGCCGCCGCGGGAGAACTCGTCGGCGCCCCAGTTCTGCGCCCGCAGCCCGATGATGTCCAGGTCCGCGCCGAGCTTCTTCACGGCGTCCTTGACCTGGGCGGTGTTCGTCGGGTCGAGCTTGGGGTCGACGCTGAAGCCGACGTACAGCTGGCCCTCGGAGGTCTTCTTGTAGGGGATGAACATCGGGATCGGCGAGCCGCCCTCGGCCGACTGGCCGTAGAACCGGCCCTGGCCGTTGCGGGCGTGGATCCAGATCTTCAGGGCGTTCTTCACCGCGATGCCCTGGGAGGCGGCGGCCGTGTGGGCGGCGGGGAGCCCGGGGGTGAACTTGATGGTGTGCCAGACGTTGACCGGAACGGCCACCACGACGCCCTTGGCGGAGTAGGTCTTGCCGGCGCGGGTGGTGACGTGGACCCGGTTGCCCGACTCGGCGACGGAGGCCACCGGGGCGTTGAACACGATGGTCGGCTTGGTCTCGGCGATCATCGCCGAGAGCATCCCGACGGTGCCGGGCTTCATCCGGTACCGCTGGGTGTCGCTCCAGCCCTGGTTGTTCCAGCCGGCCATGGACCACCACTGGGCCATCATCGTCAGGGCGCCGTCGGTGCTGGCGCCGCCCGCGTAGATCGCGGTCTGACCGTTGATCAGCATCTCGTCGGCGGCCGACAGCTTCAGCTCGTTGAGCCGGTCGCGCAGCGACAGCTTGTCGAGCTTCTGGAGCAGGTCCGCGCGGTACAGCGGCTGGAAGGGGCGCTCGAAGTACTGCTTGGAGCCCTCGAAGAACTTCTCGAAGAGAACGCCCATCGCCGCGGACCCCTCGTCGGGGGTGAACGCCTTGGGGCCGTTCGGGGTGGGCAGGAGCATGCGGTCCAGCGGCTCCTCCTCCTCGAGGCCGATGCTGTACCGCTTGAGCTCCCGGGAGATGTTCGGCTGCGTCGGCTCGACCCAGGTGCCGCCCATCTCCACCTGCTGGCCGGCGAAGGTGTCGGTCCAGGTCCGGCCGCCGATCCGGCTCCGGGCCTCCAGGATCGTCACCCGCTTGCCCCGGGCGCGCAGCTCACGTGCCGCCGTGACACCGGCGAAGCCCGCGCCGATGACGATGAAGTCGCGCGCGGCGTCCTCGGAGTCCTCGGCCTGCTCGGTGGCGTACGCGGGCGCGGCCAGCGCGCTCGCGGCCGTGACGGCCAGGGCGCCCGCGCCCGCCGCCTTGAGGACCGTACGCCGCGAGGGGCGACGGCCGGTGCGGTGGGCGGTCTCGTCGGCCGCGGTGGTGGCGAAGCTGTCGGTGTTCACGGAAATCGTTCTCCCCCTATGGCGCCCAGGCGCCGGTGACGCTGGTTCGGAAGTACGGTGACGCTGATTCGGAAGTACGCCGGCACCGGCGACCGCCGATGCGGACGCCGGAGCGGATGCCGCCATGGACGCGGCGGATTCACGGCGGGCGGGCTCACGGCCGGGACGGCCGCGAGCCGGCCGTGCAGGCCTTACTCGGCCTGGCCGTACGGGTCGTCGATGGCGTAGCGCCAGTTGCCGTCCGCGCCCAGGCGCAGCACGTCGACGCCGATGCCCTTGAGGTGCTCGGGCTTGCCGTCCGCGTCGACCGTGTCGATGGTCCAGTCGACGATCAGCAGGGCGGTGTCGCCGGTGACGAAGGACTGCCGGACCTTGGCGTTCATCGTCGGGCCGAGGGCCAGGAACTCCTTGACGCTGTCCTTGCGGGCCTGACCGGTCAGCGGCTTGCCCGGCTCCCAGACGGCGACGGCCTCGTCCGTGTAGAAGGCGTTGACGGCGTCGGCGTCGCCTCGGTTGAAGGCCTCGACATAGAGGTCGGTGTGCTTTTCGACTTCATTGGTGAGCTGCGCCATGGCGTGACTGCTCCCGCTTTCTTTGGAGGGTATGGAGCCTTTTGGGTATGTGCCGGAAATCCAAGCGGACCCTAGCCCGGCGTTCCCAACCCCTCGCTCACCGAAGGGTAATGCGCCGCTCACCTCCTTGCGGCAGCACGTCGATTACCGCGCCGTGACCGGTCGCTGAAGTCCCGCAGGACGCCAACTGCCTAGGATCTGTGCACGATTCATGTGTTGTAGCACGGGACCGCCGGCGGAAATCGGAGCAGGTGGCCGGGCCCGGTCGCGGCGTTCTCGAAATGTTTATGGGCCGTTGAGGAATTCAGCTAGGAAAGGGCTGCCGGTCGCGATGACGAAGAAGCACACCCCCGATGGGGTCACGGCGCTCCGGGACGGATCCTCCGAGGCCATCGCGGTCGTGGGCCTGTCCTGCCGGCTCCCGATGGCGGCGGGCCCGGCCGAGTTCTGGGAGCTGCTGCGCACCGGTACGAGCGCCATCACCGAGGTCCCCGAGGGCCGCTGGGAGTCGGCGCTGTCGGGCGAGGGAGCGCGAGGCGAACTGGGCGTCCGCCGGGCCGGGTTCCTGGACCGCGTCGACACCTTCGACGCCGCCTTCTTCGGCATCTCGCCCCGCGAGGCCGCCACCATGGACCCGCAGCAGCGCCTGGTCCTGGAGCTGGCCTGGGAGGCCCTGGAGGACGCCGGGATCGTCCCCGCCGAGCTGGAGGGCAGCCGCACGGCGGTCTTCGTCGGCACGCTGCGCGACGACTACTCCGCCCTGCTCTACCAGCACGGCGAGCAGGCCGTCACCCAGCACACCATGACCGGCGTCAACCGCGGTGTGATCGCCAACCGCGTCTCGTACTACCTGGGCCTGCGCGGTCCCAGCCTGACCGTCGACGCCGCCCAGTCCTCCTCGCTCGTGGCCGTCCACCTGGCCTGCGAGTCGCTGCGCTCCGGCGAGTCCGCGATGGCCATCGCCGCCGGTGTGAACCTCAACGTGCTCGCCGAGAACGCCGTCACCGAGGAGCGCTTCGGCGGCCTCTCCCCCGACGGCGTCACCTACACCTTCGACGCCCGCGCCAACGGCTTCGTGCGCGGCGAGGGCGGCGGTGTCGTCGTCCTCAAGCCGCTCGCCCGGGCGATCGCGGACGGCGACCACGTCTACGGCGTCATCCGCGGCAGCGCGGTCAACAACGACGGCACCACGCCGGGCCTGACCGTCCCCAGCCAGACCGCGCAGGAGCAGGTGCTGCGCGAGGCCTACCAGAAGGCGGGCGTCGACCCGCGCGCCGTGCAGTACGTCGAGCTCCACGGCACCGGCACCCCCGTCGGCGACCCCATCGAGGCGGCCGCCCTGGGCGCCGTGCTCGGCGCCGCCCGCCAGGGCAAGCCGCTGCTGGTCGGCTCGGCCAAGACCAACGTGGGCCACCTGGAGGGCGCCGCCGGCATCGTCGGCCTCCTCAAGGCCCTGCTGGCGCTGGACCACCAGCGGCTGCCCGCGAGCCTCAACTTCGAGACGCCCAACCCGCGGATCCCCCTCGCCGAGCTGGGCCTGGCCGTCCAGCGCGAGCTGACCGCCTGGCCGCAGCCCGACGGCGAACTCGTCGCGGGCGTCTCCTCGTTCGGCATGGGCGGCACCAACGCCCACGTCGTCCTCACCTCCGGCCCGGCCCCCGCCGCCCGCCCCGAGC
>NZ_JAILXP010000416.1 GCF_020740895.1 Streptomyces sp. UNOB3_S3 | reverse complement strand
CGCAGGAGCAGACCACCCGGCCCCCGCCGCGCGAGGCACGGGCGCCCGGGACCACGTCCCAGCCCCACAGGCCGGTGTACTCCGCGACCGTCGTCGCGTACTCGGACGCGCGGCCTCGGCGCCGAGAGCTCGAGCGCAGGTCCCGGATGCCGCCGATTGTGAAGCCCATGCCCCCTCCAACGGGTCGTGTTCGCGGTTGGTTACGTGTCGGAGTGTCTCGGACACGTACGGTCGCGGACGTCTGCTCCGGGGCGGCGCGACGGTGTGCGACGGGTGGTGCGCCGAAGGCCGCGCGCCGTGGCGCGCATCGATTCACCCGCTGCCCGGTTTTCCTCTGGTTGTTCCGCGTCAAGTCAATCGCGAAGTGCGCGGGAGTCGTTCATTCCTTGGGGTGGCGAATGGTGGCGTTTACTGGACCGCTCTCGCCTGAACGGTGATCGTAGGATTACTTTCGGTGCAGGGACAGCGCCGGACAGGCGGCCGCAACACGCGGCAAGCTGTTGGCGGTTCACGCGCAGACGTGGTGAACGCACGTGTGGACACGTATGGGCGTGGACACAGGCAAGGTGCGGAAGCGGGCCGCTGCGTGGACGCGGACGCGTTGGTCGCGGAATTGCGGATTTGTGGATGGGGGCGTTCCCGTGAGCGGCAATGTGAGTGGTGCCGACGGCACCGATCGGACCGAAAGGGCCGACCGGGCCGACAAGGGTGAGAAACGCCCTAACGAACAGCTGAACTCCTGGTTCCTGCGCAGCGGATGGTCCAAGGGCGAGCTCGCCCGCCAGGTGAACCGCAGGGCCCGGCAGCTGGGCGCCCACCACATCAGCACCGACACCTCCCGGGTGCGCCGCTGGCTGGACGGCGAGCAGCCCCGCGAGCCCATCCCCAAGATCCTCTCCGAGCTCTTCTCCGAACGCTTCGGCTGTGTCGTCGGCGTCGAGGACATCGGTCTGCGCGTCGCCCACCAGTCGCCCTCCGTCTCCGGGGTCGACCTGCCCTGGGCCGCCCCCCAGACCGTGGAGCTGCTCAGCGAGTTCTCCCGCAGCGATCTGATGCTCGCGCGCCGGGGCTTCCTCGGCACCTCGCTCGCCCTCACCGCGGGCCCCGCCCTCATCGAGCCCATGCAGCGCTGGCTGGTGCCCGGCCCCACCGGCCGGGACGGCGCGCGGAGCGCCGAGCGCGACCGCTCCCGCAGGTCCCGGCTCTCCGAGCCGGAGCTGGAGCTGCTGGAGTCGACGACCGTGATGTTCCGCCAGTGGGACGCCCAGTGCGGTGGCGGGCTGCGCCGCAAGGCCGTGGTGGGCCAGCTCCACGAGGTCACCGACCTGCTCCAGGAGCCCCAGCCCGACGAGACCACCCGGCGGCTGTTCCACGTCGCCGCCGAGCTGGCCGAGCTGGCCGGCTGGATGAGCTACGACATCGGCCTCCACCCCACCGCCCAGAAGTACTTCGTCCTCGCCCTCCACGCCGCCAAGGAGGCCGGCGACCGCCCCCTGGGCTCGTTCGTGCTCTCCATGATGAGCCGCCAGATGATCCACCTCGGCCGGCCCGAGGACGCCCTGGAGCTGATCCACCTCGGCCAGTACGGCTCCCGGGAGACCGCCACCCCCCGCACCCAGGCCATGCTCCACGCGATGGAGGCCCGCGCCTACGCCAACATGGGCCAGCCCGCCAAGGTCAAGCGCGCGGTCGCCATGGCCGAGGACTGTTTCGCGGACTGCGCGCCCGGCGACGGCGACCCCAACTGGATCAGCTTCTTCTCCGAGGCCGAGCTCAACGCCGAGAACGCCCACTCCTTCCGCGACCTGGCCTATGTGGCCGGCCGCAGCCCCACCTACGCCCAGCTGGCGCGGCCCAAGATGGAGCGGGCCGTCGAGCTGTTCGCGCAGGACGACGACCACCAGCGTTCGTATGCGCTCAACCTGATCGGCATGGCCACCGTGCACCTGCTCCAGCGCGAGCCGGAAGCCTGCGCCGAGCCCGTGAAGAAGGCCCTGAGGATCGCCAAACAGGTCCGCTCCGAGCGGGTCAACAACCGGCTGCGCAAAACGGTCGACAACGCCGTGCGCGACTTCGGTCAGGTCGCCGAAGTCGTCGACCTGACCGACCAACTCGCCGTCCACCTGCCGGAATCCGTGGAGGCCGCCCACGCGGTCTGACGCCCTCCGGCCCCTGTGCCCGGCCGTGGCGACCCTCCCGTACAGCCCGACTCGGCTCCCCCACGCCAGGTCACCCCGGACGGTCGCCACGGCCGGTCTCCGTGTCTCCGTACGGCACCGCCGCCGGGCAGTCGGCAGGGTAGGGGAGACCTGCCGCGCCCGCCCCGCCGTTCACCGGGGCGTAACACGCCCGCCCCCATCGTCACCGGCGCGAAACAGCCCACGGCACCGGCTGAAACCGCGCTGCGACAGCCTCAAGTCGACAACGGCCCACCGAAAGAGACACCGCCCGCACGGGGGCCCGGGCCGCGGCGGCGAGGAGACACCGACATTGAATGGCGCAGACACCGCGTTCGTACTGATCAGTGCCGCGCTCGTGATGCTGATGACACCCGCCCTGGCCTTCTTCTACGGCGGCATGGTCCGGGTGAAGAGCGCGCTCAACATGCTGATGATGTCGTTCATCTCGCTGGGCGTCGTCAGCGTCCTGTGGGTGCTCTACGGCTACTCCCTGGCCTTCGGTGACGACATCGGCGCCGGGCTCCTGGGCGGCCTCGGCCACCTCGGCCTGAGCGGCATCCACCCCGACACCCTCACCGGAGGCAAGGAGGGCATCCCCGTCCTCGCCTTCGCCCTCTTCCAGATGATGTTCGCCGTCATCACCCCCGCCCTGATGAGCGGCGCCCTCGCCGACCGGGTGAAGTTCAGCGCCTGGACGCTGTTCATCGCCCTGTGGGTGAGCGTCGTCTACTTCCCCGTCGCCCACTGGGTCTGGCAGTCCGACGGCTGGCTGTTCAAGCTCAAGGTGATCGACTTCGCCGGCGGCACGGCCGTCCACATCAACGCGGGCATCGGCGCCCTCGCCGCCGTCCTCGTCGTCGGCAAGCGCGTCGGCTTCAAGAAGGACCCGATGCGCCCCCACAGCCTGCCCCTGGTGATGCTCGGCGCGGGGCTGCTGTGGTTCGGCTGGTTCGGCTTCAACGCCGGCTCCGCGCTCGCCGCCAACGGCACCGCCGCCAACATGGCCATGAACACCCAGATCGCCACCGGCGCGGCCATGCTCGGCTGGCTCGCCTACGAGCGGATCCGCCACGGCGCGTTCACCACCCTCGGCGCCGCCTCCGGAGCCGTCGCCGGCCTCGTCGCCATCACCCCCTCCGGCGCCGCCGTCAACGCCTTCGGCGCGATCCTCATCGGCCTCGTCGCCGGCGCCGTCTGCTCCTGGGCCGTCAGCTGGAAGTTCAGGCTCGGCTTCGACGACTCCCTCGACGTGGTCGGCGTCCACCTCGTCGGCGGCGTCATCGGCACCCTCCTCGTCGGCCTCCTCGCCACCGACGGCGTCGGCGGCCTCACCCAGCTCGGCCGCCAGGCCGCCGGCGCGTTCTCGGTCATGGCCTACTCCTTCACCGTCTCCTGGCTGCTCGCCAAGCTCGTCGCCAAGCTCGTCGGCTTCCGGGCGAGCGAGGAGGACGAGATCAGCGGCGTCGACCAGGCCTTCCACGCGGAGAGCGCCTACGACTTCACCGCCGTCGGCGGCGCCGCCGCCTCCCGCGCCGTCCACCACACCCCCGCACAGCAACTCCCGAACGGGACGCCCGACAAGAAGGTGGACGCGTGAAGCTCGTCACCGCGATCGTCAAGCCCTACAAGCTGGAGGACGTCAAGACCGCCCTGCGCGAATTCGGCGTCCACGGCCTGACCGTCAGCGAGGCCACCGGCCACGGCCGCCAGCGCGGCCACACCGAGGTCTACCGGGGCGCCGAGTACACCATCGACCTCGTCCCCAAGATCCGCATAGAGGTCCTCGTGGAGGACGGTGACGCGGACGACATCGTCGACGTCATCGTCCGGAGCGCCCGGACCGGAAAGATCGGTGACGGCAAGGTCTGGGTCGTCCCCCTCGACTCCGTCGTCCGCGTCCGCACCGACGAGCGCGGCCCGGACGCGCTGTGACCGCCGGGAGCACCCGTTGACGGAGCACGACACCGAGGCGCACCCGGGGCGGCAGGGCGGCTACGCGGCCGCCCGGCTGCGCCTCCTGACCGAGGAACGGCTCACCGGCCCGCCCCTGCGCACCGAGCTCGCCCGTGCCACCGACCGCTGGCTGGGCGAGCTCCTCGGCCCCGCCCCGGGCGTCGCCCTCGTCGCCGTCGGCGGCTACGGGCGCGGCGAGCTCTCCCCCCGCAGCGACCTCGACGTCCTCCTCCTGCACGACGGCACCACCGGTGCCCCCGGCATCGCCGCCCTCGCCGACCGCGTCTGGTACCCCGTCTGGGACCTGGGCCTCGCCCTCGACCACTCCGTCCGCACCCCGGCCGAGGCCCGCAAGGCCGCCACGAGCGACCTCAAGGTCCACCTCGGCCTCCTCGACGCCCGCCACCTCGCCGGCGACCCCGCCCTCACCGCCGCCCTGCGCACCACCGCCTACGAGGACTGGCGCGCCCAGGCCCCCGCCCGGCTGCCCGAACTGCGCGAGCTGTGCGAGGAGCGCGCCCGCCGCCAGGGCGAGCTGCGCTTCCTGCTGGAACCCGACCTGAAGGAGGCCCGCGGCGGCCTCCGCGACGCCACCGCCCTGCGGGCCGTCGCCGCCTCCTGGCTCGCCGACGCCCCCCGCGAGGGCCTCGAAGCCGCCCGCACCCTCCTCCTCGACACCCGCGACGCCCTCCACCTCGCCACCGGCCGCGCCACCGACCGGCTCGCCCTCCAGGAACAGGACCAGGTCGCCGACGCCCTCGGCCTGCCCGACGCCGACGCGCTCCTGCGCCGGGTCTACCGGGCCGCCCACACCGTCTCCTACGCCGCCGAGGTCACCTGGCGCGAGGTCGGGCGCGTCCTGCGCGCCCGCTCCGGACGGCCCCGGCTGCGGAGGATCATCGGCGGGCGCGGAGGGCGCGGCGGCTTCGTCGCGCCCGAGAGAATCCCGCTGGCCGAAGGCGTCGTCGAACAGGACGGCGAGGTCGGCCTCGCCCGTACCGCCCGCCCCGAGCACGACCCCGTGCTCCCGCTGCGCGCCGCGGCGGCCGCCGCCCAGGCGGGCCTGCCGCTGTCCCGGCACGCGGTGCGCCGCATGACCGGCGCCGCCGGGCTGCCCGTGCCCTGGCCCGCCGAGGCCCGCGAACAGCTCCTCACCCTGCTCGGCGCGGGAGAGCCCGCCGTGGCCGTCTGGGAGGCCCTGGAGACCGAGGGCATCGTCTCCCGGCTGCTGCCCGAATGGGAGCACGTGCGCTGCCGCCCGCAGCGCAACGCCCTCCACCGCTGGACCGTCGACCGCCACCTCGTCGAGACGGCCGTGCGCGCCGCCGCCCTCACCCGCCGCGTCGGCCGCCCCGACCTGCTGCTCCTCGCCGCGCTCCTGCACGACATCGGCAAGGGCCGGCCCGGCGACCACTCCGAGACGGGCGCGGAGACCGCCCGCCAGGTGGCGGCCCGGCTCGGCTACGGCCCGGACGACACGGCGGTCCTCGCCACGCTCGTCCGCCACCACCTGCTGCTGGCCGACACCGCCACGCGCCGCGACCTCGGCGACCCCGCCACGGTCCGCGCGGTCACGGACGCGGTCGGCTCCGCCGCCGTCCTGGAGCTGCTGCACGCCCTCACCGAGGCCGACGCCCTCGCCACCGGCCCCACCGCCTGGACCGCCTGGCGGGCCTCGCTCGTGGCCGACCTGGTCCGCCGGGCCGCGGCCGCCCTCGACGGC
>NZ_JAILXP010000415.1 GCF_020740895.1 Streptomyces sp. UNOB3_S3 | reverse complement strand
GAGGGGCTCCGGGCCGCGCTCCGGGCCGTCCGGCCCGAAACCGGGCGGCAGCGGGCCCAGCTGGTCGAAGACCTCGATCCGCTCCTCGTCGGCGTCGGGCGGATCCAGCAGCTCCACGGCCGTCGCCAGGGCCTTGCGCGCCCCCGTGGCCGTACGGAAGCGGGCGTACGGATCGGGGTGGAGCAGATTGGCGACGACCTCCCAGAGCGGCTCGGGCACCTCCTGGGGAGCGCTCGGCACGCCCTGCCCGGGGAACAGCTCGACCAGCGCCTCGGCGTCCGGTTTCCGGCCCGTGAGGAGATAGAGGGCCACCAGACCGACGGCGAAGAGGTCGGCGGGAAAGTCCGGTTCCTCGCCCAGCATTTGCTCCGGCGCGAAGTAACCGGGCGTACCCATGACGAAGTTGGTGTCCGTGAGCCTCGGCTCGCCCTTGCGCATGGCGATCCCGAAATCGGAGAGCCGTAAATGCGGGCGGCCCGTACCGGTCGCCTCCAAAAGGAGGTTGGCCGGTTTGATGTCCCGGTGCACCACGCCTTCCGCGTGCACCGCCGCGAGCCCGGACAGCAGCTGGTCCAGTAATACGCAGACGAAATGCGGCGGCAACGGCCCGTAGTCGCCGATGAGATGGGCGAGCGAGCCGCCGCCCACCATCTCCATGGTGAACAGCACCTTGTCGTCGTCGGCCGCCCAGCTCATCGGGGCCAGCACATGGGGATGGTCGATGCGCAGCGCCTGCTCGCGGACGAACCTCAGCAGCGTGTGGGCGTCGCTCTGCTGCAGCACCTTCGCGGCCACGTAGCGCTTCCGCCGCTGGTCCCAGGCCCGCCAGACGGCGCCCGCCCCGCCCCGCCCGATCGGGTCCACCAGCCCGTACCGCCCAGCGAAGAGCTCGCCCATGTCGTGCGTGTCACCCCCGCCTCCGCCGTGCGCCGGCTCCCCCCGGCACGGTCAGTTCTGGTGCGCCTCGTAGTGGGCGACCGCCTCGGCGGTCCGCCCGGCGCCGTACACCCGGAGGAACTCGGCGAGTTCGGGGTGGGTGGGGGCGAGGGTCTCGGCGGCGTCGATGATGTCCCCCGCGCCCGCCACGGACCGCAGCAGCGACTGGATCTCGCGCACCACCCGGCGCACGGTCGGCGCCCCGCTGCTGGCCGTGGTCTGGGTGGAGTTGAGGACGGAGCCTCCCGAGCTCTTCTTGACCTCCTCCATCCGCTCCGCGGCCTCGGCCGCGCTCACGGTGCCGTCCGCGACCTGGCTGGAGAGCTCCTGGAGCGCCTGGACCCGCTGGACCACGGCGGGGTTGCCGATCTTGGCGCGCTGACCGCTCATCAGCTGGGAGAGCATGGGGGCGGAGAGGCCCAGGACGGACGCGAGACGGGCCTGGTTGAGGCCGAGGTCGTCGATGAGACGGCGGAAGAGTGCCCCCAACGGCTCCCCGTACCAGCTGCGCTGTAGCTCCCGTGCGCGGGCGGTGGCTTCCTGCTGTGCTGCGTCCATCACGCTCTCCCCTTCGCTTCGCTGCCGCGAATCTTGCGGTGCATCCTACGGAGAGTGGTGGGTCGCGGCGATACCCGGTCGGGAAAGAGCGCCGACACCGGGTAGTCTGGTCCCCGACGGGGCCTTAGCTCAGTTGGTAGAGCGCTGTCTTTGCATGGCAGATGTCAGGGGTTCGACTCCCCTAGGCTCCACCACGAAAACCCCTCCGACCTGCGGAAACGCGGTCGGAGGGGTTTTGTGTTCCCCGGTGGCCGTACGGTGCGGCCGAACCGTGTGCCGACTGTGTGCGGGCCGTGTGGAGGGCCTGTGCCGGTGCCCGTTTCGCCGTTCCCCCGGGGGCGGTCGTCAGGGGCGGTCGTCGTCGCCGTCGGTGGAGGCCTCCGTGTCCGCCCGGTCCTGCTTGGCCTGGACCTCCGGGTCGAGGACGGAACGGTCGCCGGTGCCGTCGACGGAGGACAGGTGCGCGCGGTCGGCGGGCTCGGTGGCCTCCGGGGGCTCGACGAGCCAGTCCGGGTTGGCCTGCCGGTCCCACCACTTCCAGGCGACGACGGCGCCGGCCGTGAGGAGCCCGAACACCACGAGCCGCCTGGCCACGCGCCCGCTGCGGCAGCGGCGGTCCCGGCGGCGGGTCAGCTTCTCCACGTCCTCGGCGGACACCTGGCCGCGCAGCGCGGCGAGGGCGGCGGTGCCCCGGGAGAGCGCCTCGTCCCGTACGGGCTCGGCGACGGCGCGGGCCCTCGTCGCGACCTGGTCGACCTTGGGCGGCAGGGCGTCGCGCGCGTGCTCGATGCGCGGGTGGAGATGGGTGTCGTACTGCGAGCGGGCCTGGTGCGCGGCCTCGGCGACCATGGGGGCGAGCCGGGTGCGGGCCTCGTGGGCGTAGTGCACGGCGGTGTCCTTGGCCGTGCCGGCGTAGGGCGCCACCACTTCCGCGGCGTGGCGCACGCTGTCCTTGGCGGTGCTGGTCGCGGCGCGCACGCTGTCCTTGCGGGTCACGGGATCCTCCTCCTCGGTGGCGTATGGTTTGTCGCCTTTCCACCCAGTGGAAAAATCATGCCTGCCGATGGGCGGTCCGGCATGTGCGATCGGGCATCCGGGTCATCAGGGGAGCTTCGGTCGACAATGCCATGGTTCGCCGCCGCGCGCCGGGCTTTGTCGGCTACTCGCCGCGAACCCGCCGTGCGAGGATCGGTAGCCGTCAGTGAACACTATGGAAGGTAGATCGTGGCCGAGCAGCTTTACGCCACCCTGAAGACCAACCAGGGCGACATCGAGATCCGGCTTCTGCCGAACCACGCCCCCCAGACGGTCAAGAACTTCGTCGAGCTGGCGAACGGCGAGCGCGAGTGGGTGAACCCGAAGACGGGCGCCAAGACGACGGACAAGCTGTACGACGGCACGATCTTCCACCGTGTCATCGAGGGCTTCATGATCCAGGGCGGCGACCCGCTGGGCAACGGCACCGGCGGCCCGGGCTACCAGTTCAAGGACGAGTTCCACCCGGACCTCGCCTTCGACAAGCCCTACCTGCTGGCCATGGCCAACGCCGGCCCGGGCACCAACGGCTCGCAGTTCTTCATCACCGTGTCGCCCACCGCGTGGCTGACCCGCAAGCACACCATCTTCGGCGAGGTCAGCAACGACGCCTCGAAGAAGGTCGTGGACGCCATCGCCACCACCGCCACCAACCCGCGCACCGACCGTCCGGTCAACGACGTGGTCATCGAGTCGGTCGTCATCGAGTCCCGCTGACGACCGCTTCGCACACCCCGCGGAGATCCGCCGTGGGCCCCCGGGCCCCGGCGTCCCGTGGGAACCTGGCGCCCCGCCCGTCCGTATGACGGGCGGGGCCGTGCGTTGTGCGGTGGGCACACCGGTCCGGCACAGGGGCGAGGGCCCGACACAGGGGCGAGGGAGAGCATGAACGAGCAGGCCGTCCGCTGCTACCGGCATCCGGACCGGGAGACCGGCATCCGCTGCGTCCGCTGTGAGCGCCCCATCTGCCCGGAGTGCATGGTGAGCGCCTCCGTGGGCTTCCAGTGCCCGGAGTGTGTGAGCGGCGGCTCCGGTACGGGTCACGATCACCGGGCGACGGCCGCGCGCACGGTCGCCGGGGCGGTCCATACGAGTGATCCGCGGCTGGTCACCAAGGTCCTGCTGGGGATCAACGTCGCCGTGTGGATCGCGGTGATGGCCACCGGCGACCGGCTGATGGACGCCATGGAGCTGTTCGGGCGGGCGACGCTGTCGGACTTCGGCCCGCTGGAGGGCGTCGCCGAGGGGCAGTGGTACCGGCTGCTGACGGCGATGTTCCTGCATCAGGCACCGATGCACATCGCCTTCAACATGCTCTCGCTGTGGTGGCTGGGCCCGCCGCTGGAGGCGGCGCTGGGCCGGGTCCGCTATCTGGCCCTCTATCTGCTGGCCGGTCTCGGCGGCAGCGCGCTGACCTATTACGTCGCCGCGCCCAATCAGCCGTCGCTCGGCGCCTCGGGCGCGATCTTCGGTCTGCTGGGTGCCACGGCCGTGCTGATGCGGCGTCTGAAGTACGACATGCGGCCGGTCGTGGCGCTGCTCGTGCTCAACCTGATCTTCACCTTCACCTGGAGCAACATCGCCTGGGAGGCGCATGTCGGCGGCCTGGTGGTGGGCACGGCGGTGGCCTACGGGATGGTGCACGCCCCGCGCGGCAAGCGGCTGCTGGTCCAGCGGCTGACCTGTGCGGCGGCCCTGCTGGTGATCGCCGCCCTGGTGGTCGTCCGGACGGCGCAGCTCGCCTGATCCGGGCGGGGGCCCGCGCCCGGGGGGCGCGGGTCACCCACATCGGTGGACGCACAGGTTGTCCACAACGAGTGCGGGATCTTGTGCACGCCGTATGGGAACAGGTGTTCTGGCTTCCCGCACCCCTGCCGAGCTGCGTTTTCGCTGGAAGGCGCCGGTGTGACCCTGGATACACAGCGCTTGCGATCAGTCACACCGGCGTCAACGCCAGGGAAGTTATCCACAGATCTTCTGAGTTTTCCCCACTGTGGATGAGGGTGTGGATAACCCCGCTACTTCCACTGGGTGGAGACGACGAAGCCCGCCGCGATGAAGCCGAAGCCGACCACGATGTTCCAGTTCTTCAGGGACTCCACCGGCATGTCGCCGCTCGTCACGTAGAAGACGACGATCCAGGCCAGGCCGATCAGGAACAGCGCCAGCATCAGTGGCGCCACCCAGCGACGCCCCGTCGTCAGCCTGATGCTCTGCTGCTTCACCGGCGGCGGCGTGAAGTCGTCTTTCTTGCGGATCCGTGACTTCGGCACGAGGGAACTCTCCTGTCGATGCGCTGCGTGACCGCGCTGGGGTTCACATGGGGCTGGGTATCACATGGGCTGTCCGCCGGGGCGGGAGCGACGGGAGCGCTTCGTTCCCCCGGGCGTCCGTTAGCGTAGTGCTTCCGCGGCGTCGGAGAGGATAAGGGTACGGTGAGTAATTCTGCGGACTCCACCAGTGGGCCCGTCCGGCGCTTCCGTCCGGTGCGGCTGCTGACCGGCGGCGTCTTCGCGCTGGCGGGCCTCATCTTCTGGATGAGCTTCAACACCGCCCAGGGCACCAACATCCGCACCGACGACTCCATGCTCCGTCTGTCGGACCTCATCCGGGAGCGCAGCCGCAAGAACGGCGACCTCGAGGACAGCGCCGCGGCGGCCCGCGCCCAGGTCGACGCCCTCGCCCGGCGCGACAACGGCGGCACGGCGGCCGAGCAGCGCAAGCTCGCCGCGCTGGAGGACGCCGCCGGCACCCGCAAGCTCGCGGGCCAGGGCCTGACCGTCACCCTCACCGACGCCCCGCCCAACGCCACCGCGAAGATCCCCGGGGTGCCCCAGCCCCAGCCCAACGACCTCGTCATCCACCAGCAGGACCTCCAGGCCGTCGTCAACGCCCTCTGGCAGGGCGGCGCCCGAGGCATCCAGGTGATGGACCAGCGGCTGATCTCCACCAGCGCGGTCCGCTGCGTGGGCAACACCCTCATCCTCCAGGGCCGCGTCTACTCACCGCCGTACAAGATCACCGCCGTCGGTGACCGGGGCGCCCTCCGCAAGGCCCTGGACGCCTCCCCGGCGATCCAGAACTACCTCCAGTACGTCGCCGCCTACGGCCTCGGCTGGAAAGTCGACCAGCACGAGGCGGTGACTCTCCCCGGCTACTCGGGCACAGTGGATCTCCACTACGCCAAGCCCATGGGATGACCCCCGGGAGGTGTCCGGCCGGTGCGCTCACGCCTCGTCGTACGGACGCTCAGCGAACTGTGCCTGACCGTCGGCACGCTGATCGTGCTCTTCGTCGTCTACCTCCTCTACTGGACCGGCGTCCGCGCCGACAGCGCCATGGACGACGAGATCGGCCGCCTCCGGGAGCGGTGGGCCGCGGGCCCGCCCGCCGCGGCACCCCCCTC
>NZ_JAILXP010000414.1 GCF_020740895.1 Streptomyces sp. UNOB3_S3 | reverse complement strand
CCCGCCCCTCTCCACTTCTCTACCCCGCACGAATCCGGCCCGGCCCCAGGCTCGGTCCGGACCTCAGCAAGGAGACCACTCCATGTCCCTGTCCCAGGAGAAGGTGCTCGACGCCCTGCGCACCTCCGTCAAGGACGCCGAGCGGCTGCGCCGGCAGAACCACGACCTCATGGCGGCCCGCCACGAGCCGATCGCCATCGTGGGCATGGCCTGCCGCTTCCCCGGCGGTGTGCGCTCGCCCGAGGACCTGTGGCAGCTGGTCTCGTCGGGCACGGACGCGGTCGGCCCGTTCCCCGACGACCGCGGCTGGGACGTGGCGGGGATCTACGACCCTGACCCGGCGGCACCCGGCAAGACGTACTGCCGCGAGGGCGGCTTCGTGCACGACGCGGGCGACTTCGACGCGGCGTTCTTCGGCATCGGACCGCGCGAGGCCACGGTCATGGACCCGCAGCAGCGGCTGCTGCTGGAGGCGTCGTGGGAGGCCCTGGAGCGGGCCGAGCTGGACCCGCGCGCGCTGCGCGGCAGCCGTACCGGCGTGTTCGTCGGCGCGGCGCACCAGGGCTATCTTCCCGGCGGCGCGGATGGCTCCGCGCGGCTGCCGGAGGGGTCCGAGGGCTATCTGCTGACCGGGAACGCCGGGGCGGTGGTCTCCGGCCGGATCAGCTACGTCCTGGGCCTGGAGGGCCCGGCCCTGACGGTCGACACGGCCTGTTCATCCTCCCTCGTGGCCCTCCACCTGGCGGTGCAGGCGCTGCGCCGGGGCGAGTGCGAACGGGCGCTGGCGGGCGGGGTGGCGGTGCTCGCCAAGCCGGACGCGTATGTGGAGTTCGCGCGGCAGCGTGGGCTGGCGGCGGACGGCCGTTGCAAGGCGTTCGCGGACGCGGCGGACGGCACGGGATGGGCCGAGGGCGTCGGTGTGCTGGTGGTGGAGCGGCTCTCGGACGCGGTGCGCGACGGCCGCCGGGTGCTGGGCGTGGTCCGCGGCACGGCCGTGAACCAGGACGGGGCCAGCAGCGGGCTGTCGGTGCCCAACGGCCCGTCCCAGCAGCGGGTCATCCGCCAGGCGCTGGCCGACGCCCGGCTGGGCGCGGACCAGGTCGACGCGGTGGAGGCCCACGGCACCGGCACGCGCCTCGGCGACCCCATCGAGGCCCAGGCACTGCTCGCCACGTACGGCCAGAACCGTCCGGCCGAACAGCCGCTGTGGCTCGGCTCGTTGAAGTCCAACATCGGGCACGCCCAGGCCGCCGCGGGCGTGGGCGGTGTGATCAAGATGGTGCTGGCCATGCAGCACGGCGAACTGCCCCGCACCCTGCACGTGGACGCGCCCACGCGGCACGTGGACTGGTCGCAGGGGCAGGTGCGGCTGCTGACCGAGGCGGTGCCCTGGCCGGAGACGGGCGCGCCCCGGCGGGCCGCGGTGTCCGGCTTCGGGGTCAGCGGCACCAACGGCCATGTCGTCCTGGAGCAGGCGCCGGAGCCGACGCCGTCGCCGATGCCGGAGCAGGCCGTGGCGGACGGGCCGGGCGCCGGTCGGCCGGCGCTGGTGCCGTGGGTGCTCTCGGGCCGTACGGAGGCGGCGCTGCGCGACCAGGCCCGGCGGCTGTCCGGCCACCTGGCGCGCCACCCGCACCTGGACCCGCTGGACATCGCCTACTCCCTGGCCACCACCCGCAGCGCCTTCGGGCACCGCGCGGCGGTCCTCGTCGGATGCGCGGGGACGGAACCGGCACTGGCCGCACTGGCCGCGCTGTCCGCACTGGCGGAGCCGGCGGAGGCCTCGGACGGGCGCGGGGCCACGGGTGCCGTCCTCGACGCGGGGCCGCGCGAGGAGGGCGATGACGCCGCCACCCTCGCCCGCACCCTCGCCGAGGGCTTCGCGCGTGGCGCGGATGTGGACTGGTCACGGTTGTTCGACGGCACGGGGGCACGCCGGATCCCGCTGCCCACCTACGCTTTCCAGCACCGCCGTTTCTGGCTGCCTGCCACCGGTACGCAGACCTCGGGCCCGGCGTCCACGGACGCCCAGGACTCCCCGGCCCGCACGGCGGTCGAAGCCCCTGCGATCGAAGCCCTTGCGGTCGAAGCCCCCGCTGTCGAAGCCCCTGCTGATGAGTCCCCGGCCGCCCTGACCGCCGACGAGCTGCTGGCCCTGGTCCGTACGGAGGCCGCCACCGCGCTCGGCCATGGCACGCTCGAGGACGTCCCGGCCGACTCCGCCTTCGACGAGATCGGCTTCGACTCGCTCGCCGCCATCGAACTGACCGCCGCCCTCTCCGGTGCCGTGGGCACCGAGGTGCCCACCTCCGCCGTCCTTGAGCACCCCACCCCGCGACAGTTGGCCGGCCACCTGACCACCCTCCTGGCCGCGGCACCCGCGGCGGGCGCCGGCCAGGACGCCGACGGCCCGTCGCGGCCCGCCCAGGAGTCCGACCTGGTGGCGATGTACCGGCGGGCGCTGCGGCTGCGCCAGGGCGAGGAGGTCGTCGCGGCGCTGGCCGCGCTCTCCGCGTTCCGGCCCGTCTTCCCCGCCGACCGTGAACCGGCGGGGCCGCGCACGGCCGCCGAATGGCAGCAGGACCCGGTGCCCCTGACCGCCGGCGGCGGCCCGGGCCCGGAGCTGATCTGCTGCTCGGGCACCGCGGCGGCGTCGGGCCCGGAGGAGTTCACCGCCCTGGCGGCCGCCCTCGACGGCCGCATGGCCGTATCGGCGCTGCGTCAACCCGGCTTCGGTGCCAGGGAGTTGCTGCCCGGCTCGCTGGACATCCTGCTCGACGCGCAGGCCGACGCCGTGCTGCGGCACACCCAGGGCGCGCCCTACGCCCTGTTCGGTCACTCGATGGGCGGCTCGCTGGCGCACGCGCTGGCGCTGCGCCTGGAGGAGCGCGGCGCCGGGCCCGTCGCGCTGGTGCTGGCGGACGTGTATCTGCCCAGCGCGCCCGGGGCGATGGCCGTGTGGCGCGACACGATGCTCGACTGGGTCATGGAGCGGTCGGTCGTGACCATCGACGACACCCGGCTCACCGCCATGGGCGCGTACAACGAGATGCTCCTGCCGTGGGCTCCGGGCCCGACGAAGGCGCCGGTGCTGTTCGTGCGTGCGAGCGAGCCGATGGAGCGGTGGGCGGGCGAGCCGGGCGGCTGGCGGGCCCGCTGGGACGGCGGCGAGCACACCGCCGTCGACGCCCCCGGCACCCACCTCACGATGATGACCGAGCACGCCCGCGCCACCGCGGACGCCGTGCACCGCTGGCTCGGTGACCTGTGAGCACCCGCCCGGGCCCTGTGGACCGCGTGGACCACGTAACCCCCGTAGACCGCGTGGCGCCCGTAGACCGCGTGGCGCCCGTAAACCCGTAGCCCTCGCAAACCCGCATACCGCGTACTCCAACGACAGGAACCGATCGTGCTGTTGCGCAGAAAACACCGGCCGGGCGCCGGGCCCCGGCCACGCGGCCGGGCCGGGCGCCTCCTGACACACGCGCTCGCCACCGCGTGCGTCACCACCCTGCTCACCGCCCCCGCCGCGGACGCCGCCCCCCAGGAGGGCTCGGCGCGGGTACGCGGCCTGGTGGCCAGGATGACGCTCGACGAGAAGATCTCGTTCGTGCACTGGACCACGGGACCCAAGAACGGCCCGACGATCAAGGGCATCGGCTATCTGCCGGGCGTCCCGCGGCTGGGCATCCCCGAGCTGCGGACCGCCGACGGCCCGGCCGGCATCCGGCTGCTGGGCCGCACCGCGACCGCCATGCCCACGCCCGTGGCGCTCGCCGCCACCTTCGACGACCGCCTCGCGGACGAGTACGGCAAGGTGCTGGGCCGCGAGGGCCGCGCGCTGGGCCACGACAATGTGCTGGCCCCGATGACGAACATCATCCGGGTGCCCTACGCGGGGCGGAACTTCGAGACCTTCAGCGAGGACCCGCTGCTGTCCTCCCGGATGGCCGCCGGCGAGATCCGCGGAATCCAGGGACAGGGCCTGATGGCCACGGTCAAGCACTTCGCCGCCAACAACCAGGAGCGGGACCGTATGACGGTCGACGCCACCATCGACGAACAGACCCTCCAGGAAGTGGAGCTGCCGGCCTTCCGCAGCGCGGTGGAGGCCGGCGCCGCCTCCGTGATGTGCGCGTACAACAGCGTCAACGGCGCGCAGTCATGCAGCAACGACGGCCTGCTGCAAGGGGTGCTGCGCGAGCAGTGGGGCTTTCGCGGCTGGGTGATGTCCGACTGGCTGGCCACCCACGCCACCTCCGACATCACCAAGGGCCTGGACCAGGAGCTGGGCATCGACCTGCGACTCGGCGAGCCCGTGCCGCCCTCGAAGTACTTCGACGCCGAGCTGAAGGCCGCGATCGCGAAGGGGACGATCCCCGAGGCCACGCTCGACCGGTCCGTGGTCCGCATCGTCGGCCAGATGGAACGCTTCGGGCTGCTCGATCCGGGCTCTCCCCGGCCCGGCCGTGATCCGCAGGCCGGCCGGGCGGCGGCCCGCGCCGTCGCAGAGAAGGGCGGGGTGCTGCTGCGCAACGAACGCCGCGCCCTCCCGCTGTCGGACCGGGACACCGGCGACATCGCGGTCATCGGCCACAGCGCCAAGTACCCCAAGGTGACCGGCGACGGCAGCGCCCATGTCGTGCCCGACAGCGCCACCGCCCCGGTGGACGCGCTGCGGCAGCGGGCGGGCCGGGGCACGTCGGTGACGTACGAGCCGGGCCAGGACCTGGTGGGCGTGCCGCTGCCCGGCTCCGCGCTCGGCCCGGCCTTCACCAACGGCAAGCAGCTGGACCCGCTGGAGAAGGGCACGTTCTACGAGGGCGAGCTGACCGTGCCCGCCGAGGGCGACTACCGCTTCGCCTTCAAGGTCATGGGCGGGGTGGCCAATCTTCAGATCGGTGACCGCCCGATGATCCTGGGCACGGAGACCTTCGGCACGGTCTCCACCACCGTGCACCTGACCGAGGGCACCCACCGCGTGACCATGAACGGCTGGGCCTGGGAGGACACTTCGCTGACCGCCGATCTGACCTGGGTCACCCCCGAGCGGGCCCGGGCCGACTTCGACCGGGCGGTGGCGGCCGCCGCCAAGGCCCGCACCGCGATCGTCTTCGCCCACGACGACGGCACCGAGGGCGTGGACCGCGACTCCCTGTCCCTGCCGGGCCGGCAGGACGAGCTGATCGCCGCGGTGGCCAAGGTCAACCCCCGTACCGTGGTCGTCCTCAACACCGGCTCCGCCGTCCTGATGCCCTGGCTGCGCGACACCGCCGCCGTCCTGGAGATGTGGTACCCGGGGCAGGAAGGCGCCGAGGCCACCGCCTCGCTGCTGTACGGCGACAGCGCCCCCGGCGGCCGGCTCACCCAGACCTTCCCGGCGAGCGAGACCGCCCACCCCATGGCCGGCGACCCGCACCGCTACCCCGGGGTGAACGGCAAGCAGACCTACTCCGAAGGGCTGAAGGTCGGCTACCGCTGGTACGACGACACGGGCACGGCCCCGCTCTTCCCCTTCGGTCACGGCCTGTCGTACACCTCCTTCGACCAGCGCGACCTGGCCGTGCAGCGCACCGACGCGGGCCTGACGGCCACGGTGACCGTGCGCAACACCGGGTCCCGCGCGGGCGAGGAGACCGTACAGCTCTATGTCGGCCCCAGCCCCGACACCACGGCGCCGCAGGTCAAGAAGAAGCTCGCCGGCTACACCAAGGTCGCCCTGGCGCCCGGGGAGCAGCGCCGGGTCACGGTCACCGTCGACGAACAGCAGCTGCGCTACTGGGACTCCACCGCGCACCGCTGGCGGCTGGGCACCGGCGAGCGCACCGTCCAGGTGGGCTCCTCGTCGGCGGACCTGAAGGCGTCGCGCACCGTCACCGTACAGCCGCGGTGAGCGCGCCGCGCCGCGTACCCGCCACCGTCCCACCCCGTCCCACCC
>NZ_JAILXP010000413.1 GCF_020740895.1 Streptomyces sp. UNOB3_S3 | reverse complement strand
CTCGGGGGCCGGGACGGGCGGGACGGGTGAGGCGGCTGCCCGCGGTTCGGGGACAGTGGCGGCGGCCGCCTCCACCGCCGGCGCGGTGTTCACCGGTGGTGCGGCTTCCGCCGGTGCGGCCTCCGTCACCGCGATCGGCGTGGCCTCCGCCGCCGACGATGCCTCCGCCGCCTCCGTCGGGGCCGTCCCCGCCGCTCCCGTCGTCCTGCGTGCCCGTACCGCCCGCCAGCGGGCCAGTGTGCCGATCACGAACGTCATCAGCACCACGGCCACGAGCAGCTCGCCGACGAGGATGCCCCAGAACAACCCGTACCCCGAAAGGGCCTCCGGCGGGGTGCCCGGCCACGCGGACGGCAGGTCGCGGGGCTGGGTCATCAGATGGCGCAGGGCCTGCGGGGTGCGGGTCAGGGTCACCCCTTCCGGCCAGCCGCCGTGTTCGGCGAGGGCGGCCAGGCCGGTGGCCGTCCAGACCAGCAGGGTCAGGCCCAGCAGAAAGGCGAGGACGCTGACCAGCAGGCCATCCGGAATTCCACGCTCTGCACCCGGGTCCCGGTGCTGCGCCCGGTCCCCGCCCCCCGAGGACCTCATCTCACGCCACCGTCGATTCCGAGGAACCGTAGGTCGCGGCGGTGCCGTACGGTTCGTCGGCGAACGGCGATTCCCTTGCCGCGGCGGCTCGTTCCGCCGCTGCGGCCTCCGCCGCGAGCTCGTGGGTCCGGTCGCCGTCCTCGGTCATGGCCCGGTCGGTGTAGACCAGGGGGCGCTCGGCGTCCGTGATGAGGTGCTTGACGACCTGGACGTTGCCGTTGACGTCCCAGACCGCGATGCCGGGGGTGAGGGTCGGGATGATCTCGACCGCCCAGCGGGGCAGTCCCAGGACCCGGCCGGTGGCCCGGGCCTCGTCGGCCTTCTGGGCGTAGATGGTGCGGGTGGAGGCCATCTTCAGGATCGCGGCCGCCTCCTTCGCCGCCGCGCCGTCGACGACGTCGGAGAGGTGGTGGACCACCGCGACGAACGACAGGCCGAGCCGTCGCCCGAACTTCAGCAGGCGCTGGAAGAGCTGGGCGACGAAGGGGGAGTTGATGATGTGCCAGGCCTCCTCGACCAAGAAGATTCGCTTCTTCCGGTCGGGCCTGATCCAGGTGTGCTCCAGCCAGACGCCGACGATCGCCATGAGGATCGGCATGGCGATGGAGTTGCGGTCGATGTGGGAGAGGTCGAAGACGATCAGGGGCGCGTCGAGGTCGATGCCGGCCGTCGTGGGGCCGTCGAACATGCCGCGCAGGTCACCGTCGACGAGCCGGTCCAGCACCAGGGCGACGTCCAGGCCCCAGGCCCGTACGTCGTCTATGTCGACGTTCATCGACTCGGCGGACTCGGCCTCGGGGTGGCGCAGTTGCTCGACGATGTCGGTGAGGACGGGCTGCCGGTCGAGGATCGACTCGTTCACATAGGAATGCGCGACCTTCAGGGCGAAGCCGGCGCGTTCGTCGAGTCCCCGGCCGGTGGCCACCTCGATGATGGTGCGGAGGAGGGCGAGCTGGCCGGTCGTGGTGATGGCCGGGTCGAGGGGGTTGAGCCGGATGCCGCCGTCGGCGGCGGCGACGGGGTCGAGGCGGATGGGGGTTATCCCCAGCTGTTGCGCGATGAGGTTCCACTCGCCGACGCCGTCCTCGCCCTGGGCGTCCAGGACGACGACCTGGCGGTCGCGGAAGCGAAGCTGCCGTAGGACGTAGGTCTTCTCCAGCGCGGATTTGCCGTTGCCGGACTCGCCGAGGACGAGCCAGTGGGGGGCGGGCAGTTGCTGGCCGTAGAGCTGGAAGGGGTCGTAGATGTAACCCTTGCCGGAGTAGACCTCACGCCCGATGATCACGCCGGAGTCGCCGAGGCCGGGGGCCGCGGTGGGGAGGTAGACGGCCTGCGCCTGCCCGGTGGAGGTACGTACGGGCAGCCGGGTGGTTTCGACCTTTCCGAACAGGAAACTGGTGAAGGCGTCGGTGACGGTGGCGAGCGGGTCGAGCACGGCGTTGCCCCTATCGTCGGATGCCGGTCGCGAACGGCAGCGTGTTGACGAACGCCCGGTGGTGCTCACGGTCGCACCACTCGAGCTTGAGGTAGCTCTTGCCGGCCGAGGCTCTTATGGTCCGCTTGTCGCGCGCCAGGGCCTCCGGGGAGCGGGAGGACACGGTGATGTAGCCGACGAGGTTGACGCCGGCCGCGCCGCTGGCGAGGTCCTCGCCGCGCTGGTCGACGCGGGAGTGGTGGGCGACGTCGCGCGGGTCGACGACACGGTTCATCTTGGCGGCGCGGGAGGCGTCCGCGTCGTCGTTGGTCTTCTCGGTCAGCATCCGTTCGATGGCGACGTCGGTCGGCTCCAGGTCCATGCAGACCGCGACCGTACGAATCACATCGGGGGTGTGGACGAGAAGGGGAGCGAGGAAATTGACCCCCACGGGTGTCATCGGCCATTCCTTGACCCACGCCGTGGAGTGACACCAGGGTGACCGGGTGGACGACTCGCGCGTCTTCGCCTGGAGGAACGTGGGTTCCATGGCGTCCAGCTCGGCCGGCCAGGCGTTCCGCTTCGTCATCGCCTGGATGTGGTCGATGGGGTGGTCCGGGTCGTACATCGAGTGGACGAGCGAGGCGAGACGCGCCTGGCCCAGCGGCTGGCGGACGCGGATGTCCGCCTCGGCGAGGCGGGCGCAGATGTCCGTGAGCTCGCGCGCCATGACGACGGCGAGGCCCGCGTCCTTGTCCAGCCGCCGCTTGGTGCCCTCGTGCCGGGAGGCGCGGGCGATGGCCTGGGCCTCGGCGGCCAGTTCGCGTCCGTAGTGCATACAGGCGACGAGGTAGGCGCGGTGCTGCTCGGAGGAGGTGGAGACCATGGACTGGAGCTGGTCGTAGGAGTCCTTGAGCCAGTCCGGAGCCCGGTCGTCGCCGCGTCGTTCGACGTCCTTGGCGTGGGCGTCCGGGTCGGCGGGGAGCGTACGGGCGAGCATCTGGATGCGGGTGACGTAGCCGTCGCCGTTGGCGACGTGCTTCAGGAGCGTGCCGAATCGCTCGACCAGCGCTTCCTGGTCCTCCGAGTCGCGCAGGCCGACGCCCGGGCCCTCGATCTCGATCGCGGCGGTGACGGTCCGGCGGTCGGCGTGCAGCAGCACGGCGATCTCGTCCGGCCCGAAGGGCGCGGACAGCCAGTTGATCCGCCCGATCCCGGGCGGCGGGCCGACCTCGATCTCCCGCCCGTCCAGCTGGGTGCCCGCCTCGATCGCGCCGGAACGGTATGTCGCACCGCGACGCAGCGTCCGTTTGTACGAGCGGTTGATTTCAAACCACTTGTAGAACGTGCGGTTCTTGTACGGGACGTAGACGGCGGCCAGCGACAGCGCCGGGAGGCCGGTGAGGGTGATGATCCGCAGGGGGAGGATCGGCACCAGCAGCCCGCACATCATGCCCAGGAACGCGCCCGCGATGATCAGCGCGATCTCGCCGGTCTCCCGGTTCTTGCCGACGACCGCGTTGGGACGTGCGCGGCCGATCAGATATGTACGGCGGGGCGCGATCGGCTGGGACTGGGCCTGGATCGTCAACTCCGCTCACCTCCGGATGTATTGCGCTTGCTGTTGTTCTGCGCGTTGTTCTGCGCGCGGGGCGCGGGCACGGCGGCCGTGCCCGGCACCGAGGCTGCGGAGGGAGCGCTTCCGTTGCCGCCGCCGGACGGGGCGGCCGCCGGGCGGGCGCTGTGGGCGGCCACGCCGCCGGTGACGGCGCCCGAGGGGCGGGCCGCCTGGGATCCGCCGTCGCCGCGGGCGCTGTGGGTGGTGATGCCCTGCTTGACCAGCGCGGCGGGCGAGGAGATCACCGCGGCGGCCTGGCGGGAGGCCGCGTCATTGCTGGCGTTGCGGCTGCTGACGATCTCGTCGCCGAAACCCGGCACGAAGCGGTAGATCATCGCACTGGCGAAGATGGCGAGGAGGATGATCGCGAGGCCGGAGACCACGGCGGAGAAGGAGTTCGGCCCCTTCCCGGCGGACAGGGCCCCGGCGAGGCCGAGCACGATCATGATGATCGGCTTGACCAGGATCACCGCGATCATGATGCCCGCCCAGCGGCGGACGTGCCCCCACATGTTCTTGTCCACCAGCCCCGCGTACACGGCTGTGCCGAGCAGCGCGCCCACGTAGAGCAGGGCGGCCCGGATCACCAGCTCCAGCCAGAGCACACCGGCGGCCAGCACGGACACGAGCGACACGACGATCAGCATGATCGGCCCGCCGCCGATGCCGTTGCCCTTTTGCAGGGCCTCGGCGAAGCCGCCGAAGAACTGGTCGTTGTTCGTGGACGAGCCGGTGGCGATGACGTCCGTGACGGCGTCGGTGGCGTTCACGACGGTGTAGAGGATCAGCGGCGTAAACGCGGACGCCAGCACCGTCAGCCACAGGAACCCCACGGCCTCGGTGATCGCCTCGGTGAACGGCACCCCGCGCACCGCCCGCTTGGCCACGGCCAGCAGCCACAGGACGAGGGTGAGGATGGTGGAGGCGGCGAAGACGACGGCGTACTGGCGGAGGAAGGGGGTGTTGGTGAAGTCGACGTTGCCGGTGGAATGGACGGCGGAGGAGAGCTTGTGGATGATCCACGACGCGGCATCGGCACAGCCCTTGGCGAGGGAGGCGAGGGGGTCGGTGACGGTCTGGGGATCGTTGGGGGAGGTGGAGGTGCCGGGGTTTTTGCCGCCCTTGCAGTAGTCCTTGGCCAGCCCGACGATGAGATCGCAAGGGTCGTTCCCCTTGGACGCCGACGGTGTCGGGGTGGGAACGGCCGATCCCGAGGGAACGGGCGTGGGTGTGGCCGCGGGCGTCGGCGAGCCCCCCGGGGGCGGTGCAGGATCGGCGGTTGCCCGTGAGGCCAGGGCCACGAGAGCGACCTGCGCCGTCACCACGGCAGTGGTGATGGAGAAGACGCGCGGGCGGTGGCTACCTCGCATAAGTGAACCCTCCGTACCCGCTGACCGCGCTCGCGATCTCATTGGCTGATGCGGCCCGGTCGTCGCCGTTCACGGGCGCCGGACCCTGCTTCTGGCTGGAGGACACGATCTTCCAGTCGTCGTTCGTCCAGTGCAGTTTCTGGGTCAGGGTGAACCACGTCTGGCTCACGGGCTTGGTGGACCCCTCGCCGGCGAGGCCGACGAGGCCGGTGCACCAGACTTCGACGGTCGCGTCGTCGGTTGCGTACGAAGCGGTTTTCGACCCGACGGGGACGGTCCGTGACACGAAGGACAGGCCCTTGGGCGCCGAACCGTCGGGCAGCAGGCCCACGTTCTTCAGGAAGTCCCCGGAGTACGCCTTGTCGAGTTGCTGCTGGAGGGCGGGCGCGGCGTCCGGAGTGTGGGTGGCATCGACGATGACGCGACGGCTGTCCTTCCGGAACATCCCGTCGCTCCCCAGCGCCACCGCGAAGTTCGCCGCCGCGGACTGCGCCCCCTGCTCCGAATGGGCGAATCCGGAAGCGATGCCTCCGGTCTTGCCGTCGACCGGCTTCACCCCGCTGGGGGCGGTCGCCCCGCTTCCGCCGGGGCGGCGCGCGTCGCCGCCGGAGGAGGAGTCGTCGGCGGAGTCACCACCCCGGTTGGCGAAGGCGATCGCCGCGATGAGCAGCACCACGATCCCGACGACCATCATCAGATTCCGGCTGGATGGTCGGCCCCCGCGGCTGGAACGCCCGCTTCCGCGCCGGGGCGGCGCATAGGGGTCGACCTCGCCTTCCGGAAGCCGTGTGCGGGTCATGTGCCGGTCGTCGCCGTAGCCGCCCTGGCCGCCACCGTAGCCGTCGTCGCCGAGACTCATCGCTCGCCTGCTCCCTCATACGTCGTGGCCGGCTTGCCGCCCGTATATGACGGTAGCGGTGTGAACGGAATCCCGGGGGAGGGCGTGGGGGAGTGAG
>NZ_JAILXP010000412.1 GCF_020740895.1 Streptomyces sp. UNOB3_S3 | reverse complement strand
GTGCGCTCCGTACCCGTACCGCCCCGCGGTCTGGCGGTGCCCGGGCTCGGGGAGCACGTCCTCCACGTGGTCGACGGGGGCTCCGGCCTCGCCGGGCTCGTGGCCGGACGCCTGGCCGGGCAGGGCGTTCCCGCCGAAGCGGTCGGCGAGCCGACTCCGGCGAGCCGGGCGGTGCTGCTGCTGGGCGGCCTGACCGAGGAGACGGGCGTCGAGGCCATGCTGGAGGTCCAGCGCGCGGCGTTCCGGGCAGCCCGTGTCGTGGCCCCCCGGTTCGCGCGGGAGGGCGGGGTGTTCGTCACGGCGCAGGACACCGGGGGCGGCTTCGGCGTACGGGGCGACCACGGGGAACGGGCCTGGCTCGGCGGTCTCGTCGCATTGGTCCGGACGCTCGCCGGGGAATGGCCCGAGGCGGTGGTCAAGGCCGTCGACTGCGCCCGCGCGGGCCGGTCCCCCGAGGACGTCGCCGACGCGCTGGCCGGTGAACTGCTCCGGGGCGGGCCCCTGCTGGAGGCGGGCCTGCCCGCCGACGGCGGGAGGGTGACGACGCTGACCGTCCCGGCCGCCCTCCCGGACGCCGCGCCCGGCGGACCGGGCCCCGACGACGTCCTCGTCGCCACGGGCGGCGCCCGTGGGATCACCGCCGCCGCGCTCGTCGACCTGGCCCGGGCCCGCCGCCCCCGGCTGGCGCTCCTGGGCCGTACCGCACTGGACGACGAGCCCCCCGATCTTCCGGCCGACGCGGACGAGGCCACCCTCGTCCGGGCGCTCGCCGAGCGGTCGGCGGACACCCCGCTCGCCCTCACCCGGCGGGCCCGGCACATCCTGGCCGTCCGGGAGATCAGGGCGACCCTCGCCGCGATCGAACGGGCCGGAGCACCCGTGCGCTACCTGCCGGCCGACATCCGTGACCCCGCCGCCGTGCGCGACGCCCTGGCCGCCGTCCGGGCCGAGTGGGGACCGGTGACCGGCATCGTCCACGGCGCCGGAGTGCTGGCGGACAAGCGGGTCGCCGAGAAGACCGACGAACAGTTCGACCAGGTCTTCCGCACCAAGACCGCGGGACTGCGGAATCTGCTGGAGGCGACGGCCGACGACCCCTTGCGGACCGTCCTCCTTTTCTCCTCCGTGGCGGGCGGCTTCGGCAACCCCGGGCAGAGCGACTACGCCATGGCCAACGAGACGCTCGCCCACGTCGCGGCCGTCGAGGCGGCGGCCAGGCCGGAGTGCCGGGTCCGGGCCCTGGCCTGGGGCCCCTGGCAGGGCGGCATGGTCACCCCCGCCCTGGCCGGGCACTTCGCGGCGGCCGGGGTGCCGCTGCTGACGGCCGAGGCGGGCGCCCGGGCCTTCACCGAGGAGGCGACCCGCGCGGACGGGCACAGCGGTGTGCTCCTCCTGGCGGTACCGGCCGGGGGCGGTCCTCCGGGCGCGTTGCCCCCGACCGGCCTCCGGCACCCGCAGCCCGCGCTGGCGCGCGTCTCCCGGGCCACCCATCCCCAGCTGGCCGACCACGTCATCGGCGGCAGGGCGGTCCTGCCCCTCGCCCAGACCCTGGAGTGGTTCCTCGCGGCGGTCCGCGACTGGAACCCCGGCGCCGAGGCCGTGACCCTGCGCGACCTGCGGGTGGTGACACCCGCCACCTGGGGCGAATCCGGCCGTGACGCGGCGGAGTTCGTCATCGCCGCCCGGCCCGACCCGGAGGACCCGGGCTCGCTCCGCGTGGAACTGCGCGGGGCGACCGGCCGTACGCACTGCACCGGGCGCGCCGGGGCGGGGGACGCCGCGTCGCCCGCCCCGTCGGCGGCGGACGACGACCTGCCGCCCTGGGCGCGGGCCGAGGTCTACGACGGCGAACTGCTCTTTCACGGCCCGATGATGCGCGCGGTGACCGTGGTCGAGGCGGCGGGTCCGGCCGGCGCCCGCGGCACCCTCGCCGGCGTCACCGCGCTGGACTGGCCCGGCGACGTCTGGCAGACCGACCCGGCCGTGCTCGACGGCGCCCTGCAACTCGCCGTGCTCTGGGCCCGGGAGGCCCTCGGGCACGCCATGCTCCCGATGGCCGTCGGCGCCTTCACCCCCCACCACCGGGGCCCGGCGCCCGGCCCCGTGACCTGCCGCGTCCTGCCGGTGGCGGCGGAGGCCGCCCTCGCCCGGTGCCACCTGCGGCTGACCGGAGCGGACGGCACCCCCTTCGCCGACCTGTTCGACGTGGAACTGGTCCGGCGGCCGGACGTACCGGCGGCCGGCGAGGGGCGGGGAGGCGAGCCGTAGATGTCCTTCGAACCCATCGCCGTCGTGGGGCGCGGGTGCGTCCTGCCGGACGCGCCGAGCCCGGACGCCTTCTGGCGCAACCTCCTCGCCCGCCGGGTCAGCCTCCGGCCGGGCCCCCGGGACCGCTGGGGCGTGCCGCCCGGCGCGGGCGGGGCCACCGCGCTCGGACGCCCCGCCGAGGGCTTCGGCGTCGGCGGGTTCGTCCACGGCTTCGAGGGCGCCTTCGACCCCACCGGATTCGCCCTGTCCCCCGAGGAGATCCTGCGACTGGACCCCCTCTTCCAGTGGGTCCTGCACACCGGACGCCAGGCCCTCGCCGAAGCCGGCCTCCCCGGCGCCGCGCCCACCCGCTCGGGGCTGGTCCTCGGGAACCTCTCCTACCCCTCCACCGCCGCCGTCCGGCACACCGAACACGTGTGGTTCTCGGCCCAGGAACCCCCGGTGCGCGACGCCCTGCTGGCCTTGCTGCCGCCCCGCCCGCACGCCTTCAACCGCTTCTCCTCCGGGCTGCCGGCCCTGCTCGCCGCCCGCGCGCTGGGACTGGAGGGCGGTGCGTACGCCCTGGACGCGGCCTGCGCCACCTCGTTGTACGCGGTCAAGCTCGCCTGCGACCGGCTCCACGACGGGTCGGCGGACCTGATGCTCGCGGGCGCGGTCAGCCGTTCCGACGCTCTGCTCATCCACGGCGGGCTGGCGCGGATGAGCGCCCTCAGCCCCACCGGGCGCAGCAGGCCGTTCCACCGGGAGGCCGACGGTCTGGTCCCGTCCGAAGGGGCCGCCCTGGTCGCGCTCATGCGGTTGCGGGACGCCCTGGCACAGGACCGTCAGGTGCTCGCGGTGGTACGCGGCATCGGGCTGGGCAACGACGGCCGCGCCTCCGGGCTGCTCGCGCCGGACGCCGCCGGACAGGAACGCGCCATGCTCGCGGCCTACGCGTCGGCCGGAGTGCCGCCGGAGTCCGTGGGGCTCCTGGAGTGCCACGCCACGGGCACGGCCGTCGGCGACGCCGTCGAGGCCCGCTCGACCGGCCGGGTCTTCGCCGGGCACCGTGCCCTGCCGGTCGGGGCGGTGAAGGCCAACATCGGCCATGTGCTGACCGCGGCGGGCGCGGCGGCGCTGCTCAAGGTGATCGGCGCGCTCGGCGCGGGGATCCGCCCGGCGGTACCGCACGACGGGACGCCCACGGTGCTGGAGGGCGGGCCGCTGCGGCTCGTCACGGAACACGAGGACTGGCACGGGCCGCGCCGGGCCGCCGTGAGCGCGTTCGGTTTCGGCGGCACCAACGCCCATCTCGTCCTCGACGCCTGGGACACCCGGGCCGCGCCGTCCGCGCCGCCTCCCCCTCCGGTCGCCCCGGCACGGTGGCGGGACGTTCCCGTCGCCGTGGTCGCGCTCGCCGCGCGGGCCGGACGGGACGGCGGCACCGCCGACCTCGCCGTCGCGCTCGCCACGGGACGGCCCGTCCGGGAACCGCGCGACAGTGTCGAACTGGCCCTGGCGGGACTGCGTTTCCCACCCGTGGACCTGCGGGAGACCCTGCCCCAGCAGCTGCTGGTCCTCGACGCCGCGCGGGAGGCGGCCCGCGGGGTGACCCTGCCACCGTCGCGCACGGCCGTCGTCGTCGGGGCGGGCGTCGACCCCCAGGTGGGCCGGTGCGTCGCGCGGTGGCGGATCGGCGACCTCTGGCAGCGCTCCGGCCTGCCCCTGCCCCCGGGCCCGAGGGCCGGTCTCCAGGACGCCTTCACCCGCGAGTACGGACCCGCCGGGGCACTGGGAGCGATGATGAACATCGTCGCCAACCGGCTCAACAGCCAATTCGACCTGAGCGGACCCGGCTTCACGGTGTCGGCCGAGGAGGACTCCGGCACCGCCGCCCTCGCCCTGGCCGCCCGGATGCTGAGGGCGGACGAGGCGGACGCCGTGCTCGTCGGGGCGGCCGACCTCGCCCACGAGCCCGTGCACCGGGCGGCCCTGCGGGACCTCGGCATCGACCGGGAGCCCGGGGACGCCGCGGTCGTCCTCGTCCTCAAACGCCTGCCGGACGCGGAGCGGGCCGGGGAACCCGTCCTCGCGCTCCTGGACGGGACGGGCGACGGCCCGCCGGACCTGCGGGTGAGCACGGTCCCCCGGAACGGACCGGCGGACGGGGACGCAGACGGGGACGCGTACGACAACTCCGCCCTGTTCGGCACCCCGCACGCCGCCGCCGGCCTGCTCGCCGTCGCCACCGCCGTCACCGCCCTGCGCTACGGCATCGCGCCCCGGCCGGGCCGCTTCGCCGACCTCGACGCGCGGCCGCGCACGGCGGAAGTCGTCGTCCCGGTCCTGGGGGGACCCGAGCGACGCGTGCGGCTGCGGGCCGCCCCCGCGACCGCCGGGCCCACCCGCGGCGAGCACCGCGTCGCCTTCGTCTACACCAACGGCTCGGCCGCCTACCCGCGCATGGGCCGGGAACTGGCCCTCGCCCTGCCGGACCTCGCCGAGGCCGTCCAGCGGCGCTACGGCACCGGAAGCCCTCCCTGGTCACCGGAGTTCGCCGACACGAGCGCACTCGGCAGGATCTGGGCCACCACAGGACTCGCGGGCCTCCACACGCTGATCACCCGGTACGTGCTCGGCCTGCGCCCCGAGGCGGCCATCGGCTACTCCTCCGGCGAGACCACCGCGCTCATCGCCCTGGAGGCATGGCCCGACGCCGCCGCCCTGGCCGAGGACGCCCGGCGCGGCGAGCTGTTCACCCGCGATGTGACGGGCGAGTACCGGGCGGTCCGCCACGCCTGGCGGGCCAAGGGCATCACCGGCCGCCGCTGGCGGAACTACCTGCTCACCGCACCGCCGGAACAGGTCCGGGAAGCCGTCGCCGCCGAGCCCGCCGTGCACCTGATGGCGGTCAACGCCCCCGGGGTCTGCGTCATCGGCGGGGAGGAGACCGCCTGCGCCGCCCTGGTACGCGACCGCTTCCCCCACCGGGCCGTCCAGCTCGACTACGACATCGCCGCCCACGCCCCCGAACTGGAGACCGTCCGGGACGCCTGGCACCGGCTGCACCGCCGCCGCACCGTACCCGTCCCGGGCGTCCGCTTCTACCGGGGCGACACGGCCGAACCGTACCTGCCGACCGAGGAGAGCGCCGCCGACGCCATCACGGCACAGGCCACCAGGACCGTGGACTTCCCGGCGGTGATCGAGCGGGCCTACGCCGACGGCGTCCGCGTCTTCGTCGAGCACGGCCCCCTGTCCCTGTGCACCGACTGGATCGGCCGCATCCTGGAGGGACGGGAACACCTGGCGGTGGCACTCGACGAACCCGGCGGCCGGGCCCTGCGCCGGCTGCGCCGGTCGGCGGAACGCCTGGCGGCCGCCGGACTGTGCGACCCGGCACCCCTGCTGCGCCTCCTCGGCCAGGACGGCACCGACGCGCCGGGGAACGGGCGGACGCTGCGCCTGCCGGCCCATCTCCCCGCGGTCCGGCTGCCCGTACCGGACCGGACGGCCACGGCGCCCGCGCCGCCGGCCGCCCCGCTCCCGGTGCGGCACGGGACCTCCGTGCCGGACCGCGCCGCCGCCGTCGCACGGCAACGGGCCCGTGCCACCGACCTGCACCGCCAGTACCTGACGGAGCTGAGCACCCTGCACCAGCGGTACCTGCGAGGCCGGTGGCAGACCCGGCACACCCTGCCC
>NZ_JAILXP010000411.1 GCF_020740895.1 Streptomyces sp. UNOB3_S3 | reverse complement strand
CCCACGGCTCGTTCCGCCTCCGGCTGCGCGCCCCCGCGCCGATCGACCCGCCCATCGTCCTGGCCCTCCCGCTGCTCCTGGCCCGGGACGCGACGAACCGGGCGGAGGCCGCCGCGCTCGCGGAGACCGCCGCGCTCGCGGCGGTCGCGGTGAAACCCGGGTGACGGGCGCCGCCCGCGCGCGGCACGCTGGACGCATGACGCGCGACCGGACCGTACGGATCTCGAAGTACCTCTCCAAGCACCTGCGCCACCAGCCCGGCCGGATCGGCATCGAGCTCGACCCTCAGGGGTGGGTGGACGTCGGGACCCTGCTGGCCGCCGCCGCGGCGCACGGCTTCCCCTTCTCCCGGGCGGAGCTGGACCACGTCGTCGCCGCCAACGACAAACAGCGCTTCGCGATCGAGGGCGGCCGCATCCGCGCCCGGCAGGGCCACTCGGTCCCCGTCGACCTGGGACTGCCGGCCGCCGAACCCCCGCCGTACCTCTACCACGGCACGGTCGCCCGCAACATCGCCGCGATCCGCGCGGAGGGCCTGCGCCCGATGGGCCGGCACCACGTCCACCTGTCCGCCGACCGCGCGACGGCCGAGCGCGTGGGCGCCCGCCGCGGCAGGCCCGTGATCCTGTCCGTCGACGCGGGCGCGATGCACCGCGCGGGCCACGCGTTCCGGGTGACGGGGAACGGCGTCTGGCTCACGGAGGCCGTTCCGCCGCGCTTCCTCCGCTTCCCGGGCTGAGCCCGGCTGAACTCCCCGTGGCGGCACGGCGATCGCCCGTCGACCAACGGGAGTCATGGGGTCCGGGCCCTTCCCCGCGCCCCGCCCCGCCTCCATGATGTGTGCGCCCGGAAGGTCATCCGGCGCGTCGCCCGGAGGGAGACGGCACCCATGGCACGGCACTTTCGCACCCGTTTGACGCGCACCCGTTTAAGACGATCCCTGGTGACGGCCGTGGTCGCGGCCCTCTGCGCGGCGGCCGTCCCCCTGCTCGCCGCACCGGGCGCCGCCGCCGGCGCCGGCTCCTCCTGGACCAGGACCTGGGGCACCGCCATGGGCACCGCCGGACCCGCCTCCCGCACCGGCGTGGCCGGGCGGCAGACGCTCCGCATGGTCGTCCACACCAGCGTCGCCGGGTCCGCCGCCCGGATCCAGCTCGTGAACACCTTCAGCCGCGAGCCCGTGACCATCGGGCACGCCACCCTCGCCCGCCGGGCCCGGGGGGCCGGCGCGGCCGCCGCCCCCGTGACCCTCACCTTCGGCGGGGGCGGGCGGAGCACCGTCATCCGGCCGGGCGGGAGCGTCCTCAGCGACCCCGCCGCCTTCCCCGTCAAGGCCGATGAGAACCTCCTGGTCAGCGTCCACCTGCCACAGCCCGTCCGCACCGCGCCCTTCCACGCGTACACGCTGACGACCTCCTACGCCTCCGCTCCCGGCGACGCGGCGGACCACGCCGGGGACACCGCGGGCGGCGGCTTCCCCACCAGGTTCCCGTTCTGGGCGTTCCTCGGCGGCGTCGACGTCCGCGCGCCGCACAGCGGTGGGACCGTGGTCCTCCTCGGCGACTCCCAGACCGACGGCGGGCACACCACCCCCGACACCGACCGGCGGCTGCCCGACGACTACGCGCGCGCCCTCCAGGCCCGGCCCCGGCCCATGGGCGTCGTCAACGCCGGGATCTCCGCCAACCACCTGCTCCGCGGCACCGAGCCCGCCGAGTCGGGACAGAGCGCGCTGCTGCGCTTCGACCGCGACGTCCTGGCCCAGCCCGACGTCCGCTCCGTCGTCCTCTTCGAGGGCGTCAACGACATCCTGTTCGCCGACGCGGGCAGCGCGGAACTCGTCGCCGGGATACGGCAGCTCGCCGCCCGCGCCCACGCCGCCGGACTGACCTTCGCCGCCGCGACGATCCCGCCCTTCCGGGGCTACGAGAACGCCTGGACCCCGGCCCGGGAACGGGTCCGGCAGCAGGTCAACGCCTACCTCCGCACCACCCGCGACATCGACTCCGCCGTGGACTTCGACGAGGCGGCACGCGACCCCCTGGACCCCACCCGGCTCTTCGCCGCGTACTACAACCGGGGCGGCGACCGCCTCCACTTCGGCGACAACGGCAGCCAGGCCCTCTCCGACACCCTGCTCCCCGCCCCCGTGCCCCCGCGGGTCAGCCTCGACTTCACCCAGACCACGGCCGGTGACGTCACCGGCGACGGCATCCCCGACGTCATCGCCGCCGACCGGAAGCACGACCTGTACCTCTGGCCGGGGAACACCGACGTCGACGACGCCCGGCACGGCGACGGCACCCTCGCCGCCCGGCCCCGGCGGCTCACCGGGGGATGGGAGTTCACCCAGACCGTCGCCGCCGACTTCACGGGCGACGGGAGGACCGACCTGATCGCCAAGGACGCCTCGGACACCCTTCACCTCTGGCCCGGCAACGGCGACGGCACGTTCGGCCGCCCCCGGCCGCTCACCGGCGGCTGGCGCTTCACCCAGACCACGGCCGGTGACGTCACCGGCGACGGCGTCCCCGACCTCGTCGCCGCCGGCGCCGACGGGGTGCTGCGCGTCTGGCCCGGCGAGGGCGACGGCACGTTCGGCCGCCCCCGGAGGCTGATGGGCGGCTGGCGCTTCACCGGCACCCGCGCCGGGGACTTCACGGGGGACGGCAGGACCGACCTCGTCGCCGTCGACCGGCGCGGCGTACTCCTGCTCTGGGCCGGCGAGGGCCACGGCACCTTCGCCCGCCCCCGCGCGATCGCCGACGCCCGCCGCCTGTCGGAGATCACCCCGCTCGCCCTCCGCACCGGCGGCATCGCCCACCTCATGGCCCGCGACGACGCGACGGGCGTCCTCAAGGAGTGGCGCAACACCGGGAACGCCGCGCTCGGCCGCCCGCTCCGGCTCACCGGCGGCTGGTGACGGGAGGGGTGGTCAGTCGTCCTTGCCGGTGGCGTGCCGCATGTTCTCGTCGGACCGCCGGATCCGCTCCGGGGTCCAGTGCTCCTCGGCCTCCGCCGGGTTCCCGGTGGAGTCGTGCACCACGGCCGTCTCGGGGCGGGACGGCGGCCCGGGGGCCGCGTCCCGGTCACCGGGCCACAGGGCCGCCGTGACGGCCAGGCCGAGCGCCACCGCGCCCACCGCCACGAGCGCCGCCTTCGCCTTCCGGGACACCATGGGGATCACCAGCTTCCTGTGCGGTGCGTACCTGCCGCCAAGGTAGCAACTCCCCTCGGTCCGGCCCTGGTTGGAAGCGGAGCTGCACCGACCGCGCGCAAGTTCCGGCCAATGCCGTCCGAACCCCTCCTTCCCCTCCGCCCGCCTGCTCTACTCGCACGCGTCTTCGTGCTTCGAGCACACGACGTAAAGGGGGAACGGGGTGAAGACGCGATTCATGGCGGCCGTCGCCGGAGCGCTGGCGCTCGGACTGAGCGTCCCGGCGGGCGCCGCCCAGGCCGACGAGACCGCGAAGCCGATGGACGCGAACACGGCTGCCACGGCGGTACAGCACAGTTCGACGGAGGACCCCTCGCAGGCTCCTTCGCGGGTGGCCGCCCACTGGACGCCCGAACGGATCAGGGAGGCCCGGCCGGTGGCCGCGCCGGCACCGGCCGGACGCCCGGCGGCACCGCAGACACACAGACTCCCCGCCCGCACGGGCCAGGGATCGGCACCGGTGGCGGGCATCGCCAAGGACGCGGCGGACGCGGCGGGAAAGCTCGCCGACATCTCCCGGTCCGAGGTGTGGACCGCCCACGGCAGCATGCCGGCCACCACGGTCGGCAAGCTCTACTTCGACACGCCCAAGGGCGGGAGCCAGTGCACGGCCTCCGTCGTCAACTCGCCCAACAAGAGCCTGATATGGACGGCCGGGCACTGCGCCAGCGACGGCAACGGCCACTGGTACAGCAACTTCCGGTTCGTCCCGGACTACCACAACGACCGGGAGCCGCTCGGCTCGTGGACGTGGAAGTCGGTGACCACCCCGAAGGGCTACCTCAACGGCGGGAACAAGGACTACGACCTCGCCGTGATCACCCTCTGGCCGCAGAACGGCCGCAAGGTGGCCGACGTGACCGGCTCCCAGGGGTACAAGTTCAACTCCGGCTACACCTGGCACGCCTATGAGTTCGGTTACCCGTTCGACACCCACCCGGCCCGCTCCGGCATCACCGGCAAGGACCTGCGCTACTGCATCGGCACGACCTGGCGGCCGGGCTTCTGGCCGTTCCAGCCCGGCCAGGAGGCCATCCACTGCGACCAGGGCCACGGCGCCAGCGGCGGCCCCTGGCTGGACGACCTCCAGCTCTCACGCGGCTGGGGCTATCTGATCGGCAACGTCAGCTACCACAACAGCGAGAGCTCCGACGAGGAGCGCAGCCCGTACCTGGGCGACGCGGCCGTGAAGGCCTACGACGCGGAGAAGAACCGCTAGAAGAACCGCTGGCGACGCACGCCGCCCCCGGTCCGGCGGACAGCCGGACCGGGGGCGGACGTACAGGCGTCAGGCGGGGATCAGCACTCGATGACGTTGACGGCGAGGCCGCCGCGCGCCGTCTCCTTGTACTTGACCTTCATGTCGGCGCCCGTCTCCTTCATGGTCTTGATGACCTTGTCGAGGGAGACGTGGTGGCGGCCGTCGCCGCGCAGCGCCATCCGGGCGGCGGTGACGGCCTTGGCCGCGGCCATGCCGTTGCGCTCGATGCAGGGGATCTGGACCAGGCCGCCGACCGGGTCGCAGGTCAGGCCCAGGTTGTGCTCCATGCCGATCTCGGCGGCGTTCTCGACCTGCTCCGGGGTGCCGCCCAGGACCTCGGCGAGGCCGCCGGAGGCCATGGAACAGGCGGAGCCGACCTCGCCCTGGCAGCCGACCTCGGCGCCGGAGATCGAGGCGTTCTCCTTGAAGAGCATGCCGATGGCGCCGGCGGCGAGGAGGAAGCGGACGATGCCGTCCTCGTCCGCGCCCGGCACGAAGTTCATGTAGTAGTGGAGAACGGCCGGGATGATGCCCGCGGCGCCGTTGGTCGGGGCGGTGACGACCCGGCCGCCGGCCGCGTTCTCCTCGTTGACGGCCATGGCGTAGACCGTGATCCACTCCATGGCGCGGGCCTGGGCGTCGCCCTCGGCGCGCAGCTGGCGGGCGGTGCTGGCGGCACGGCGGCGGACCTTGAGGCCGCCGGGGAGGATGCCCTCGCGGGACATGCCGCGCGTCACGCACGCCTGCATCACGCGCCAGATATCCAGGAGGCCCTCGCGGATCTCCTCCTCCGTGCGCCAGGCCTTCTCGTTCTCCATCATCATCGCGGAGATCGACAGGCCGGACTCGCGGGACATCCGCAGCAGCTCGTCACCGGTGCGGAAGGGGTACTTCAGGACGGTGTCGTCGAGGACGATCCGGTCCGCGCCGACGGCGTCCTCGTCGACGACGAAGCCGCCGCCGACCGAGTAGTAGGTCTTCTCCAGCAGCGGGGCGCCGGCCTCGTCGTAGGCGAAGAGGGTCATGCCGTTGGCGTGGTACGGCAGGGCGCGGCGGCGGTGGAGGATCAGCTGGGTCGACTCGTCGAAGTCGATCTCGTGGGCCGAGCCGATCTCGGCGCCGAGGAGCTTCAGCCGCTTGGTGGTGCGGATCCGCTCCACCTCGTCGTCGGCGATCTCGACGTCGACGGTGCGGGGGGAGTGGCCCTCCAGACCCAGCAGGACGGCCTTGGGGGTGCCGTGGCCGTGGCCGGTGGCACCGAGGGAGCCGTAGAGCTCCGCCCGTACCGAGGCGGTCTGCGCCAGCAGACCGTCCTTCTTCAGGCGCCCCACGAACATCCGGGCGGCGCGCATCGGGCCGACCGTGTGGGAGCTGGACGGGCCTATGCCGATCGAGAAGAGATCGAATACGGAGATGGCCACGGTGGCAGCTCCTTCATGGGTCGTGGGGGTGGTACGGGGGTGGAACAGGGTGGTGC
>NZ_JAILXP010000410.1 GCF_020740895.1 Streptomyces sp. UNOB3_S3 | reverse complement strand
CCTCATCCGCTCCAGGAGGAGCCCCGCGGGCGGCCCCCTCCACGGCCGCACCGTCTACGAGGGCCTCGCAGACCCCCGCCTCGCGGGGCTCCTCCTGGAGCGGATGAGGGCCCCGGGCCGCCAGGGCCCACTCCGCTTCAGCCGCGAACCGGACGCGAACATCCCCTCGGACCTGACCCCCCGCCTGCTGAGCGCAGAGCAGTCCAACTCCTCGGCGGTATACGGCGAAACGTATATCCTCAAGCTCTTCCGTCGCGTGGGCCCCGGCACCAACCCCGATCTCGAACTGCCGCGCGCGCTCGCGAAGGCCGGCTGCACCCGCGTCCCGGCGCCGGCGGCCTGGTTCGAGGCGGAGCTCCACGGCGCGACGCCCATGACCCTGGGCGTGCTGCAACCCTTCCTGCCCGGCTCCGCCGACGGCTGGCAGCTGGCGCTGGGTGCCCTCTCCGTCCAGGCCGACTTCGCGGCGTCGGCACGCGCCCTCGGCCACGCCGTGGCCGAGGTGCACCTGGCCCTGGCGGAAGCACTGCCCACAGTCACGCTGCACCGCCCCCAGCTCGAACGACTCGCCGCCGCCATGACCCGGCGCCTGGAGGCCACGGCGGAGGCCGTCCCGGCCCTGCGCCCGTACCGCTCCGCGCTGCGCGACGCCTACGACGAGCTGGCGGCGCTGGGCCGGGGCGGGCACACCCGCAGGGCCCAGCGCGTCCACGGCGACCTCCACCTGGGGCAGGCGCTGCGCACGGCCGCCGACGGCCGCTGGTCGCTCATCGACTTCGAGGGGGAACCGGCCCGCCCGCTGGCGGAACGGTGCCGTCCGCAGCCGGTCGCGCAGGACATCGCGGGGATGCTGCGTTCCTTCGACTACGCGGCGGCGGTGGGCCGCGCGGCCGGGACCGACTGGGCCGAGCGTTCCCGGGCCGCGTTCTGCGAGGGCTACGCGACCGTCCACCAGGACCCGCGCGAGGACCCCCGGCTGCTGCGGGCGCACGAGACGGACAAGGCCGTCTACGAGGTGCTCTACGAGGCCCGGCACCGCCCCGACTGGCTCTCCGTGCCGATGTCCGCGATCCACCGCCTGGCCGGAGGCCACCGTGCGACCGGCGTCCACGCCGGCGTGACCAGTCCGCTCCGTCCGCTCCGTACGCCCCCGGAGGACCACCTGTGACCGCACGACCGCCGATCCCGGCAACGTTCCTGCCGGCGCCGACGAAGGCCCACACCGAAGCCGCTGCCAAAGCCCCCACCGAAGCCCCCACCGAAGCCCCCGTCAGGGAAACCGGCAGGGGAACCGGCAAGGGAACCGGAATCCGCCAGGCACCCCCCCTGGACGACTCCACCCGGGACCGCCTCCTCCACGGCGCCCACCACGACCCACACGGCGTGCTGGGCGCGCACCACGTGCCCGGCGGGATCGTCGTACGCACGCTGCGCCCGTGGGCGACGGGCGTGGCGGTCGTCGCGAAGGGCCTGCGCGCGGAGCTGCTCGACGAGGGCGACGGCCTGTTCGCCGGACTCCTGCCGCTGAGCGAGCTCGCGCCCGACCACCGCCTCCTCGTCACCTACGAGAACGAGGAAAAGAAGACCGAACTCCCCCTCGACGACCCCTACCGCTTCCTCCCCTCCCTGGGGGAGCTGGATCTCCACCTCATCGGGGAGGGCCGGCACGAGGAGCTGTGGCGGGCGCTGGGCGCCAGGCCCATGACGCACCAGGGCGTGGCGGGCACCCGGTTCACGGTGTGGGCACCGAACGCCCTGGGCGTGCGCGTGGTGGGCGACTTCAACCTGTGGGACGGCACGGTCCACCCGATGCGCTCGCTGGGCGGCACGGGCGTATGGGAGCTGTTCCTCCCAGGAGTCACGGAAGGCGCACTGTACAAATTCGAGCTCACCCCCCCCGACGGCTCGCGCACGCTGCGCGCGGACCCGATGGCGCGGCGCGCCGAGGTGCCGCCCGCGAACGCGTCGATCGTGGAGGCCTCGCACCACGTGTGGCGGGACGCCGACTGGATGGCGCGGCGCACGGCGCGACCGGTCCACGAGGCACCCTTCTCGGTCTACGAGGTGCACCTCCCCTCCTGGCGCCCGGGCCTCACCTATCACCAGCTGGCCGAGCAGCTCCCCGCCTACGTCAAGGACCTGGGCTTCACGCACGTGGAGCTGATGCCGGTGTCCGAGCACCCCTTCGGCGGCTCGTGGGGCTACCAGGTGACGGGCTTCTACGCGCCCACGGCCCGCCTCGGCACCCCCGACGACTTCAAGCACCTCGTCGACTCCCTCCACCGGGCCGGCATCGGCGTGATCATGGACTGGGTGCCGGCGCACTTCCCGAGGGACGACTGGGCGCTGGCGGAGTTCGACGGGCGGCCGCTGTACGAGCACCAGGACCCGGCCCGGGCCGCCCACCCCGACTGGGGGACGCTGGAGTTCGACTACGGCCGCAAGGAGGTGCGCAACTTCCTGGTGGCGAACGCGGTCTACTGGTGCGAGGAGTTCCACATCGACGGACTGCGCGTGGACGCCGTCGCCTCCATGCTCTACCTGGACTACTCGCGGGAGCCGGGCCAGTGGACGCCGAACGAGCACGGCGGCCGCGAGAACCTCGACGCGGTGGCGTTCCTCCAGGAGATGAACGCGACGGTCTACCGCCGCTGCCCCGGTGCGGTGACCATCGCCGAGGAGTCCACCGCCTGGGACGGCGTCACCCGTGCCACCCACCACACGGGCCCGGGCGGCTTCGGCGGGCTGGGCTTCGGCCTGAAGTGGAACATGGGGTGGATGCACGACTCGCTGGAGTACATGACGAAGGAGCCGGTGCACCGCAAGTACCACCACGGTGACATGACCTTCGCGATGGTGTACGCGTACAGCGAGAACTACGTCCTGCCGATCTCGCACGACGAGGTGGTGCACGGCAAGCGGGCGCTGGTCTCCAAGATGCCGGGCGACTGGTGGCAGCAGCGCGCGAACCACCGGGCGTTCCTCGGCTTCATGTGGGCCCATCCGGGCAAGCAACTCCTCTTCATGGGGCAGGAGTTCGCCCAGGGGGCGGAGTGGTCCGAGGCCCACGGCCCCGACTGGTGGCTGCTGGACCCCTCCTACTCCGCCGAGCCCGACCACCGGGGCGTACGGGACCTGGTCCGCGACCTCAACGCCTGCTACCGGGCGACACCGGCACTGTGGCAGCGGGACACCGCGCCGGAGGGCTTCGAATGGATCGTCGGCGACGCGGCGGACGACAACGTCCTGGCGTTCGCCCGCTACGACGCGCAGGGCTCGCCGATGCTGGCGGTCTGCAACTTCTCCCCCGTGGTGCGGCACGGCTACCGGCTGGGGGTACCGGCGGGCGAGCCGGTCTGGCACGAGGTCCTCAACACCGACGCCGCCGGCTACGGCGGCAGCGGCGTCGGCAACCCCGACCCGCTGAAGGCGGAGCCGACGGCGTGGCACGGGCGGCATGTGAGCGTGGTGGCGGTGCTGCCGCCGCTCGCGACGGTGTGGCTGCGGCCAGGGTAGCGATCGCTGCCGCGCCGCATGAGTAAGGCGCCGCCCGGGGGAGTCGGAGCTCACCCCGGACGGCGCCCGGATCGTGGAAGGGTGCCGGAGGCTAGAAGGTCAGCTTCCAGCTGTTGACCGTGCCCTCGTCATTGGCATACAGGTCCTGGACCTGGAGTTTCCACGTGCCGGTGGCCGAGACGCCGGACGCGTCGACCGTGTAGGTCTCCTTGATGTCCGCCGCGGAGTCCCACGAGTCGGCGTCCTTCAGGCGCCACGTCTTGCCGTCGGGGGCGACCAGGTCGATCTGGACGTCACCGCGGTAGGTGTGGGTGATGTTGACGTCGACCTTCAGCGCCGAGGAGCCGTTGCCGCTGCGCGTGACGACGATCGGCGAGGTCACGGCCGGGCCCGCGTCCGGGATGGCCACGGGGGTGGTGTTCTCGAAGACGCTGCCGCCGCCCGAGGTGTTCACGGTCCACTTGAAGGAGGCGGTGCCGGTCTTGCCGCCCGCGTCCTTGACCGTCACCGTCACATTGCTGGAGCCGGTGGTGGTCGGGGTGCCGGAGATCAGCCCGGTCGAGGAGTTGATCGTCAGGCCGGCGGGCAGGCCGGTGGCCGAGTAGGTCAGGGCGCCGGTGGTGGAGCTGGACGCCTTGATCTGGAGGGAGACGGCCGTGTTCACGATGGACGTCTGGTCGCCGGGGCTGGTGACGGAGACGCCGGTGGACAGCCGGCTGCCGACGTTGATGGCCGCCCAGGCGTTCGCGGCGTTGTTGTACGTCTCGCTGCCGACGCCGAAGAGCTCACCGGCGGCCCACAGCGTGGCGTCGCGCGCGCCCGCGTAGTTGGTGTTGGACTGCATGCGCTGGGACAGCGCCTTGAACCAGATCTTCGCGGCGTTGTCCCGGCCGATGCCGGTGACCGGCAGCCCGTCGGAGGTGGGGCTGTCGTAGTGGACGCCGTTGATGTCCTTGGGACCGCTGCCCTCGGAGGCCAGGTAGAACCAGTGGTTGGCCGGGCCCGACGAGTAGTGGACGTCGATGCTGCCGATGCCGGAGTACCAGCTGTCCTTGGACCGGCCGTCCCGGCTGGGCTTGTCCTGGTAGCGCAGCGGGGTGCCGTTGCCGTTGATGTCGATCTTCTCGCCGATGAGGTAGTCACCCGGGTCGCTGGGGTTGTTCGCCCAGAACTCCACGGCGGTGGCCATGATGTCCGAGGTGGCCTCGTTGAGGCCGCCGGACTCCCCGCTGTAGGTGAGGTTGGCGGTGGCGGCGGTGACGCCGTGCGTCATCTCGTGCGCGGCCACGTCGATCGCCGTCAGCGGCTTGGCGTTGCCCGAGCCGTCGCCGTAGGTCATGCAGAAGCAGGCGTCGGACCAGAAGGCGTTCACGTAGTTGTTGCCGTAGTGGACGCGGCTGTACGCGCCCACGCCGTCGCCCTTGATGCCGGTGCGCCCGTGGACGTTCTTGTAGTAGTCCCAGGTGAGCTGCGCGCCGTACGCGGCGTCCACGCCCGCCGTGGCCGGGTCGCTGTTGCTGCCGTTGCCCCAGACGTCGCTGGAGTTGGTGAACAGCGTGCCGGTGCCGGAGGAGCCGTGGTTGAGGTTGTACGTCTTGTGGTTGCCGCGCGAGGTGTCGGTCATCTGGTACGAGCCGGCCGAGCCGGAGGTGCCGATGGTGACCTGGCCGCTGTACTGGCTGTTGCCGGTGCCCTGCTTGACGCCCTGGAACTCGAAGAGCTTCTTGCCGCTCCTCGCGTCGGTGACGACGTGCAGCTCGTTGGGCGTGCCGTCCTCCTGGAGGCCGCCGACGACCGTCTCGTAGGCCAGTACGGGGGTGCCGTTCGCGGCCCATATCACCTTGCGCGGGGCGCGGTCGGCCTTGGCGGCCTTCGAGCCCTTCGCCTGGGCGGACTTGACGGCGTCCTGCTCGGCGGTGGCGGCCGCGAACGAGGGCGCGGTCGTGGCGACGGCCAGCTTCGCCTTGTTGGCCTTGGCGACGGACTTGACGCTGCCGCTCCTGGCCGCGTCGACGACGAGGTCGCCGCCGAGGACGGGCAGGCCCTCGTAGGTGCGCTCGTAGCGGGTGTGGACGGTGCCGTCGGCGTCCCGGGTGACATCGCGGACGACCAGCTGCTCCTTGGCGCCGAGGCCCAGCTTCTTCGCGGTCTGCGCCTTGGTGGCGTTGGCCTCGCGGATCAGCTCCGCGCGCTGGGAGGGCGTGAGCTTGGCGGGCTGGGCGCCGGGGGCGGCCTTGGCGATGATCTGCCGGGGCTGTCCGGTGGCGGCCGAGTCGTCGGGGCGGGCGTTCGCGGTGCCCGTCTGTGCCCCGACGGCGAGCATCGCCGTGACGGCGACGAGCGCGCCGGTGGCGACGGCGCGGCGATGGGGGGTGGGTCTCACTCTGACTCCTTCTGCGGGGCCACCACGGGGTGGGTGGGCCGATGGAACGACCGGACGGC
>NZ_JAILXP010000041.1 GCF_020740895.1 Streptomyces sp. UNOB3_S3 | reverse complement strand
GCCCCACCCCCGTTCTCACATACATGCTCATGTTCATGCTCACTGTGGAGACTTCATGACCGCACCGCTCACCCGGACCCCGGAGGAGGGCACGGCGGCGCCGAGCCCCACCGCCTGGTCCGGCAGCTCGATGCTCGGCCAGGTCCGGGTGCTCACCGGCAGATCCCTCCGGGCAATGGCGACCGACCCCGGCACGGTCCTGTTCGGCCTGATCCAGCCCGTGATCATCCTCTTCGTCCTCACCCAGGTCTTCAGCAAGATGGGACACCCGCCCCACTTCCCCAAGGGCGTCAGCTACCTCGACTTCGTCCTGCCGGCCGTCCTCGTGGACAACGCCGTCCAGTCCGCCATGCAGAGCGGCGTCGGCCTCGTCGACGACCTCAAGAACGGCATCGTCGCCCGGCTGCGTTCCCTCCCCATCCACCCCAGCTCGCTGCTCATCGCCCGCAGCATCTCCAGCCTCGTGCGCAGCGCGGTCCAGGTCGTCATCATCCTGCTGCTGGGCATCACCGTGCTCGGCTACTCCCCCAAGGGCGGCGCGGGCGAACTCGCCGCCTCCGCCGGGCTGACGCTCTTCATCAGCTGGACGCTGGGGTGGGCGTTCATCGCGGCCGGCGCGTGGCTGCGGCGCGCCGAGCCCATGCAGAACCTCGCGATCATCGCCATCTTCCCCCTGATGTTCGCGTCCAGCGCGTACGTGCCCGTCGATGACCTGCCCGCCTGGCTCCGGGTCGTCGCCCAGGTCAACCCGCTGACCTACGCCATCGACGCCACCCGCGCCCTGGCCCTCGACGTGCCGGGCGCCGACGCGGCGCTGCCCGCGGTGCTCATCAGCGGCTGCATCGCCGTCGCAGGCGCCGTGGCCGCCGTGCTGGGCTTCCGCCGCCCCCTCTGACGTGTTCTCCCTTCCCTCGTCAACCTCGTAAACCTCGTAAACCTCGTAAACACCGCTGCCCGTACCGGATCCCGGTACGGGCAGCGGTGTTCCGGGCCGGCGTCAGATCTCGTCGGAGAGGCCGAGCTCGTTGTCGAGGAGGTCGAAGACGTCCTCGTCGGAAGCGGACTCGAAGTCGAACTCCGCATCCTCCTCGGCCCCGTTCGCGGCCCCGGCGCCGGCTCCCTTGCCGCCGTCGCGCAGGGCGCCCCACTTGGACCTCAGTATCTCCAGGCGCCCGGCGATCCGCTCGAACACCTCCTCGGTGATCTCCAGGCCGAGGAAGGCCTTCTCGAGCTTGTCGAGCTCGCCCAGGACCGCCTCCGGGCCGGAGGGCGAGGACTCCGGGGCCACCCGGGCGTACAGGTGGTCCACGAGCTCCCCGGCCGTCGGGTAGTCGAAGAGCAGCGTCGCCGGCAGCCGGACGCCCGTGAGGGCGCTGAGCCGGTTCCGCAGCTCGACGGCCGTGAGCGAGTCGAAGCCGAGGTCCCGGAACGCCTTGGCCGGATCCACTTCCGCGCCACCGGCGTGCCCGAGGACCGTCGCGATCTGTCCCCGGACGGCGTCCAGCAGGACCTCGCGCCCCTCCGCCGCCGACAGCCCCGACAGCCGCTGGGCGAGATCGGCGGCGGCAGCGCCGCCACCGGCCCCCGTGGAGGCCGCCCGCCGGCCCGGCGTCCGGATCAGGCCGCGCAGCAACGGCGGCACCTCACCCCGGGCGCGCAGCGCCGCGAGGTCGAGGCGCACCGGCAGCGTCACGGGCTCGTCCGCCAGCGACAACGCCCTGTCGAACAGCGCCACGCCCTCCTCCGCGGAGAGCTCCGGCATGCCCGTACGGGCGATCCGCTGGACGTCGGCGTCGGTCAGCGTGCCCGTCATGCCGCTGTCCTGGGCCCACGGGCCCCAGGCGAGCGACGCGCCGGCGAGTCCCTCGGCCCGGCGGTACCGGGCCAGGGCGTCGAGGAAGGCGTTGCCTGCCGCGTAGTTCGCCTGGCCGGGGCTGCCGAAGGTACCGGCGACGGAGGAGAAGGTGATGAAGGCGTCGAGGTCGAGGTGCTTGGTGGCCTCGTGGAGGTTCCAGACAGCGTCGACCTTCGGCCGCAGGACCGTCGAGAGACGATCCGGGGTGAGGGAAGCGATGATTCCGTCGTCCAGAACGCCGGCGGTGTGGACCACGGCCGTGATCCGGTGCCGGGAAACAAGATCGGCCACGGCGGCGGCGTCGGTCACGTCGCATGCTTCCACGGCCACGTCCACGCCGTGGGTGGCCAGTTCGGCGACCAGTTCCTGGGCGCCCTCGGCGGCGGGGCCACTGCGGCTGACCAGGAGGAGGTCGCGTACACCGTGCGCGGTCGCCAGGTGCCGGGCGACGATACGGCCCAGGCCGCCCGTACCACCCGTCACCAGGACCGTACCGTCAGAGCTCCAGGAGACCTCAGCCGTCGGCTGCTGCTCCACGCGTGCCAGCCGGGGAGCCAGGAACTCGCCGTCCCGGACCAGCAGCTGCGGCTCGTCCAGGGCCAGTGCCCGCGGCAGGACGGTCGCGGTGTCGGCTTCGCCGTCGAGGTCCACCAGGCCGAAGCGGCCCGGGTTCTCCGACTGCGCCGAGCGGACCATGCCCCACACCGCCGCCGCAGCGAGATCACGGCCCGTGGTGGCGCCACGCGTGACGAACGTCAGACGCGACTCCTCGAACCGCTCCTCCACCAGCCACGACTGCAACAGACCCAGGACACGAGCAGTGAGCTCGTGCACCGAACCCACCACATCGGCCCCGCCACCGACCTCGACCACGACCGCCGCAGGAACGGCATCCGCCGTCCCGGTCTCGGTCAGCGAGTCGAGATCCGCGTACGACACGGCCTCGGCGTCCGTGACCTGGACCGGGGTCCAGTCGAGCGCGAAGAGCGAGTCCCGGTCCACTGTGGTGAGCTGGTCGGCCGCGATCGGCCGGACCACGAGCGAGTCGACGGAGGCCACGGGCGCACCCGTCGTATCGGCGATCGCGATCGACACCCCGCCGCCATCGGCGGCCGTACGGATGCGGACCCGGACCGCGGAAGCACCCGTGGCGTGCAGCGAGACGCCCGTCCACGAGAACGGAACGCCACCCTGGCCCTCGCCGTCGCCACCGCCGAAGGCGGCGGCATGCAGGCTCGCGTCAAACAGCGCCGGGTGCAGACCGAACGCCCCACCGTCAGTGCCTTCCGGCAGCGTCACCTCGGCGAACACGTCGTCGCCGAGCTTCCACGCCGCCCGCAGACCCTGGAACACCCGACCGTAAGCGAAACCGGCCTCCGCGAACCGCTCGTAGCCACCCGTGACATCGACCGCTTCCGCTCCGGCCGGGGGCCACGCTGCCGCATCGAATTCCTGCGTCTGCGCATGGCCTGTGGTGAGGAAACCGCTGGCGTGCAACGTCCACGGCTCCTCTCCCGTACGGGAGTGGATCGTCACCGCGCGACGGCCGGCCTCGTCGGGCTCACCGACCCAGACCTGCACCTGCACACCGCCCTGCTCGGGCAGGACGAGCGGCGCGGCGAGCGTCAGCTCCTCGAGCACCCCGCAACCGGCCTCGTCGCCTGCCCTCAGCGCCAACTCCACCAGCGCCGTACCCGGCACCAGCACCGAACCCAGCACCACGTGGTCGCCGAGCCAGGGGTGGGACTGGACGGACAGCCTGCCCGTGAAGAGGAAGCCATCGGTGTTGACCAGTTCCACCGCCGCGCCCAGCAGCGGGTGCTCGGCGGAGCCGAGGCCCGCGAACCGGACGTCCCCGGCGCGTACGGCCGTGCCCGTGGGCCAGAACCGCTGGTGCTGGAACGCGTACGTCGGCAGGTCCACGCGGCGCGCGCCCGTGCCCGTGCCCGCGAAGAACGCTGTCCAGTCCACCTTCCCACCGTGGACGTGCAGTTCGGCGAGGGCGCTGACGATCGCCGTTTCCTCATCCCTGTTCCTGCGGAGCGCGGGGACGAGGGTGGCCGGCTCGGTCAGCGACTCCTCGGCCATGGCGGTCAGGACGCCGTCGGGGCCGAGCTCCAGGAAGCGGGTCACGCCCTCGTTCTCAAGGGTGCGTATCCCGTCGGAGAAGCGGACCGCCTCACGGACGTGCCGCACCCAGTAGTCGGCGGAGGCGAGCTCCTCGGGCTTGGCGAGGCCACCGGTGAGGTTGGAGACGACCGGGATGGCGGGGGTTCCGAAGGAGATGCCCTCCAGGGCCTCCCGGAACTCCGCCAGCATCGGCTCCATCAGCGGGGAGTGGAACGCGTGCGAGACGCGGAGGCGGCTCGTCCTGCGGCCCTCGGCCTCGAAGTGGGCCGCGATCTCCAGGACGGTTTCCTCCGTGCCCGAGACGACGACCGACGACGGGCCGTTGACCGCAGCGATCGAGACGCCGTCCGACAGCAGCGGCAGGACCTCGTCCTCCGTGGCCCGGACGGCGATCATCGCCCCGCCCGGGGGCAGGGCCTGCATCAGCCGCCCGCGAGCCGCGACGAGCCGGCAGGCGTCGGCCGGCGAGAGGACCCCGGCGACGTGTGCCGCCGCGACCTCGCCGATCGAGTGCCCGGCGACGAAGTCCGGACGCACACCCCACGACTCGACCAGCCGGAACAGCGCCACCTCGACCGCGAACAACCCGGCCTGCGTGTAGACGGTCCGGCTGATCAGCTCCTCGTCCTCGCCCCAGATCACTTCGCGCAGCGGCCGGTCCATGTACTCGTCCAGACCCGCGCACACCGCGTCGAACGCGTCGGCGAACACCGGGAAGCGCCCGTACAACTCCCGGCCCATGCCGAGCCGCTGCGAGCCCTGGCCCGAGAACAGCACCGCCGTCCTGCCGGATCCCACCGAGCCCTCGACCACCACACCGGCACCGGGCTCACCCGACGCCAGCGCCGCCAGCGCACCCGTCAGCGACTCCGCGTCAGCGGCCAGTACGACCGCACGGTGCGCGAAGCTCGACCGGCTCGACACCAGCGAGAAACCGATATCCGCCGGCCGACGTCCGTCGATGTGCGTCAGCAGGCGTGCCGCCTGATCCCGCAGAGCGGCTTCGGTCTTGCCGGAGAGCACCAGGGGCACGACGACGTCGGACTCCGGAGCGTCCGTGTCCGCATGCGTCGGCTCGGGCTCGGCCTGTTCCAGGATCACGTGTGCGTTCGTCCCGCTGATGCCGAACGACGACACACCCGCCCGGCGCGGCCCTTCACCCTCCGGCCAGTCCGTCCGCTCCGTCAGCAGTTCCACAGCACCCGCCGACCAGTCCACGTGCGACGACGGCTGGTCAACGTGCAGCGTCTGTGGGAGGACACCGTGCCGCATCGCCATGACCATCTTGATGATGCCCGCGACACCGGCCGCCGCCTGGGTGTGGCCAAGGTTGGACTTGACCGAGCCGAGCAGCAGCGGCCGCTCCTCCGGACGGTCCTGGCCGTACGTCGCCAGCAGCGCCTGCGCCTCGATCGGGTCACCAAGCGTCGTACCCGTACCGTGCGCCTCCACCACATCCACGTCCGCAGTGGACAATCCGCCACTGGCGAGCGCCTGACGGATCACCCGCTGCTGCGACGGACCGTTCGGCGCCGTCAGACCGTTCGACGCACCGTCCTGGTTGACCGCCGAACCGCGCACGGTCGCCAGGATCCGGTGACCGTTGCGACGGGCGTCCGACATGCGCTCCAGGACCAGCATTCCCACGCCCTCGGACCAGCCGACGCCGTCGGCCGCGTCCGCGAACGCCTTGCACCGGCCGTCCGGGGAGAGTCCGCGCTGACGCGAGAACTCGATGTACGTGGTCGGCGTCGACATCACCGTCACACCGCCGGCCAGTGCCAGCGAGCACTCACCCGAGCGCAGGGCCTGGGCCGCCAGATGCAGGGCGACCAGCGACGACGAACACGCCGTGTCGACCGTCACCGCCGGGCCCTCGAAGCCGAAGGTGTACGACACCCGGCCCGACGCCACACTGCCCGCACTGCCACTGCCCTGATAGCCCTCGAACTCACGCCCGGAGAGAAGGTTGGCGTAGTCGTTGTACATCACGCCGGCGAAGACGCCCGTCTGGCTGCCGCGGAGCGACACCGGGTCGACGCCGGCCCTTTCGATCGCCTCCCACGTGGCCTCCAGCAGCAGCCGCTGCTGGGAGTCCGTCGCCAGGGCCTCACGGGGGCTCATCCCGAAGAACGCCGGGTCGAACTCCGCCGCCTCCCGCAGGAAACCGCCCTCACGGGTGTAGACGGTCCCCGCGTGGTCGGGGTCGGGGTTGTAGAGAGCGTCGAGGTCCCAGCCGCGGTCGGCCGGGAAGCCGGAGACCGCGTCCACGCCCTCCGACACCAGCCGCCACAGATCCTCGGGCGACGAGACCCCGCCCGGGAAGCGGCAGCTCATCCCCACGATCACCACCGGATCGTCCGCGACCGGCGGCAGCACCCGGACCGGCACGACCGCCCCGGTCCCGGTCTCGGCCTCCGTGCCGAACAGCTCGTCCAGCAGGAAGCCCACCAGGGCCTCCGCCGTGGGGTAGTCGAAGACCACCGTCGCCGACAGCCGGAGGCCGGTCACCGAACCCAGCCGGTTGCGCAGCTCGACAGCCGTCAGGGAGTCGAAGCCGAGGTCCTGGAAGGCCCGCGTCGGGTCCACTTCGGCGGAGCCGGCGTGGCCCAGGACCGTGGCGATCTGACCGCGCACGACGTCGAGCAGAGCCTCGCGCCGTTCGGGCGTGGACAGCCCGCTCAGGCGCTGGAGCAGCCCGGAGGCCGCCGCCGTGCCCGCGCGGCGTGTGGCCCGCGTACGGATCAGCCCGCGAAGGAGCGGGGGCACTTCGCCCTGGTTCCGGAGCACCGGCAGGTCGAGGCGGACGGGCAGCACGGCTGCCTCTCCGCCGGCGACGGCGCCGGCCAGCGCCGCGTCGAACAACGCCAGGCCCTGTTCGGGCGACAGCGGCGGCATGCCCGCACGGGTCATCCGCCCGGCCTCGGCCTCGCTCAGTGCGCCGGTCATGCCGCTGTCCTGCGTCCAGGGTCCCCAGGCGAGCGACAGGGCCGCCCTCCTGCGCTCGGCGCGCTGCATCAGAGCGAGTGCGTCGAGGAAGGCGTTGCCGGCCGCGTAGTTGGCCTGGCCGGGGCTGCCGAAGGTACCGGCGACGGAGGAGAAGGTGATGAAGGCGTCGAGGTCGAGGTGCTTGGTGGCCTCGTGGAGGTTCCAGACAGCGTCGACCTTCGGCCGCAGGACGGCGGAAACGCGATCCGGGGTGAGGGAAGCGATGATTCCGTCGTCGAGGACGCCAGCGGTGTGGACCACGGCCGTGATGCGGTGCCGGGAGACGAGATCGGCCACGGCGGCGGCGTCGGTCACGTCGCATGCTTCCACGGCCACGTCCACGCCGTGGGTGGCCAGCTCGGCGACCAGTTCCTGGGCGCCCTCGGCGGCGGGGCCACTGCGGCTGACCAGGAGGAGGTCGCGTACACCGTGCGCGGTCGCCAAGTGCCGGGCGACGATACGGCCCAGGCCGCCCGTACCACCCGTCACCAGGACCGTACCGTCAGAGCTCCAGGAGACCTCAGCCGTCGGCTGCTGCTCCACGCGTGCCAGCCGGGGAGCCAGGAACTCGCCGTCCCGGACCAGCAGCTGCGGCTCGTCCAGGGCGAGTGCCTGCGGCAGGACGGTCGCGGTGTCGGCTTCGCCGTCGAGGTCCACCAGGCCGAAGCGGCCCGGGTTCTCCGACTGCGCCGAGCGGACCATGCCCCACACTGCGGCACCCGCCAGGTCGCCACCCGTCGTGGCGCCACGCGTGACGAACGTCAGACGCGACCCCTCGAACCGCTCCTCCACCAGCCACGACTGCAACAGACCCAGGACACGAGCAGTGAGCTCGTGCACCGAACCCACCACATCGGCCCCGCCACCGACCTCGACCACGACTGCCGCTGGGGCGGCATCCGCCGTCTCGGTCAGCGAGTCGAGGTCCGCGTACGACACGGCCTCGGCGTCCGTGACCTGGACCGGGGTCCAGTCGAGCCGGAACAGCGAGTCCCGGTCCACTGTGGTGAGCTGGTCGGCCGCGATCGGCCGGACCACGAGCGAGTCGACAGAAGCGACAGGCGCGCCCGTCGTGTCAGCGATCGCGATCGTCATCCCAGCGCCGTCGCCGGCCGTACGGATACGGACGCGGACCGCGGAAGCGCCCATGGCGTGCAGCGAGACGCCCGTCCACGAGAACGGCACGCCCCCCTGGCCCTCGCCGTCGCCACCGCCGAAGGCGGCGGCATGCAGGCTCGCGTCGAACAGCGCCGGGTGCAGGCCATACGCCCCGCCGTCGACACCGTCGGGCAGGGCCACCTCGGCGAACACGTCGTCGCCGAGCTTCCACGCCGCCCGCAGACCCTGGAACACCGGACCGTAAGCGAACCCGGCCTCCGCGAACCGCTCGTAGCCACCCGCCACGTCGATGGGCCGGGCGCCTTCCGGCGGCCATACCGTCGCGTCGAACGCGGCGGCGGAGCCGACTCCGTCGGCCAGCGTGCCCTGCGCGTGCAGGGTCCACGGCTGGTCCTGCCCGTCGTCGGGTCGCGAGTGAACGGTCACGGCGCGACGGCCCGCCTCGTCGGGCTCGCCGACCCGGACCTGCACCTGCACGCCACCCCGCTCGGGCAGGACGAGCGGCGCGGCGAGCGTCAGCTCCTCCAGCACCCCGCAACCGGCCTCGTCACCGGCCCGCAGCGCCAGCTCCACCAGCGCCGTACCCGGCACCAGCACCGAACCGAGGACGGCATGGTCGGCCAGCCACGCGTGGGTCTGGAGGGACAGCCGTCCTGTGAAGAGGAGGCCGTCGGAGCCCGCCAGCTCCACCGCCGTACCCAGCAGCGGGTGGTCGGCCTCGGACGAGACGCCGAGGGGCGTCATCACCACCGGCCAGAAGCGCTGGTGCTGGAAGGCATAGGTGGGCAGGTCGATGCGACGGGCACCGGTGCCGGTGAAGAACGCCGCCCAGTCCACCTGCTCACCGGAAGTGTGCAGCCGGGACAGGGCGTCCACGACAGCGGTTTCCTCAGCCTTGTTCCTGCGCAGAGCGGGGATCAAGCTGACTTCGGCGGTGAGCGATGCCTCGGCCATGGCGGTCAGGACGCCGTCGGGGCCGAGCTCCAGGAAGCGGGTCACACCTTCCGCCTCCAGGGTGCCTATCCCGTCGGAGAAGCGGACCGCCTCACGGACGTGCCGCACCCAGTACTCGGCGGACCCGAGCTCCTCGGCCGTCGCGAGCGTGCCCGTGAGATTGGAGACGACCGGGATGGCCGGGGCGCCGAAGGACAGGCCCTCCACAACCTCCCGGAACTCCGCCAGCATCGGCTCCATCAACGGCGAGTGGAACGCATGCGAGACCCGAAGACGACTGGTCTTGCGACCCTCGGCCTCGAAGCGGGCCGCGATCTCCAGGACGGATTCCTCCGCGCCCGAGACGACGACCGACGACGGCCCGTTGACAGCAGCGATCGAAACATCGGCTGTCAGCAGCGGCAGGACCTCGTCCTCCGTCGCCTGAACCGCCACCATCGCACCACCGGCAGGCAGCTCCTGCATCAGCCGCCCACGGGCCGCAACGAGCCGGCAGGCGTCGCCCAGCGAGAAGACACCCGCTACATGCGCCGCCGCCACCTCCCCGATCGAGTGCCCGGCCACATACTCCGGCCGCACACCCCACGACTCGACAAGACGGAACAACGCCACCTCGACCGCGAACAACCCGGCCTGGGCATAGACGGTCTGATCGACCAGCTCCCCGTCCTCACCCCACACAACATCCCGAAGCGGCCGCTCCAGATGCCCGTCCAGCCCCGCACACATTGCATCGAACGCATCGGCGAACACCGGGAACCGGGCGTACAACTCCCGCCCCATCCCCAACCGCTGCGAACCCTGACCCGAGAACAGCACGGCCAGCAGTCCCTCGGCCCGCGGGCCGTTCGCCACCTCGCCGCGCGCCAGGGCGCGCAGGCCCGCGACGAGCTCGTCCGTGTCCGTGCCGACGACCGCCGCGCGGTGGTCGAGGGCGGCCCTGGTCGTGGCGAGTGAGAACGCCACGTCGAGCGGGTTGTGCTCCGTCCCGGAGTCCAGCAGGGTCAGCAGGCGCTCGGCCTGCGCCCGCAGCGTGTTCTCGTCGCGGGCGGACAGCAGCCACGGCACCACGACCGGCGCCGTCTCCCGCTCCTCCTCGGTGTTCTCCACCGACGGCGCCTGCTCGACGAGGACGTGGGCGTTCGTACCGCTTATGCCGAAAGACGAGACGCCGGCCCGGCGCGGGCGGCCGTTCGTACCCCATTCCCTGGTCTCCGTCAGCAGGCGCACGCTTCCCTCGGACCAGTCGACCTTGGACGACGGCTCGTCCACGTGGAGGGTGGAGGGGAGGACGCCGTGGCGCATGGCCATGACCATCTTGATGACGCCCGCGACACCGGCAGCCGCCTGGGTGTGGCCGATGTTGGACTTCACCGAGCCCAGCCACAGCGGCCGGTCCTCCGGCCGGTCCTGACCGTAGGTGGCCAGCAGCGCCTGCGCCTCGATCGGGTCACCCAGAGTGGTGCCCGTGCCGTGCGCCTCGACCGCGTCGATCTGGTCGGCGGCGAGGCGGGCGTTGGCGAGGGCCTGACGGATGACGCGGCGCTGGGACGGGCCGTTGGGCGCCGTCAGGCCGTTGGACGCGCCGTCCTGGTTGACGGCGGAGCCACGGACCACCGCCAGCACGGGGTGGCCGTTGCGGAGGGCGTCCGACAGACGTTCCACGACGAGGAAGCCGGCGCCTTCGGAGAAGCCCGTGCCGTCGGCGGCCGAGGCGAAGGACTTGCAGCGGCCGTCCGAAGCGAGCGCGCCCTGGCGGCCGAACTCCGCGAACACGCCCGGAGTCGACAGCACGGTGACACCGCCGGTCACGGCGAGGGAGCAGTCGCCCTGCCGCAGGGACTGCACGGCGAGGTGCAGCGCGACCAGCGAGGACGAGCACGCGGTGTCCACGGACACGGCGGGCCCCTCCAGGCCGAGCTTGTACGAGACCCGGCCGGAGACCACGCTGCCGTTGCCGTCGCTGCCGGGGTAGTCGTGGTACATCACACCGGCGAAGACGCCGGTCCGGGTGCCCTTGAGCGAGGTCGGGTCGATGCCCGACCGCTCCAGCGCCTCCCAGGACAGCTCCAGGGTGAGCCGCTGCTGGGGATCCATGGCGAGGGCCTCGCGCGGGGAGATCCCGAAGAACGCGGGGTCGAAACCGGCCGCCTCGTCGAGGAACCCGCCCAGGCGGGGGTACTGGCCCGCGTCCTGGAACCCTTCCCAGCCGCGGTCGTCCGGGAACGCGGAGATCGCGTCGCCACCGGACGTCACCAGCCGCCACAGGTCCTCGGGGCTGGTCACACCGCCGGGGTAGCGGCAGGCCATGCCGACGATGGCGATGGGCTCGTGCCGGGCCGCGGAGAGCTCGCGGTTGTGCTTCCGGAGGCGGGCGGTCTCCCGGCGGGCGGCCAGCAGCGCCTCGCCGTCGGTGCCGGCAGTTTCGTCGGCGCTGGGGTCGGCGGCTTCCTCCGCGTCCGGGCCGGTCGGCAGTCCTCGTACTTCCGCGAGTTCGAGGAGGCTGTCCATCAGGCCCGCGTCGCGCAGCCGGTTCGTCGGGATCGTCTGAAGCGCCCGGCGGATGTCGTCGTCGACGGACGTTCCGCCGCCTGCGCCGTGTCCGTCCGTCACCGGGGCCAGCTGGGCCTCGATGTGGTCGGTGACGGCGAGGGAGTTGGGGTGGTCGAAGACGAGGGTGGCGGGGAGGCGCAGACCGGTGACGCGGTTGAGCTGGTTGCGCAGCTCCGTCGCCGCCAGGGAGTCGAAACCGAGCTCCTGGAACGCCCGCTCCGCACCGATCGCCTCAGCCGATCCGTGCCCCAGGACCGCCGCGACCTGACCGCGCACGATCTGGAGCACCGCACGGTGTCGCTCGTTCGCCGACAGCCCCACGAGCCGCTGTACGAAGCCGGCCGGTTCGCCCGCTCCCATGCCGTCCCCGGCGACCGCCGACCGGCGTGCCACGGGGGCGAGGCCGCGCAGCAGGGCCGGGATCTCGTCGGTACGGGTGCGCAGGGCGGCCGTGTCGACGTGGATGGGAACGACCGCAGGCCGCTCCGACCGCAGCCCGGCCGCGAACAGCTCCAGACCCGTCTCGTACGAGAGTGCCGGGACGCCCTGGGTGGCCATGCGCTTGCGGTCGATGTCGCTGAGGAACTGGCCGAGCCCGGCGCCGACCTCCCAGAGGCCGTACGCCATCGCGGTGGCCGGCAGGCCCTCGGCGTGGCGCTGCTGCGCCAGGGCGTCCAGGAAGACGTTGGCCGCCGCGTAGTTGCCCTGCCCGGCCGTCAGTACGAGGCCGCCGGCGGACGAGAACAGTACGAACGCCGCCAGGTCCATCTCACGCGTCAGCTCGTGCAGCCACCAGGCCGCGTCCGCCTTCGGCGCGAGCACGGAGTGCACCTGCTCGTGCGTCAGGGCGTCGACCAAGGCACTGTCACCGATTCCGGCAGCGTGGACCACGGCGGTGAGCGGCCGGTCGGTGGCGATTCCGTCCACCACGGCGGCCAGCGCCGCACGGTCGGACACATCACAGGCGACGACGCGTGCGTCCGCGCCCAGGTCGGCCAGGTCCGACACCAGCTCCAGAGCACCCGGAGCCTCCAGACCCCGACGGCTCGTCAGCGTCAGATGCCGGACACCACGCTCAGCCACGAGGTAACGGGCCACAACCGCGCCCAGACCACCCGTACCACCGGTAATCAGCACCCCACCCTCGACATCAAGGGAGACATCCGCTGCCTCAAGCTCAGAGGTCAGACGCACCAGGCGCGGCACCAGCACCTCACCACCACGCACCGCCACCTCCGGCTCACCCGAGGCCAGCGCCGCCATGGGCACATCCTCAAGCCCGCCATCGGTGTCCACCAGGACGAACCGGCCCGGATTCTCCGCCCGCGCCGAACGCACCAGACCCCACACCGGAGCCTGCACCACATCCAGCACCGCACCATCAGCCACAGCCACCGCATTCCGCGTGACCACAGCAAGACGCGAACCCTCGAAACGCTCGTCGGACAGCCAGCGTCGTACCGCCTCCAGTACGTCGTGCAGCACGGCCCGTACGCCACCGGGCACATCGCCCTCCGGCGTCACGCCGCAGTCAAGCACCACGACGTCCGGCACCGCATCAGACGCCATCGCCTCGTCCCACGGCGCCCATGACACCGCTGCACCATCCGCAGCCGCCGCGCCGGACCACTCGATCCCGTACAGCGACTCGCCCGAGCCGTCGCCCGTGTCGAGCTGCTCGGCCGAGACCGGACGGCCGACCATCGAGCCCACGGACAGGACCGGACGCCCGGTCGTGTCGGCGACCGCCAGTGCCAGCCCGCCGCCGTCGAGCCGCGACAGGCGCACCCGGACCGCCGAGGCGCCCACCGCGTGCAGGGCCACATCGGTCCAGGCGAAGGGAATCCTGGTCTCGCCGTCGCCCGCGCCGACGAAGATCGCGGCGTGCATGGCGGCGTCCAGCAGCGCCGGGTGCAGACCGAAACGACCGGCCTCCTCCCGCGCCCCCTCCGGCAGCATCACCTCGGCGAACAGTTCGTCGCCCGCCTTCCAGGCAGCCCGCAGGCCCTGGAACACCGGGCCGTAGCCGTAGCCGTGCTCGCGCAGAGCCTCGTACGCCCCGTCCAGCCGCACCGGTTCCGCACCGGCCGGCGGCCAGGCGCTCAGGTCGAACGCCGCCGCCTTCTGGGCGTCGGCCGTGAGGAACCCGGAGGCATGGCGGACCCACTCACGGTCGCCCGCGTCCTCCCGCCGCGAGTACACGGCCACCGGGCGGCGCCCGGCCTCGTCCGTGCCCACGACGACCTGGACCTGTATCGCGCCACGCTCGGGCAGCACCATCGGCGCGGCGAGCGTCAGCTCCTCCAGCAGGCCGCAACCGACCTCGTCACCGGCCCGGACGGCGAGCTCCAGCAACCCGGTGCCCGGCACCAGGACCGTGCCCCGCACCGCGTGATCGGCGAGCCACGGGTGCGACGACACCGACAGCCTGCCCGTGAGGACCACGCCGTCCGAGTCGGGCAGCCGCAGGACCGCGCCCAGCATCGGGTGCGCCACCGTGTCCACACCGGTGGCGCTCAGGTCACCCGTGCCGGTCGTGGCGTTCACCCAGTACCGCTCGCGCTGGAAGGCGTAGGTGGGCAGATCGACGCGGCGCGTGCTCCGGCCGGCGAAGAACGCGTGCCAGTCCACGGCGGCGCCGTGTACGTGCAGCTGACCGAGAGCGGTGACAAGGGTCGCGACGTCGTCCCGTCCCTTGCGCAGTGCGGACACCGTCAGGGCACCGTCCGCGGCGTCGCCGAGGGTGTCCTTGGCCATCCCGGTGAGCACGGCGTCGGGGCCGAGCTCCAGGAAGCGGCTCACGCCTTCGGCGAGGAGGGTACGCACTCCGTCCGCGAAGCGGACCGCCTCACGGACGTGCCGCACCCAGTACTCGGCGGAGGCGAGCTCCTCGGGCTTGGCGAGGCCACCGGTGAGATTGGAGACGACCGGGATGGCCGGGGCGCCGAAGGACAGGCCCTCCACAACCTCCCGGAACTCCGCCAGCATCGGCTCCATCAACGGCGAGTGGAACGCATGCGAGACCCGAAGACGACTGGTCTTGCGACCCTCGGCCTCGAAGCGGGCCGCGATCTCCAGGACGGATTCCTCCGCACCCGAGACCACCACCGACGACGGGCCATTGACCGCCGCGATCGAAACACCGTCCGTCAGCAACGGCAGGACCTCGTCCTCCGCTGCCTGAACCGCCACCATCGCACCACCGGCAGGCAGCTCCTGCATCAAACGACCACGAGCCGCCACCAACCGGCAGGCGTCATCCAGCGAGAAGACCCCGGCCACATGCGCCGCCGCGACCTCGCCGATCGAGTGCCCGGCCACATACTCCGGCCGCACACCCCACGACTCGACAAGACGGAACAACGCCACCTCGACCGCGAACAACCCGGCCTGGGCATAGACGGTCTGATCGACCAGCTCCCCGTCCTCACCCCACACAACATCCCGAAGCGGCCGCTCCAGATGCCCGTCCAGCCCCGCACACACCGCGTCAAACGCATCCGCGAACACCGGGAACCGGACGTACAACTCCCGCCCCATCCCCAACCACTGCGAACCCTGACCCGAGAACAGCACGGCCGTCGAGTCGTTGCTCCGCGCGGAGGCCGTGAAGGCGGCGGGTACGGACTCGCCGCGCGCGAGGGCCTCCAGGCCGTCGAGCAGCTCGGCGCGGTCCGTGCCGACGACCGCCGCACGGGACTCCAGGGCCGACCGCGTCGTGGCCAGCGAGTGGGCCACCTCGTACGGAGTGAGCTCCGGGCGGGCCGCGACGAACGACCGGATACGGCCGGCCTGGGCGCGCAGCGCCTCGGGGGTGGCGGCGTGGACCAGCCACGGCACGATGCCGGAGGTGTCCGCGTCCGTCTCGTCGGTGCTCTCCGGCTGCGGTCCCTGTTCCAGGACCACGTGCGCGTTCGTGCCGCTGATGCCGAAGGCCGAGACGCTCGCGCGTCGCGGGTGTCCGGTCTCGGGCCATGCGGTCGGCTCGGTCAGCAGTGCGACGGCACCGGCCGACCAGTCGACGTGCGGCGAGGGCTCGTCGACGTGCAGGGTCTTCGGCAGCAGGCCGTTGCGCATCGCCATGACCATCTTCATGACGCCCGCGACACCGGCAGCCGCCTGTGCGTGACCGATGTTGGACTTCACCGAGCCCAGCCACAGCGGCCGGTCCGCGTCGCGGTCCTGACCGTACGTCGCCAGCAGCGCCTGCGCCTCGATCGGGTCACCCAGCGTCGTACCCGTGCCGTGCGCCTCGACCGCGTCGACGTCGGTGGGCGCGAGGCCGGAGTTCTCCAGGGCCTGGCGGATCACCCGCTGCTGCGAGGGGCCGTTGGGGGCGGAGAAGCCGTTGCTCGCGCCGTCCTGGTTCACTGCCGTGCCCCGTACGACCGCGAGCACCTCGTGGCCGTTGCGCAGGGCGTCGGAGAGCCGCTCGACGAGGAGGACGCCCGCGCCCTCGGACCAACCGACGCCGTCCGCCGCACCGGCGAACGCCTTGCAGCGGCCGTCCGCGGAGAGCCCGCGCTGACGGCTGAACTCGATGAACATGCCCGGCGTCGACATCACCGTCGCACCGCCGGCCAGCGCCAGCGAGCACTCACCCGAACGCAGCGCCTGCACCGCCAGGTGCAGCGCGACGAGCGACGACGAGCACGCCGTGTCGACCGTCACCGCCGGGCCTTCGAAACCGTAGGTGTAGGACACGCGGCCGGAGACGACGCTGCCTCCGCTGGTGCCCGAGGGTGACACGTTCAGGGCGTAGTCGTGGTACATGACACCGGCGAAGACGCCGGTCCTGCTGCCCTTGAGCGTGGCCGGGTCGATACCGGCGCGTTCCATCGCCTCCCAGGACACCTCCAGCAGCAGTCGCTGCTGCGGGTCCATGTAGGTGGCCTCGCGGGGCGAGATGCCGAAGAACCCGGGGTCGAAGTCGGCCGCGTCGTGGAGGAAGCTGCCGCGGTGCGTGTAGCTCTTGCCCTCCTTGCCCGGCTCGGGGTCGTAGAGGTCGTCGACGTTCCAGCCGCGGTCGACGGGCAGGTCGGAGACGGTGTCGACGCCGTCGGCGACCAGCCGCCACAGGTCCTCGGGGGACGTGACGCCGCCGGGGTAGCGGCAGGCCATGCCGACGATGGCGATCGGTTCGTCGTCCAGCGGACGCCGTCCGCCGCCGGCCACGGTCACCGCACCCGCCACCGTCCCGTCCTGGTCGGCGACCAGGGTGAGGATGTGGTCGGTGACGGCGAGGGAGTTGGGGTGGTCGAAGACGAGGGTGGCGGGGAGGCGCAGACCGGTGACGCGGTTGAGCTGGTTGCGCAGCTCCGTCGCCGCCAGGGAGTCGAAACCGAGCTCCTGGAACGCCCGCTCCGCACCGATCGCCTCAGCCGATCCGTGCCCCAGCACGGCCGCGACCTGACCGCGCACGATCTGGAGCACCGCACGGTGTCGCTCGCCGCCGGTGAGCCCGGCCAGGCGCGCCCGCAGTCCGGTGGCGGTGACGGCGGTCGCGTCGGCGGCCGTGGCACGCCGGACCCTGGGGGCGAGGCCGCGCAGGAGGGCGGGGATCTCGTCGGTACGGGTGCGCAGGGCAGCCGTGTCGACATGGATGGGAACGACCGCGGGCCGCTCCGAATCCAGCCCGGCCGCGAACAGCTCCAGACCCGCCGCGTGCGACAGCACCGGGACGCCCTGGGTGGCCATGCGCTTGCGGTCGACGTCGCTGAGGAACTGGCCGAGCCCGGCACCCACGTCCCACAGGCCGAAGGCCATCGACGTCGCGGGCAGCCCCTCGGCGTGGCGCTGCTGCGCCAGGGCGTCGAGGAAGACGTTCGCGGCCGCGTAGTTGCCCTGCCCGGCGGCGAGGACGAGCCCGCCGGCCGAGGAGAAGGTGACGAAGGCCGTCAGGTCCATCTCACGGGTCAGCTCGTGCAGCCACCAGGCGGCATCGGCCTTGGGCGCGAGCACGGCGTCGACGCGCTCGGGGGTCAGCGCCCCGACGAGGCCGTTGTCACCGATTCCGGCAGCGTGGATCACGGCGGTGAGCGGCCGGTCGGTGGTGATTCCGTCCACCACGGCGGCCAGCGCCGCACGGTCGGACACATCACAGGCGACGACCCGTGCGTCCGCGCCCAGGTCGGCCAGGTCCGACACCAGCTCCAGAGCACCCGGAGCCTCCAGACCCCGACGACTCGTCAGCGTCAGATGCCGGACACCACGCTCAGCCACGAGGTAACGGGCCACAACCGCGCCCAGACCACCCGTACCACCGGTAATCAGCACCCCACCCTCAACATCAAGGGAGACATCCGCTGCCTCAAGCTCAGAGGTCAGACGCACCAGGCGCGGCACCAGCACCTCACCACCACGCACCGCCACCTCCGGCTCACCCGAGGCCAGCGCCGCGACCAGCGCCTCCCCCGGATCCCCATCGGTGTCCACCAGGACGAACCGGCCCGGATTCTCCGCCCGCGCCGAACGCACCAGACCCCACACCGGAGCCTGCACCACATCCAACGCCACACCATCAGCCACAGCCACCGCATTCCGCGTGACCACAGCAAGACGCGAACCTTCGAAACGCTCGTCGGACAGCCACTCCTGCACCGCGTCCAGCACGCGGCTCAGCACGGCCCGTACGCCATCGGGCACATCGCCCGCCGGCTCCGTCGCGCCGCAGTCCAGCACCACGACGTCCGGCACGGCGTCGAGATCGGCGACCGTCTCCCAGGGCGCCCACGACACCACCGCATCATCCGCAGCCGCCGCGCCGGACCACTCGATCCCGTACAGCGGCCGACCCGTGCGTCCGCCGGCGTCCAGCTGCTCGGCCGACACCGGCCGGCCCGCCACGGAGCCCACCGTGAGCACCGGTCGGCCGGTCACGTCGGAGACCGTCAGCGACAGCGCGCCGTCGCCCTTGCGGGAGAGACGCACCCGGACCGCCGAGGCGCCCACGGCATGCAGCGCCACATCGGTCCAGGCGAAGGGGACCACCGTCCCGCCCCCGCCGTCACCGGCGAGGATCGCGGCGTGCATGGCGGCGTCCAGCAGCGCCGGGTGCAGACCGAACGTCCCACCATCGGTGCCCTCCGGCAACGCCACCTCGGCGAACAGCTCGTCGCCCGCCCGCCACGCGGCCCGCAGGCCCTGGAACACCGGGCCGTAGGCGTAGCCGTACTCCGCGAACGTCGCGTACGCGCCCTCGACGGGCAGCGGCTCGGCGCCCGCCGGGGGCCAGGCAGCAGAGGTGTCGGTGTCCGGGGCCCCGGCGCCCGGGGCGAGCACGCCGGTGGCGTGCTGGGTCCAGGGGTCGAGCACCCGGCCCTCCGGCCGGGAGTGGATGCCGAGGGTGCGGCGTCCCGTGGCGTCCAGTGCGCCGACGCGCACCTGGATCTGTACCGCCCCGCCTTCCTCGGGCAGCAGCAGGGGCGCGGTGAGCGTGAGTTCCTCGACGAGGTCGCAGCCGACCTCGTCACCGGCCCGGACGGCGAGTTCGAGCAGTCCGGTGCCGGGGACGAGGACCGCGCCCTGGACGACGTGGTCCGCGAGCCACGGCTGCGACTGCACGGACAGCCGGCCGGTGAGCAGGTGGCCCTCGGCGTCGGCGAGTTCGAGGGCGGCGCCCAGCATCGGGTGTCCGGCCGATCCGAGGCCCGCGAAGCGCACGTCACCGGCGCGGGCCTGCACGCCCGTGGGCCAGAACCGTTCGCGCTGGAACGCGTACGTCGGCAGGTCGACCCGGCGTGCGCCGGTACCGGTGAAGAGGGCGGACCAGTCGGCGTCCGCGCCGAGCACGTACAGGCGGGCGACGGCGTCGAGGAGCGCCCGCTCCTCGTCCCGGCCCTTGCGCAGGGCGGGGGCGAAGGCGGCCTCGTCGTCGGCCGATTCGGCGGCCAGGGCGGACAGGGACCCGTCCGGTCCGAGCTCCAGGAACGACCTCACGCCCGCCGCCCGCAGCGTCCGCACGCCGTCGGAGAAGCGAACCGCCTCCCGGACGTGCCGCACCCAGTACTCCGGGGAACGGAGCTGCTCGTCGGTGGCGGCTTCACCGGTCAGGTTCGATACGAGGGGGATGGTGGGGGTGCCGTACGTCAGGCTCTCGGCGACGGCGCGGAAGTCCGCGAGCATCGGCTCCATGAGCGGCGAGTGGAAGGCGTGCGAGACGCGGAGCTGGGTGGTCTTGCGGCCCTGCTCCTCGAAGTGGGCACGGACCGCCCCGACGGCCTCCGCGGCTCCCGAGACCACCACCGACGACGGCCCGTTGACCGCCGCGATCGCGACCTCGTCCGTCAGCAGCGGCCGGACCTCGTCCTCGGTGGCCCGTACGGCCACCATGGCACCGCCCGGGGGCAGGGCCTGCATCAGCCGTCCGCGAGCCGCGACGAGCCGGCAGGCGTCGTCCAGCGAGAGGACACCCGCGACGTGCGCGGCCGCGATCTCACCGGTGGAGTGGCCGAGCAACTGGTCCGGGCGTACGCCCCAGGACTCCAGCAGCCGGAAGAGCGCGACTTCGACGGCGAAGAGGCCCGTCTGGGCGTACACGGTCCGGTTCAGCGCCTCCGGGTCCTCGCCCCAGATGACGTCGCGGAGCGGCCGGTCCATATGCTCGTCCAGACCCACGCACACCGCGTCGAACGCGTCGGCGAACACCGGGAAGCGGGAGTACAGCTCACGGCCCATGCCGAGCCGCTGGGAGCCCTGGCCGGAGAAGAGGAAGGCGACCTTGCCCGGGCGCGTCGTTCCCTCCGCGTGCTCCTCCGACCGGTCGGCCGCGAGCGCCGACAGGGAGCGCAGGACGTCGTCCCGGTCCGCGCTGAGCAGAACGGCCCGGTGGGAGAAGACCGCCCGGCTCATCACCAGCGAGTACGCGACATCGGCGAGCCTCGGCTCCGGCTGGTCCTGGAGGTGGGCCAGCAGGCGTGCCGCCTGGGCCCGAAGCGCGGCTTCGGTCCTGCCGGAAAGCAACAAGGGCACGACCGCGCCCGATTCCGATGCCTCCACCGGCTCGGGCTCCGGCTCGGCCTGTTCCAGGATCACGTGTGCGTTCGTCCCGCTGATGCCGAACGACGACACACCCGCCCGGCGCGGCCCTTCACCCTCCGGCCAGTCCGTCCGCTCCGTCAGCAGCTCCACAGCACCCGCCGACCAGTCCACGTGCGACGACGGCTGGTCAACGTGCAGCGTGCGCGGCAGGACACCGTGCCGCATCGCCATGACCATCTTGATGATCCCGGCCACGCCCGCTGCCGCCTGGGTATGCCCGATGTTGGACTTCACCGAGCCGAGCAGCAGCGGCCGCTCCTCCGGCCGTCCCTGGCCGTACGTCGCCAGCAGCGCCTGCGCCTCGATCGGGTCACCAAGCGTCGTACCCGTACCGTGCGCCTCGACGACGTCGACATCGCCGGTGGACAATCCACCGCTCGCGAGCGCCTGGCGGATCACCCGCTGCTGCGACGGACCGTTCGGCGCCGTCAGACCGTTCGACGCACCGTCCTGGTTGACCGCCGAACCGCGCACGGTCGCCAGAATCCGGTGACCGTTGCGACGGGCGTCCGACATGCGCTCCAGCACGAGGATGCCGGCGCCTTCGCCCCAGCCGACGCCGTCGGCGCCGTCCGCGAAGGCCTTGCAGCGGCCGTCGGCGGAGAGCCCGCCCTGGCGGGAGAACTCGACGAAGGTCAGCGGCGTCGACATCACCGTCACACCACCGGCCAGTGCCAGCGAGCACTCACCCGAACGCAGCGCCTGGGCAGCCAGGTGCAGTGCGACGAGCGAGGACGAGCAGGCCGTGTCGACGGTCACCGCCGGGCCCTCGAAGCCGAAGGTGTACGACACCCGGCCAGACGCCACACTGCCCGCACTGCCACTGCCCTGATAGCCCTCGAACTCACGCCCGGAGAGGAGCTGGGCGTAGTCGTGGTACATGACGCCCGCGAAGACGCCGGTCCTGCTGCCGCGCAGCGTCGCCGGGTCCATTCCGGCCCGTTCCAGGGCCTCCCACGTCGTCTCCAGCAGCAACCGCTGCTGGGCGTCGGTGGTCAGGGCCTCGCGGGGGCTCATGCCGAAGAACTCGGGGTCGAACTCGCCCGCGTCGTGCAGGAATCCACCGGACCGGGTGGCGATGTCGCCCTCACGGTCCGGGTCGTCGAGGTCCCAGCCACGGTCGGCCGGGAAGCCGGAGACCGCGTCCACGCCCTCCGACACCAGCCGCCACAGGTCCTCCGGGGACGACACCCCGCCCGGGAAGCGGCAGCTCATCCCGACGATCACCACCGGATCGTCGACGAGCGACGGCAGCGAGCCGACGGCCTGGAGCGATGCCTCGGGCTCCGCCCCGAAGAGCTCGTCGTACAGATGGCCCACCAGGGCCCGGGCGGTGGGGTAGTCGAACACCGCCGTCGCGGGCAGCCGCAGGCCCGTCGTCCTGCCGAGGCGGTTGCGGAGCTCGATGGCGGTCAGGGAGTCGAAGCCGAGGTCCTGGAACGCCCGCGACGGATCCACCGTGTCCGATCCCGCGTGGCCGAGGACGACGGCGATCTGTGTACGGACGAGGTCCAGCAGCGCGTCGCGCCGCTCGGCCTCGGAGACCGCCGCCAGCCGCCGGACCAGTTCGGAGGCGGCGGCCGCGCCCGCGCCGGCCGTACGCCGGACGCGGGTGCGGACGAGGCCGCGCAGCAGCGCGGGCACCTCGCCCCGCGCCCGCAGGGCCGCGAGGTCCAGGCGTACGGGCAGCAGCGCCGGCCGCGACGCGGACACCGGCAGCGCGGCGTCGAACAGCGCGAGGCCCTGCTCCACGGACAGCACCGGCATACCGGAACGCGCGATCCGCTGGACGTCGGCGTCGGTCAGCGTGCCCGTCATGCCGCTGTCCTGGGCCCACGGGCCCCAGGCGAGCGACGCGCCGACGAGCCCCTCGGCCCGGCGGCGCAGGACGAGTGCGTCGAGGAAGGCGTTGCCTGCCGCGTAGTTCGCCTGACCCGCGCTGCCGAAGGTACCGGCGACGGAGGAGAAGACGACGAACGCGTCGAGGTCGAGGTGCTTGGTGGCCTCGTGGAGGTTCCAGACAGCGTCGACCTTCGGCCGCAGGACCGCCGAGAGACGATCCGGGGTGAGGGAAGCAATGATTCCGTCGTCCAGAACGCCGGCGGTGTGCACCACAGCCGTGATCCGGTGCCGGGAGACGAGATCGGCCACCGCAGCCGGGTCCGCGACGTCGCACGCCTCCACGGCCACGTCCACGCCGTGGGTGGCCAGTTCGGCGACCAGTTCCTCGACGCCCTCGGCGGCGGGGCCTCTCCGGCTGACGAGTACGAGGTCGCGCACGCCGTGCGCGGTCGCCAGGTGCCGGGCGACGATACGGCCGAGGCCGCCCGTGCCACCGGTGACGAGGACCGTTCCGCCGGAGCGCCAGGGGGCCTCGGCGACAGGCTCGGACGCCACGCGGCCGAGGCGGGCGGCCAGCACCTCTCCGCCACGGATCAGCAGCTGCGGCTCGTCCACGGCCAGCGCCTGCGGCAGGACGGTCGTGGCGTCGGCTTCGCCGTCGAGGTCCACCAGACCGAAGCGGCCCGGGCTCTCCAACTGCGCCGAGCGGACCAGACCCCACACCGCGGCACCGGCCAGGTCGTCGCCCGCGACGGCGCCACGGGTGATGAACACCAAGCGCGAGGAGGCGAATCGCTCCTCGCCGAGCCACGACTGGACGAGTGCGAGCGCGCGGGCGGCAGCGGCGTGGACCGAGTCCACCACCTCGTCGTCAGCGCCGGTCACCGCCGTCACGACGACGGCCGGGACGGCGTCGTCGTCGGCCAGCGAGTCGAGGTCCGTGTACGGCACGGCCTCGGCGTCCGTTATCTGGACCGGGGTCCAGTCGAGCGCGAAGAGCGAGTCGCGGTCGGCGGTGCGGAGCTGGTCGGCCGCGATCGGCCGGACCACCAGCGACTCCACGGACGCGACCGGGGCACCGGCCGTGTCGGCCACGGCGATGGACAGCCCGCCGTCGGCGGCGGTGCGGATACGGGCCCGTACGGCGGATGCCCCTGTGGCGTGCAGCGAGACGCCCGTCCACGAGAACGGGACACCGCGGCGGTCTTCGGAGCCGGTGACCGCGGAGGCGTGCAGGACGGCGTCGAAGAGCGCCGGGTGCAGACCGTACGCGCCGCCGTCCACGTCCTCGGGCAGGGCCACCTCGGCGAACACCTCGTCGCCGAGCTTCCACGCCGCGCGCAGGCCCTGGAACACCGGACCGTAGTCGAAGCCCGCCTCCGCGAACTCCTCGTAGCTGCTCGTGACATCGACCGGCTCGGCACCCGCCGGCGGCCACGTCAAGGCATCGAAAATCTGCGGTTCGGCGTCCTCGGCGTTGAGGAAACCGTCGGCGTGCAGCGTCCACGGCTCGTCGCCCTCGCGCGAGTGGACGGTCACGGCGCGACGGCCCGCCTCGTCGGGCTCGCCGACGCGCACCTGCACCTGTACGCCGCCCTGCTCGGGCAGGACGAGCGGCGCGGCGAGCGTCAGCTCCTCCAGCACCCCGCAACCGGCCTCGTCGCCTGCCCGCAGCGCCAGCTCCACCAGCGCCGTACCCGGCACCAGCACCGAACCGAGGACGGCATGGTCGGCCAGCCACGCGTGGGTCTGGAGGGACAGCCGTCCGGTGAAGAGGAGGCCGTCGGAGCCCGCCAGCTCCACCGCCGCGCCCAGCAGCGGGTGGTCGGCGGAGCCCAGGCCCGCGAAGCGGACGTCTCCCGCGCGTGCGATCGTGCCCGTGGGCCAGAACCGCTGGTGCTGGAACGCGTACGTCGGCAGGTCCACGCGCCGCGCGCCCGTCCCGGCGTACACGGCGGGCCAGTTCACTGCGGCACCGGAGACGTGCAGCCGCGCCAGGGCGGTGAGCGCCGTCAGTTCCTCGGGCCGGTCCTTGCGCAGGACGGGCACGAGCACGGCGGCCTCGTCGGGCACCGACTCGCGGGCCATGGCGGTGAGCACACCGTCGGGGCCCAGCTCCAGGAAGCGGGTCACGCCCGCCGCGTGGAGGGTGCGTATGCCGTCGGCGAAGCGCACGGCCTCACGGACGTGGCGGACCCAGTAGGCGGCGGAAGCCAGCTCCTCGGGCTTGGCGAGGCCACCGGTGAGGTTGGAGACGACCGGGACGGTCGGGGCGCCGAAGGACAGGCCTTCCACGACCTCCAGGAACCGGGCGAGCATGGGTGCCATCAGCGGCGAGTGGAACGCGTGCGAGACGCGGAGGCGGCTGGTCTTGCGGCCCTCGGCCTCGAAGTGCCCGGCGATCCTGGCGACCGCTTCCTCCGTGCCCGAGACGACGACCGACGACGGGCCGTTGACAGCGGCGATCGTGACATCGTCCGCGACCAGCGGCAGGACCTCGTCCTCCGTCGCCCGGACCGCCGCCATCGCACCACCGGCGGGCAGTTCCTGCATCAGCCGGCCACGGGCCGCCACCAGCGCGCACGCGTCGGCCAGCGGGAGGAGCCCGGCGACGTGTGCCGCCGCGACCTCGCCGATCGAGTGCCCGGCGACGAAGTCCGGACGCACACCCCACGACTCGACGAGACGGAACAGCGCCACCTCGACCGCGAACAACCCGGCCTGCGTGTAGGCGGTCCGGCTGATCAGCTCCTCGTCCTCGCCCCAGATCACCTCACGCAGCGGCCGGTCCATGTGCTCGTCCAGACCCGCGCACACCGCGTCGAACGCGTCGGCGAACACCGGGAAGCGCCCGTACAACTCCCGGCCCATGCCGAGCCGCTGCGAGCCCTGGCCCGAGAACAGCACCGCCGTCTTCCCCGAGCCCGCCGAGCCCTCGACCACACCGGCACCGGCACCGGGCTCACCCGATGCCAGCGCCGCCAGCGCACCCGTCAGCGACTCGGCGTCCTCACCCAGTACCACCGCGCGGTGCGCGAAGTTCGAACGGCTCGACACCAGCGAGAAGCCCACGTCCACGGGACGCTGCCCGTCGACGTGCGTCAGCAGGCGCGACGCCTGATCCCGCAGGGCCGCCTCCGTCTTGCCGGACAGCACCCAGGGCACGACGACCGCGCCCGGCTCCGGAGCGTCCACGACGTGCACGTCCGACGGCTCGGGTTCCGCCTGCTCCAGGATCACGTGCGCGTTCGTCCCGCTGACGCCGAACGACGACACGCCCGCCCGGCGCCGGCCGTCCTCCGCGGCCGTCCAGTCGACCGGTGCGGTCAGGAGCTCGACCGCGCCCGCCGACCAGTCCACGTGGGTGGACGGCTCGTCGATGTGCAGGGTGTGCGGCAGGACGCCGTGCCGCATGGCCATGACCATCTTGATGATCCCGGCGACGCCGGCGGCGGCCTGGGTGTGGCCGATGTTGGACTTCACCGAGCCCAGCCACAGCGGCCGGTCCTCCGGCCGGTCCTGACCGTAGGTGGCCAGCAGCGCCTGCGCCTCGATCGGGTCACCCAGCGTCGTACCCGTACCGTGCGCCTCGACGGCGTCCACGTCGGCGGCCGACAGCCCGGCGCTCGCCAGCGCCTGGCGGATCACCCGCTGCTGCGACGGACCGTTCGGCGCCGTCAGACCGTTGGAGGCGCCGTCCTGGTTGACCGCCGAACCCCGCACCACGGCCAGCACCTGGTGCCCGAGACGCTTCGCGTCCGAGAGCCGCTCCAGGACCAGCATGCCGACGCCCTCCGCCCAGCCGACGCCGTCGGCGGCGTCGGCGAAGGCCTTGCAGCGGCCGTCCGCCGCCAGGCCGCGCTGGCGGGAGAACTCCACGAACGTCGTCGGCGTCGACATCACCGTCACACCGCCCGCCAGTGCCAGCGAGCACTCGCCCGAGCGCAGCGCCTGGGCCGCCCAGTGGAGGGCGACGAGCGAGGACGAGCAGGCCGTGTCGACCGTGACGGCCGGGCCCTCCAGGCCGAAGGTGTACGACACCCGGCCCGAGGCGATGCTGGCGGCGCTGCCGTTGCCCCGGAAGCCTTCGAACTGGTCGCCGACCAGCATGTTTCCGTAGTCGTTGTACATCACGCCGGCGAAGACACCGGTGCTGCTGCCGCGCAGGGTCAGCGGGTCGATGCCCGCGCGCTCGATCGCCTCCCAGGTCGCCTCCAGCAGCAGCCGCTGCTGGGAGTCCGTCGCCAGGGCCTCACGAGGGCTCATCCCGAAGAATTCCGGGTCGAACTCGCCCGCCTCGTGGAGGAAGCCGCCGGAGCGTGTGTAGGAGGTGCCGGGCATGTCGGGGTCGGGGTTGTAGAGGGCCTCGACGTCCCAGCCGCGGTCGGCCGGGAAGCCGGAGACCGCGTCCGCGCCCTCCGACACCAGCCGCCACAGGTCCTCCGGGGAGGACACCCCGCCCGGGTAGCGGCAGCTCATCCCGACGATCACGATCGGGTCGTCGGCCACCGCCGGCAGGGTGGCGGCGGGCGCCTGGGGCGCGGCTTCCGCCTCGCCGCCGAACAGCTCGTCCAGCAGGAAGCCCACCAGGGCCTCCGTGGTCGGGTAGTCGAAGACGACGGTGGCCGAGAGGCGCAGGCCGGTGGCCGCGTTCAGCCGGTTGCGGAGTTCGACGGCCGTCAGGGAGTCGAAGCCGAGGTCCTGGAAGGGGCGCGACGGGTCCACGGTGTCCGCGTCCGCGTGGCCCAGGACGACCGCGATCTGGCCGCGGACCAGGTCCTGGAGCACCTCGTGGCGCTCGACCGGGCCCAGCCCGGTCAGGCGGCCCACGAGTCCGGCGGCGGCCGCCGAGGCCGTCGCCGCCGAGCGGCGGGCGCGGCCCCGGACGAGGCCGCGCAGGAGCGCGGGGGTGTCGCCCTGCGCCCGCAGGGCGGGGAGGTCGAAGCGGACGGGCAGGACGACGGCGTCGTCCACCGTCAGCGCGGCGTCGAACAGGGCGACGCCTTCGGCGGGGGTGAGTTCGGGCATGCCCGAGCGGGCGATGCGGCGGATGTCGACGTCCGACAGGGTGCCGGTCATGCCGCCGTCCTGGGTCCACGGACCCCACGGCATGGAGACGGCGGTGCGGCCGGTGGCCCGCCGGTGCTGGGCGAGGGCGTCGAGGAAGGCGTTGCCGGCCGCGTAGTTGGCCTGGCCCGGGCCGCCGAAGACTCCGGAGACGGAGGAGAAGGTGATGAAGGCGTCGAGGTCGAGGTCCCTGGTCGCCTCGTGGAGGTGCCAGGCCGCGTCGGCCTTCGGGCGGAGGACGGTGGCGAGCCGCTCCGGCGTCAGGGATTCCACCACGCCGTCGTCGAGGACGCCGGCCGTGTGCACGACGGCCGTGATGCGGTGCCGTGCCACCAGCTCGTCCACGGCCGTCCGGTCCGTGACGTCGCACGCCTCGACCGTGATCCCGGCGCCCTGGGCGGTCAGTTCGGCGGCCAGTTCCCCGGCGCCCTCGGCGGCGGGGCCGCTGCGGCTGACGAGGAGGAGGTTGCGTACGCCGTGCGCGGTCACCAGGTGGCGGGCGACGGCGCGGCCGAGGCCGCCCGTGCCGCCGGTGATGAGGACGGTGCCGTCAGCCTTCCAGGGGGAGGTCGTGGTCTCCTGGGGCGTGGCCCGGGCCAGTCGCGCGGTGAGGATCTCGCCGTCGCGGACGAGCAGTTGCGGCTCGTCGGGGGTCAGGGCGAGGGCTCGCGGGAGTGCGGTGAGGCAGGCCGCCTCGTCGCCTTCCAGGTCCAGCAGGCCGAAGCGGTCCGGGTGCTCCGAGCGTGCCGAGCGCACCAGGCCCCACGCGGCCGCCGCGGCGAGGTCATTGCCGACCGTGGCGCCCCGGGTGACGAACACCAGTCGTGATTCGGCGAACCGGTCGTCCGCCAGCCACTCCTGTACGAGTCCCAGGACCCGGGCCGTCGTGGTGTGGACGGAGTCCACCACGGCGTCGGGGTAGCCGTCGCCCGCCACGGGGACGAGCACCGTGCCCGGCACGTCGCCGGCCTCGGCCAGCGCCGCCAGGTCCGTACGGTGGGTGTAGCGCTCGGCGGGGAATGCGGCGGGGGCCTCCGCGCCCAGGACCGCGACCGGGCCCTCCGCGGCGCCCGTTCGCGTCCCGCGCCGGGGTGCGGGTGCCCATCGCAGCTGGAACAGGGAGTCCCGGCCGATCGCGCCCGTGGTGCCCGCGCCCGTCAGCCGGTCGGCGCGGTCGGCCGAGACCGCCCGCAGGACGAGGGTCTCGACGGAGGCGACGGGCTCGCCCTCGGCGTCGGTGACGGTCACGGACACCGAGTCGTCGCCGGTGCGGACGACCCGGACGCGGATCGCCGAGGCGCCGGACGCGTGGAGGGTGACGCCTTCCCAGGAGAAGGGCAGGACGCCGCGCTCCATGCCGTTGAACGCGGTGACGTGCAGGGCCGCGTCCAGCAGCGCCGGGTGGATGCCGTAGGCGGCGGCGTCGCCCTGGCCGGCCTCGGGCAGGGACACCTCGGCGTACATCTCGTCGTCGCGCCGCCAGGCGCGGCGCAGGCCCTGGAAGAGCGGGCCGTAGTCGAAGCCGCCGACGGCCATCCGGTCGTAGAGTCCGGTCAGTTCGACGGGCTCGGCGCCGGTGGGCGGCCAGGTGGTGACGTCGAGGGCGGCGGTGGGCCGCCGCCCTCGACGTCACCACC
>NZ_JAILXP010000409.1 GCF_020740895.1 Streptomyces sp. UNOB3_S3 | reverse complement strand
GAGCGGGGCGGGCTCGGGGTGCGGCGCGGTCGCCTGAGCGGTCCGCGCGGGCGGTTTCATCGACGGTTCGTTGTGCATGATGTCCTCCGGGTGCAGAGTGACGTGCGGGAACGATGGCGACGGTGTGGCGTCATGATGTCCCACAAAAGGCACCAAATGAAGATCGATTAACCGCCATACTGGCTCGGCTCACCCTCGAAGCGCCATGACAGGCACTCACTCGCCCCCGGAGGGCTCTCACGTGTCGGACCGTCCGCTGCCGGTGGAACCCGGCACGCCAGAAGTGGCCGTCCAGGAACGGCGGCTCCACCGCGACCTGGGGTTCTGGGGACTGACCGGAATCGGTTTCTCCAACATCGTCGGCTCCGGCTGGCTGTTCGCCGCGATGTACGCGGCCCAGACGGCGGGGCCCGCTTCCCTGCTCACCTGGGTCGGCGCGGGTGTGCTGTGCGGGCTCGTCGCCCTCGTCATGATCGAGCTCGGCGCGTCACGCCCCGAGGGCGGCGGAACGGTCCGCTGGCCGCTGTACGCGAGCGGCCGCCTGGTCGGCACGCTCGTCGGCTGGTCCGTCCTGCTGTCGGTGGGCGGCACCGCGGCCGAGATCAGCGCGATCATGCAGTACGCCAACCACTATCTCCCCGGCCTCTACACGGGCCACACCCTCAGCGCCTCGGGCCTCGGCGTCGCCGTGGCGCTGAGCACCCTGCTGACGGCGCTGAACTGGTTCGCGGTGCGGACGTTCGCCCGGCTCAACAACCTCGTGTCCATCTTCAAGGTCGTCATGCCCGTGGTCACCGTGCTCGCGCTGATCGCCTCCGGCTGGCACTCCGGACGCCTCACCGACCACGGCGGATTCGCGCCCTACGGCTACGCGGCCTGTCTGTCCGCGCTGGCCGGGGGCGGCGTGGTGTACTCGGTGAACGGCTTCCAGGCCCCGCTGGACTTCTCCGGCGAGGCCCGCGACCCCCGCCGGACCATCCCGGCCTCGGTGCTCACCGGCATCGGGCTGGCGCTGCTGATGTACCTGGGGCTCCAGCTGGCCTTCCTCTTCGCCGTCCCCGAGGACCTCCTCGGCCACGGCTGGAAGGGCGTGAGCTTCGAATCGCCCTTCGGCCAGCTGGCGCTGATCTTCAATCTGCACTGGCTGTCCACGCTCCTCTACGCGGACGCGGTCGTCTCGCCGGGCGGCTCGGCGTACGTGGGCGTCGCCATCGACGCCCGGCACACCTACGCCCTCGCCAAGAACGGCACCCTGCCCCGGTCCCTGATGAAGGTCGACAGCCGCTCCGGCATCCCGCACCGGGCGCTGGCGCTGAACCTCGCCGTCATCGTGGTCTTCCTGCTGCCGTTCGGCGGCTGGCAGCGCATCGTCAGCATCATGGGCGACATGTACCTGCTGATCTATGCCGCGTCGGCCGTCGCCGCCGCTGTCTTCCTGCGGCAGCCGGGTGCCGCGATGGCGGGCTGGGTGCCCGGGCTGCGCTGGATCGCGCCCGTCAGCTTCGTGGTGTCGAGCGAGTTCGTGTACTGGTCGGGCTGGCACGACCTGCGGCTGGCGCTGCCGCTCGTGCTGGCCGGGCTGCTGATCTTCCTGGCGATGCGGCGAACGGGCGACGAGGACGGCCCGCTCCTCGCCGAACTGCGCACCGGGGCCTGGCTGGTCGTCTATCTCGCCGTGCTGACGCTGCTCTCCTGGCTCGGCACCTTCAAGGGCTCGGGCCGGCTGCCCGCACCGTACGACTCGCTGACCGTCGCCGCCGTCGCGCTGGGCATCTTCTTCTGGGCGGTCCGTTCGGGTGTACGCCAACTGCCGCCCGCGGCGGGCGCTCACGCGTGACGGACCGGCGGCGGACCGCGACCCCCGTCCCGCAACGCCGGACGGGGGTCGCCGCGGCCGCTACAGGCGCTTGAGCACGTGCAGCAGGTACGCGTCCCGGTTCAGCGGGTCCGGCCCCTGGGGGCGCGGCCGCACCGGGTGACGTCCCCGGACGGGCCGGTAGCCGTGGAAGGCGGACAGGAAGACGCCCTCCCCCTGGGTGAGCGCGGGGACCCGCTGCTCGAAGCCGTGCGTCCGGCCCGCCGCCAGCAGGCCCTCCAGCCGGTAGACGTCGCCGTCGGCGACGGGCGGGAAGGGGGTCGCGCCCAGCTCGGCCAGCCGGGCGAGGACCGGGCTCAGGGCACCGGCGGGCAGCTCCAGTTCGAAGGCGTTCACCGGTTCGTGGACCTCCGTCCCGGCCCGGCGCAGCGCGTCCATCAGCACCAGCGGGGTGACCTTGCGGAAGTCGTCCGCGGCGCTGACGGGGCTGGCGTACCCGGTATGGGTGAGCGTCACCAGGCAGTCGGTGACCTGCCAGCCGTACAGGCCGTGCCGCAGGGTCGAGCGGACGGTCTCCTCGATGGCCCTGTGGAACGCCCGGGGCAGCGAGCCCAGTTCGACGGCGAGGCGGAAGACGACGCCCTCGCCCGGCCCGGCGGGCTCCACACGGAGGCCCACCGTCGCCCAGAAGTAGTTCACGTAGGTGCCGGTGTCGATCTCCTCCAGTGCCTCGCCGACGCCGGTGGGCTTCTCGATGTGGACCGTGCGGGTCTCCTCGAAGCGGACGGCGACGCCGTACTCCTCCGCGAGCGTGGTGTGGATGATGTCCTTCTGCACCTCTCCGTAGAGCCGCACAACGGCTCCGCCGGTGTCCGCGTCCTGCTGGAGCTCGATGTGGGGGTCCTGTTCGGCGAGGGCCGCCAGGGCCGTGTGGAGCCGGGGCGCGGCCTCGGGCCGCAGGGGGCGGACGACGGTCTCCAGGGCGGGCGGGGCGAAGGCGCCGGTGCGGCCGGTACCGTCCGCCCGGCCCAGCCGGTCGCCGACGCGGAGGTCCTTCAGGCCCCTGATCTGCGCGATGTCCCCTGCCTCCGCCCGGGCCTCGACGGTGGTGGCGCCCCGGTCGAAGACGCGCAGCGAGGTGATCCGGCCGGGGTGCCGGGTGACGAGCCCGGAGTGGTCGGTGCGGTGGAGGACGGCCTCGTCGCGGGCGGCGAGGCTGCCTGCGGTCAGATGGAGGTAGCCGATCCGTTCACCCCGGGCACCGCGTTCGATCTTGAACACGGTGCCGGCCGGTTCCCCGCCGGGGCGGGTGCCGTCCGGGGCGGGGAGCAGGTCCCGTACTCCGGAGAGGAGTTCCCCGATGCCCTCGCCGGTGACGGCGGAGCCGAAGTACACCGGGTGGGTGAGTCCCTTGGCGGTCTGGAGGGCGAGTTCCGCGGTGTAGTCACCGGGGGTGAGGGCGCGGGTGTCGTCCAGGTAGGAGCCGAGGAAGGCGTCGCTGTGCCCGGTGAGGACCTCCGCGAGTTCGTCGGTGAACGCCGGGTCGTCGAGGGCGCGCGGGCGCACGCGCACGGCGGGGGTGCCGAGGCCCGTGGCGGTGCTCATGGCGACGGCGGAGGCGGTGAGCCGCCGGCGGATCGCGGAGAGCACGGCGTCCGTGTCCGCCCCGGCGCGGTCGGCCTTGTTGACGAAGACCAGGGTGGGGATGGCGAGTCTGCGCAGGGTGCGCATCAGGACGCGCGTCTGCGGCTGTACGCCTTCCACGGCGGAGACGACCAGCACGGCGCCGTCCAGCACACGCAGGGCGCGTTCGACCTCGGCGATGAAGTCGGAGTGCCCCGGGGTGTCGATCAGGTTGACCTTGAGGTCGTCCAGGACGAAGGCGGCGACGGCCGAGCGGATGGTGATGCCCCGGCGCCGTTCCAGCTCCAGGGAGTCGGTCTGTGTGGTGCCGTCGTCGACGCTCCCCACCGCGTCGATGACTCCGGTGCGGTGGAGGAGGCGCTCGGTGAGGCTGGTCTTACCGGCGTCTACGTGGGCGAGGATCCCCAGGTTCAGCTTGTTCATACGGGCTCTTCACAGTCATGGGTGCGGGCATACGGTCCTTGGTCGTCGGAGCTCCGGTCGCCTGCCGCATGATGTCCCGCTCTCTGTTTCCGCTGCGAAGTGGCCCGTGGGACGGCCCGTGAAATGGCCCCGCACGGTCTCGTGCGGGGCCAATCAATCAGTCGCCGTGGGGGTTGTCCAACGGATTTCCCCGGGGCGCGGTACGTGCCGTCAGCCGCGGAGGGTGTTGAGCACCGCGTCGGCCCTGACGCGCTCACCCGTGGCGTTGGGGTGGAGCGGCAGGGTGGGCTTGCCGGGGAGGAGCGGCTCGATCCAGGGGTCCGCCGAGCAGGGGTCGTGCCCCGTGGTCGGGGTGAGGGTGTCGACGTAGGTGGCGTCGTTGGCGGCGGCGGCCTTGGCGACCATCTTGTTGAGGTCGCCGAGGACGGTGCGCAGATAGGCGATGTCGCCGGTCGTGATGGGCATCTTGCCCAGGCAGGTCCTCGGGTCGTCGGGCACCACCGACGGATAGCCGACGACCAGCACCTTGGCCCCGGGCGCCTTGGCGTGGATCCGCTGGAGGCCGTCCGCGAGCTTGGGGGCGACGGCGTCCAGGCGCTTGGTGAGCGTGTCCTTGTAGAAGTCGCGGCAGGGCGCGCCGAAGGGGTTGGTGAGGGCCAGGCCGGAGCACGCCGCGACGACGTCGACGAAACCGAGGTCCGACGTGCCGAGGTTGTTGCCGCCGATGGTGAGCGTGACGAGCCCGGTGTCCGGCTTCACGGCGTCGAGCTGGGGGCCGTTGACGCGGATGCCGGCGTCGGTCTGCGCCGTGGTGAGGGCGCCCACCTTGGCCGCCGCGCAGGAGGCGTCCGTGTAGGAGGCCGGTTTGAGGCTCGCGGCGATGAGACGGCCGTAGCTGCGGTCGGAGCGCAGGCACAGTCCTCCGGAGATGTTGGGGATCCCGGCACCGGCGGCGTAGGAGTCGCCGAGGGCCACGTAGGACGTACCGGAGCCGGCCGGCGCCGCGGCCTGGGCGGGGCTCGCCACGGCGGTGGTGAGGGGCGTGGCGAGGACGGCGCAGCCGGCCAGCAGGGCGGGCCACTTCCGGGGGGACGTGCTGTCCTTGCCGCGCTTCGCTGCTCTGGGCACGGTTCCTCCTGGGGGGTACGGAGAGGGTACGGAGAGGTTGAACGGACGACGAAACCGGCCGGTAACGTTGCGGATATCGTCGTGGGCTCCCGTCCCGTGGGCCACGTACCGGTGCACAGTGATGACGTCGGCCCGTTGTCCCCGGGCACAACGTCGCCCGAATCGCACCTCCGTTTGTAACCTGCGGTACATGAACCGCACTTCGCCTCCGCCCGCCGAGGTCGCCCCCGCCGCCGCCGTACTGCTGGGGCGCGCGCGGGAGGTGAGCGAGCGCATGGCCCTGCGCATCCGGGCCGAGGTGGCCTACTACGGCAGCGAGGACCGGGTGCCGTTCGAGGAACTGGGCACCTCCTGCCGGGACAACACCGAGCTGGTGCTCGGTCAGCTCGTCGACGGCCGGGGCTCCGACCTCGCTCCGGCGCGCAACACGGGCCGCGAGCACGCCCACCGGGGGGCGCCGCTGGCGGAGCTGCTGCACGCCTACCGCGTGGGGTCCGAGTTCCTGTGGTCCGAGCTGGCCGCCCTGGTCCGGGACGCCGACGGCATCACCGTCGACACCGTCGCCTCGCTCGCCGCCTGGTGGGTGAACGAGGGCCTGGCGGCGGCGGCCGGGGACGCCTACCGGGAGGCCGCCTCGGAGCTGGTGCTCCAGCGGGAGCGCGAGCGCTCCGCGCTGGTCGAGGCCCTGTTCACGGGGCTGCTCACCGACCGCACCACGGTCTGGGAGGCGGCCCAGGTGCTGGGGCTGACCGAGGGCCCGTTCGTCGTGGTGGCGGCCGGTGTGCCCGCCCCGGGGCGGGAGGCGCTGCCCGGCATCGAGACCCGGCTGCTCGCCGAGGAGGCGCGTTCGGCGTGGCGGCTGCTGCCCGACCTCCAGGTGGGCGTGGTCGCCGTGCGGGGTGCGGGCGGCGAGGAGGCGGCGCTGCGCGTCCTGGGCCGGGCCGCCGGCTCCCCCGTCGGGGTCAGCCCGCCGTACGCGGCGCTCCAGGAC